>JACQYN010000087.1 GCA_016208235.1 Deltaproteobacteria bacterium
TGACCTCCCCGCTCAACAGATAGGTGAGCAGGGGGCGGCTGTAGGGTGGGTGGGGCTCATCGCTGATCAAGGTAATGGAGCCCCGGAGGTCCCACTGCCTCAGGGTTTCAGCCGCAGCCAGGCCCGCGGCGCTGGCGCCGATGATTACATAGCGCATAGATAAGCCCTGAAAAAAGATTTCACCACAAAGACACAGAGACACAAAGATTCACAGAGAAAATTATATTTATGCCTTGGCTTTGCCAAGGCATAAATATTTTTTCCTTTGTGCCCCTTTGTGCCTTTGTGCCTTTGTGGTTAATCATTTTTAAACCGATTGCCCCCCAATCTTCATTTTATTTTACCGCGAAGCCGCGGCCTCAGGGAAGAAAAATAGAGGTTCCTGAAAAATGGCCTGGTGAGGGGGCAGGAAATGTCGGTCCAGCGGGTCATCTTTAAAAGTCGCATCTCTTTCCTGTCTTTTGCTGAAAGCTGAAAGCTGACCGCTGATAGCTTTCCTATCTTGCATAACCGCCGATCCTGTAGTAGTGTCCTTTCCAAAACGGGCCAGGGCTGAAGAGCAAGGGCCCCTAGCCCATAATCAAAGGCATTTCCCCGAGAAAAATCCGAGAATTGCGGAGGTACATGATGAAACCCATATCCCGGGCTTTGATGAGCGTTACGGATAAAGGCGGCTTGTTGGAGTTTGCCCAGTTTCTGGCCAAATACCAGGTGGAAATCCTTTCCACCGGCGGCACTGCCAAGATGCTGCGGGATGGCGGGGTTAAAGTGGTGGAGGTCTCCGATTACACCGGCTTCCCGGAAATGCTGGACGGCCGGGTGAAGACCCTGCACCCCAAAATCCACGGGGGCATCCTGGGCCGCCGGGACCTGCCCGCACACCTGGACCAGATGAACAAACACCAGATCCAGCCCATCGACCTGGTGGTGGTCAACCTCTATCAGTTCGAGAAAACAGTGGCCAAACCCGGCTGCATGTTGGAAGACGCCATCGAAAACATCGACATCGGCGGGCCCACCCTGCTTAGGGCCGCGGCCAAGAATTACCAATCAGTCACCGTGGTGGTGGACCCCCAGGATTATCACCACCTGATGGAAGAGATGAAGCTGAATAAGGGCGCCACCAGCGTGGGCACCCGCTTCAAACTGGCGAAAAAGGTCTTCAAACTCACCAGCGAGTACGATACCGCCATTTACCGTTACCTGGAAGACAAGGCTCTGGCCTGCTGATGAGCCTGCCTGCCGCCATTACCATGAGCCGGGGCCGCGTCCTGGACCTCAGCGGCCCCCATTACTACCAGGACCTGCTCACCGGCATCGCCGAAGAAATCCTTAGCGAACTGGCCGAAATCGAGAAAGTGGACCTCCCCTCCCTGGCGGAAGAGGATTTCGAGCAAGTGGTGAGCGTCACCCAGATCCGCCTGCTCAATGAGCTCTATTACTGCCTGGGGCAACTCCGGGCCGCAGGCGTAGAACTGGAGGTGAAGCGAGCCATCCAGGACCTCCGGGACATCTGGAACCGCTACATCGACCGGACCCAGCGGCCCGCAGCCTTGAAATTCCAGGTGGACCCGGGAGAAGACCAGGTGCAATGAAATGAGGAGTTGGGGGGGACAGGTGCCGGCGAACCAGGATTTCCAGCCTGTTTCCGCACCTGGCTCCCTCACCCGGAATCAATTCTGCAGAGCTTTTTTAGCCTCTAAACCCAGCTGCGCCCTCAGCGTCTCGGCGGTCATTTTTAGCGACAGAGGCTTAAGAGAGCGCTGATTCAATTACTTAAGTAGCCGTCAGTCTGGGGCCTGGCGTCTCTCATAGATCAGAATGGAAAACGGTGACTCAGGTTTTCCGGTCCCTGCCTCGCCCCCCCAAAAATACCGGGTTTCCCGGGCCGAGACGATGTCCACCCTACCCACCAGGTGGTAATATTTCTGGGAATAATCCTGAAACCAGTTCAAAATGAGCGTCTTGGAATCAGGTTGAATTAACCAGGAATAAATAATGCCAATAAAGATTAGAAACTTGGGAGAGGCTCGCTCTATTTCGGCAATCATTTCTTTCTGCATGGAGAGACTGTAATCATGGTTCCCCGTCAGCTCATAAGTGTAAATATACCCGGTGGCAGATTTCCTCTGAGCATAGAAAAATATTTGCGGCTCTGATCCCAACACCGCAATTTTATCCCCGGCTCCGGTTCGGGACGTCAGGAATTCGGCAATTTTAAGGGATTCGAGGAAGGGATTCGGACCGTAGATAGTCTTGACCAGAGTCTCAGGTTTTTCAGAGAGGAAATAATCTCTATGGGCATTTACTCCCAGGACTATTCCGAAAAATAAACCTAGCAGAGGAAGAGATATTATTATTCTATAAGAACATTTTTGAGATATATAATATTGTAGCGAGTCAATGAACACTCCAATCAGTATGGCGCCGGCCGGAAACAATAATATAAAATAATGGCTACGAAAATAAAAACCGGCGCATACGGAAAGAAAAGATAACATACTGAACGATAAGACGATCCATCTTATGCCTCTAAGTCGTTTGTCTATAATTAAAATCAGAAAACCAAATGCCATCATTATCCATAATAGGGCGAAGCTGTTAATAACCTCTATCAAGCTCTGGTTAAATTCTTCCATTCCCCTGGATAGAGGAACCGCGCCGGCATACGCCGCGCTATATTTAAAGGTCCAGAACCAAAACTTATCAAAAGTCCCGCTAATTAAGGCAATCGCCACCACCAACAATAGAGGCATTATGGCGCCTGCGCCGAAAATCAAAAGGCGCCCGACGATTGCCTTTATTCTTGCGGGCTGAGAGACCAGACCCGCGTGCAGTATTAAATAACCTCCGAACAACACAAAAAAAATGCCCTGTTGTTTCATGAGAATCGCCAGGCCGAATAAGAAACCGCTTACCCAATAGAGGGCCAACCTCCCGTTTTCCAGGCCAAATAGGAGTATCCAGGTCCCGGCCAGAGTAGCCAAGACAATAAAATGGCTGGCGTGCGCGGCAAATCCCAATACCGTGGGACCAACGGAGAGGAAGGCATAACTCAAAGCCGCGATTATCGCGGCCCGGGGGTTCCATAATTTCTTGGTAATCAGAAATAATAAGGTGATGGAGAGACAATTAACGATAAGCAGACCCAAATGAATGCCTTTAATGGTCTGGCCCAAAAAAAGCATTATCAGAGAATAAGCAAAACAAGTCCCCGGAAGTTTCATGGTATATACTGCTTTAAAAGGCGGTACCATTTGCAGAAGCATTTGGCCGCAATAGGCAAATTCACCTTCATCCCGCTCCAACGGGATATCCAAAAGTCTGGCGCGGATGCAAACAACCAAAATAATGATAATGCCAAGGAATACCCAATAAATAATATTACCGGAACGTTCTTCACTTATCTTCGCATTATTTATAAACATGATTATTTAATCTAGTTATTATTATATTATTAGCAGAATCAGAGACCTCGGCTACGGGCAATCTTATTCATAAATCTAGATGAAAATAGCATAATTACCATACCCGCCCCAATAAAATTTTTGCCTCTAATAAACTGCAGGTCAAAGGAAAATCCCTGGAGAAAGAATGTGGCTAATTCATTAATTCTGATTAAATTAGGAAAGGAGGGCTGCGGGAAAACCAAGGAGGCGGGCCGAGAAAACATTGGTTAGGGATAAGGATACAGCCGAACCCCAGATCCTGATGGAGCGCCATGGCGGGATGCTGGAGCTGGTTCTCAACCGCCCCCGGGCGCTCAACACTCTTAATCTGGAGATGATCCGCGGGCTGCAAAAGGGGCTTAATGTCGCCCGGGCGGATGGGGGCTGTAAGCTGGTCCTCCTCAGGGGCGCGGGGGCGCGGGGGTTTTGCGCGGGCGGGGACCTGAAGGCCCTGGTCCCACTAGTACGGGAGAAATCCTGGGACCGGGCCATGCAATTTTTCCAGGAAGAATACGCCCTGGACCTGGATATCCACCGTTTTCCCAAACCCGTTATCGCCCTGGCGGCCGGGATCACCATGGGGGGAGGGCTGGGGTTGGCGGCCGGAGCCGACCTGGTGGTGGTTACCGAAGACTCCCGCCTGGCCATGCCGGAGACCGGCATCGGCTTCTTTCCGGACGTGGGAGCCACGGGTTGGCTCTTTGCCAAATGTCCCCCCGGCTACCCCGAGTATCTGGCCCTGACCGGGGTGGAGATGCCGGGGCCGGAAGCCGTCAGGGTGGGGCTGGCCACCCATCTGATCGAGGCGGCAAAAGTCCCGGAGGTCCTTAAGATGCTTAAGGAAGGGGCCGGGAACCTTTCCCCTGCCAAAGACGAAGCGGTGCGCCGCCTTAAAGAAAGCTTGGCCCCTTGGGCCAAGCAGAAAATTCCCGCCCGTCCCGAGCTGGACGCCTGGGTGGCCCGGCATTTTGCGAACAAGACTTCGGTCCTGGAGATCCTGGACTCCCTGGACCGCTGCCGGGACCATGCCCGGCTTGCCCCGGAGGTCCGGGAACGGCTCCAGGCCCGTTCGCCCACGGCCCTGGTCCTGACCTTGCGCCTGCTGCGCCTTAACGAGGGCCGCCCCCTGGAGGAGGTCCTGGCCGCGGAGGCCCGGGCCGCACGCTTCATGATCGCCCATCCCGATTACCTGGAAGGCATCCGGGCCCGGCTGCTCGATCGGGATCAACGGCCCCGGTGGCAGCCTGCCTCCCTCAAGGAGGTGCGGCTGCCATTGGATTCTTAACCCCGGCCGACCCGGCGCCGGCCCCGGGTCGATTACAATTAATATTCTATTTCATAAATTCGATAACGCAGTTATGGAACCGGACAGGAGATTTAATTCCCCCTTCACCTAACCCATCCCCCATTTGAGGGAAAAGGCCGGATTGGGGGGGGAAATAAAATCCCCATTATATTTAGGAAAACAGACACTAAGCCAGGAGGAGGACGTCATGTCTTATAACACCCTGATCTTCACCATTGACGGACCTGCAGCCACTTTGAGCTTCAATCGGCCGGAGAAGTTGAACGCGGTGAGCCCGGAGATGCTGACCGAATTCTCCCAGGCTCTGGATGAAGTGCGGGGCAACAAAGCTATCCGGGTATTGCTCCTCACCGGCCAGGGACGGGCCTTTATCGCGGGGGCGGATATCAAACACTTCCTGGACCTGGATCCCTTGAGCGCCCGTCAGCTTGCCGTCCAGGGCCAGGATTTGTTTTCTAAGCTGGAAGGGCTGCCTATCCCGGTGATCGCCTGCGTCCACGGGTTTGCCCTGGGGGGCGGCCTCGAAGTCGCTCTGGCCTGCGATTTTATCTATGCCGCAGAAAAAGCCAAGTTCGGCGCGCCGGAGATCAACCTGGGGTTCAATCCCTGTTGGGGCGGCCCCCAGCGCCTGGCCCGGCTGGCGGGAAAAAGCCTGGCCAAAGAGCTATGTCTTACCGGGAGGTTTTTCGACGCGGAGGAGGCTAAGGCCCTGGGCCTGGTGGCCCGGGTATTTCCGGAGGACACCTTCCTGGAGGAATGCCGGAACGCGGCCCGGGACCTGGCCGCCAAAGGCCGGCTGGCCATGGAGTCGGTGAAGCGGGTGATCGATTGGGGGGCGGACGTGGATTTAAAAACCGGCTGCGCCCTGGAAGCCGAGACCTTTGCTCTATGCTTCACCAGCCCGGACGTCAAGGAAGGGGTGACTGCGTTTCTGGAAAAGCGAAAACCCCGGTTTCAGCCTTAATACCAAGTTGCGGTCAAAAGAGTGGCATTGTCATTCTGAGCGCAGCGAAGAATCTCAAAATACGAGATTCTTCACTCCGCTTCGCTCCGTTCAGAATGACAGATTATATTACTGCTTTGACAGCAACTTGGTATCAAGTGAAAAAATGTAATCCTGAATGGGTTAGAAGAGAGAGTTTGACGAAAAAGGAAAGGTCAATAGACGGGCACAGAGGCCCGCCCCACCGGGCCCCCATGCCCCGGTTTAAAATTCTATCCGGAATACTGGAGAGCCTGCTTCTGGGTCTTCATCTTTTTCAGGAGAAAATCAAAGGAATTGGTTCTGATCACCTGGGCGAATTGGCGTTTATAATTGTCCAGGATGCTCACCCCGTCCACAATCACATCATAAAGCAGCCACCCGTCGCCCTGGGGCCGCATCAAGTAGTCCACGGGAATGGTCTCGTTAGTGCGGATCAGTTTGGTATTCACCCGGGTTCCCGAGCCTTGCCGGCGTTCCTGCTCGTATTTGATGGTCTCCTTTTTGAGGAAATCCAGGACCAGGCGGGTATACGAATCCTGGAACAGGTAGCTGAAGGTGTTCACGAAGTCCTGGCGCTGGCCGGCGCTAAGGCCCCCATACACCGAACCCAGAGAGTTTTGGGCCATGAGATTAAAATCGAAACTCTTTTGGATGATCTGGCGGATGGCCTGGGCCCGGGCCGATCTGTGCTCCGGTCCGGACCGGGCCGGGTCGTTTTGAATAGCAATGACTTGATCCAAAATCCCTTTCACATAAGCGGTGGGGGTCACCGCGAAAGCCGCAGTAGCGAACAGGCAAAGAATCACCAGGGCCAGACCAAAAATATAAAGCCGATTTTTCATCGTGCTTCCTTCCATCCCAAGAGCTGATTCAGCAAACGCCCCACAACTTGCGGCAGGGGAAAGGCGGGGACAGTTTCTTTATGGCTTTTTTCCAGAAGCCGCAGAAAGGCCGGCAGGACACTCAGGGAGGCCAGCAACACGCTGAGGCTGCCCACGGTGGCCAGCAGGCCCAGGCTGAAGACCCCCCGGTGTCCGGAGATCATCAGGCTGCCGAAGCCCAAAGTGGTGGTTAAAGCGGCCAGGGCCACGCCTTTGGCGGTGCTGGCCGGCAAGGTGATGGCCCGGGCGGATTCCTCCATCTGCCAGCGCACCAGGATGATGATGCCAAACTCAATCCCTTCCCCCAAGACCAAGGGCAGAAAGAGCACATTGGCCTGATTGAAGGGCAGATCCAGCAGCCACATGATGTTCAGGGTCCAGCCGGTGCCGACAAATAGAGGCAGCAGCGCCAGCAGAGTCAGTTTCAGGCTGCGGAAGAGCAAAAGGAGCATGATGCTGATGGCGGCCAGGGCCATGCCCGCGGCCCACAAACAGGCGTTGCGGAAGGCCAGGTTAAAGTGATGGAGGAGGACGGGGTCCCCCACCGCCTCGGCGTCCACGCTTTTGAGGTCACGGACAAACTTCTCCAGGGGCTCCTGCTCCCAGATATCCAGGGAAGGGAAGACCCGTAGGAGTAGTTCCCCCTGGGAACTGACGAAACGTCTCTTCACCTCTGCAGGCAGGTCCTTAAGACTGGGGGGAGCCGCGAGCAGGTTCTCTTTGAGGAGGTCCCACATGCCTTTGAGATCCCCGAAAAAGCGCTTCTCAAAATCAGCCAGCCTGGCCGCCGACTCGGGGTGGCTTTCGGGGCCCAGGAGAACAATGATCCGGTTGAGAAGGGAAGTAGCCTCCAGTATCTGGGACTTGGTGACCGAGTCTTCGGCGTTTTCCAGGCCATTCCGAGCCTGCGAGAGTTTAAAATTGATGCGCCTCAGCACCCCGGACAGCTCCTGGGGAGAAGAGGGGTTGGAAGGGGCTCCGGGAAATTCCACCTGGGCAAATATCGGCCCCAGTTCCTGGAGGATGCTCCGTTTGGCTTCCACCCCGCTGGGCAGAAAGGATAAGGCCGACTCCACGTGGGAGACGGTGGCCAACTCTTTTAATTTCTGGGATTTGGCTTCCAGCTCCGGCAGGGAGTTGGCGGTCAAGGCCCCGTACGCGGTGGAATAACGGGAATCCCTGAGCAACTTCATTTCCCAGGCCACCGATTCCGTATTCTGATTTTGCAGGTGCAAGGGGTTCAGATCGAAATTCACGTGGGATAGGCTAAAGCCTCCCAGGGCCATCATCCCCAATCCCAGGACTGCGATCACCCCCGGGCGCTTCCAGGACAGGGCCAGGAAGGGGCGGGGGCTGCCGCTTTCATGGGGCGTCTGGGCGGGACGGCACTTTTCGGTAACCATGACCAGGGCCGGCAGCAGCACCAGGGTAACCACCAGCATCAGCAGCATGCCCAAGGCGAGAATCTGCCCCATCTCCGCCAGCCCCTTAAAGCCGGTGAAGACCAGGGGCAGGAAGGAGAAGGCCGCGGCCACCGCCGCGTAAATAATCCCGGGCGCGGCCCGCTGCAGCGTATAGCCCAGGGTTTCCAGGGTGCAGCGTTTTTGGTTTTTCTGTTCCTCTTCCAGTCGGCAAAACCAATGGATCCCATAATCGATGGTGAGCCCCAGCATCAAGGGCGCGAAGACCATGGAGAGGAGATTGAGATGGCCCACCACCAGGGTGGCCACCCCGAAGGTCAGGCAGAGACCGGTGACCAATACCACGCACTCCAGCAGCGGGCGTTTCAGGCTGCGCAAGAAGATGATGAGCAGCAGCATCTGGCCCATTAGAGAGAGCCAGGTGGCCAGGGCGATGTCTTTCATGGCCCCGGACATCTCGTCGGCTTCCAGGGCCACGGGTCCGGTCACTCCTGCCTTAATATGGGGAAATCTGGCTTTGACTTGGCCCACAATCTGCCGCAGCAGAGTCAGAGTGCGGCTGGAGGTGGCATACCCGTCTTCTTCGGGAGTAATCAGGAAGAGCAGGTACTTGTCGTTTTCGGTAAACAGGTAGCCTTCCTGGGAAAGATCGGTCAGCTCCCCCGGGAAGAAACTCTTGAGGGGGGAGACATAGGTCCGGTCTCCTTCCAGCCGCTGCTGCAACTGCCTCAAGGTGGCGTTCAGGAAAGAAAGGTCCGGCAGCTTTTCCTCAGCCTTGCCCTCTTCCAGAAATTCCGTGAAGAGGTGGCCGATCATGGAGCGGGTGATTTCCCCGTTAATGACCTGAAAATATCCGGCGAGATTGGGGTTGGCGGCCAGTCCCTCCAAGACCTGGCGATTCTCCAGCAGATTCGTTTTGAGTTTCGCCAGTTCCTTGGGCTCCAGATAAAGTAAGGCCCATTGCTTGAATCTGTCCGGTTCCAGCCGGTAGAAAAATTCGGGAAATTCCCGGGGATAGCGGCGCAGTTCCTTGGCGAGAGCTTCGGCAAAGGCAATAGAGTTACTGCGATGGCCGTTTTCCGCGACCACCATCAGCCCGTCATGGGAACCGAAGGCCTTATCCAGTTGGTCGCTGCGGGCGATGAGTTTTTGGTCACTGGCCACCAAGTCGCTGCGGTTGGTGCGGAAGGCCAGGTGGGTGACGGCATAATAGACCGAAAGCCCGGCCAGCACCAAAGCTATCGCAATGATGGGCCAAGCGAACCGTTGCAGCCTGCGGATCAGACTCTGACAGGTTCGTGACGATTCGGAATTTTCCGGCAAGTTATTCCCTTGTCTTAAATTGGGGGGAGAAAATATGGCGAAATGAGATCATCCTGCGGCGAACCAATGCGGCGCCGGTTGTCACCGCACTCCTCCCCCTGATTGCCGCCGAGCCGAGACTCTTGATGTTTAGGTAGCCTGCATGTATCTATCGTTTAGTTAATAATAAATTTTGTCAAGTCAAGTCAAGAGAAACGCCCCATCCCCAATTCACATGTATCTCCATGTATAAATTATTTCGGTAAAATTGGGAAAAAGAAAAGAATTTTAGCAGAAATTTTGGCAGAAGGGAGCACTTTTTTTACAGTTCTTCCTCCAAAAATTACCGGGGCCTCTGAAAAAGAGTCGTCGGCGGAGATAGAGCCGACAGGGCGGGCTTCTATGCCCTCCTGTAGCCCCGCCCCCCACCCTCCTTTCTACCCGCATCCGGATGTCAATTCCCTCCTCCCCTATCCTTCCCGGCCATGATTCCTTCTCCGCTCAAAAATTCCGGAAAAAATGTTGAGTTCTCTAAGGAGATTTGCTATTTTTTTTTAAGAATAGCGATATGGCCATCAAGAAAAAAGATCATGGCCGGGGCACCGCCCTGGCTGCCAGCTCTCCGGCTGCCGGGGTGCAGATCAAAGGGCGCCTCTGGTTGGAAAGAGACGGGGAAACCTTCCTGAGTTGGGGGCGGGTGGTGCTCCTGGAGCGAATCCGGGAACTGGGTTCCATCGCCGCCGCGGCCCGTTCCATGGAGATGGCTTACAGCCATGCCTGGTCCCTGGTGGCCGACATGAACCGTCTGGCCGGGGAAGACCTGGTGGCCCGGACCTTTGGGGGGAAAAACGGCGGCCGGGCCTGGCTGACCCCCGCGGGTGAGGCGGCAGTCGCCAATTTTTGGGACATGGCCGGTAAGTTCCAGGAATGGTTAACAAATCAAGAGGGTTGAAATACTCTGTTTTTTTTGCAATTCGCTATTCTATTAATTAAATAGCGCTTCTTCCAGGCACCCCCTTATCTGATTAAGACAGCCAAAGAGGAGGGATAAAATGGGAAAAACGTCAATCTTGGTTTTGCTGGGATCACTTTTGATTGCTGCCAACATCTCATCAGCGGAAACCCGCATCAAGTGCGCGTCCACCACCAGCACCCAAAATTCGGGAATGTTCGATTACCTGTTGCCCATCTTTGAGAAGAAGACCGGCATCAAGGTGGACGTGGTGGCCGTGGGCACCGGCGCGGCCATTGAAATCGGCAAGCGGGGCGACGCGGACGTGGTCATGGTCCACGCCAAGGAGCAGGAATTGAAGGTCGTAAAAGAAGGAGCCTTCGTCAACCGCCATGACCTGATGTACAATGATTTCGTCATCATCGGCCCGGCCAATGACCCCTTAAAGATCAAGGGCATGAAATCCGCGGCGGAGGCTTTCAAGAAGATCGCGGCCCAGGGAGCGCCTTTTGTCTCCCGGGGGGATAAGTCCGGCACAAATACCAAGGAGTTGGCCCTCTGGAAGGCCGCGGGCCTCGATCCCAAGGGGAAGAAATGGTACCTGGAGGTGGGCCAGGGCATGGAAAAGGCCCAGCGTATCGCCAACGAGAAGCGGGCGTATACCCTCACCGACCGGGGCACCTGGCTGGCTACCAAGGACAAAGACAAGCTGGAGATGGTGGTGGTCCTGGAAGGCGACCCCGTCCTCTTTAATCAATACGGGGTGATGGCGGTGAATCCGGAAAAACACAAGAAGGCCAAATTCAAGGAGGCCATGGTCTTCACTAACTGGCTCATCTCCCCGGAAGGCCAACAGGCCATCGGGGCTTTCAAAGATAAGCATGGGAACCAACTCTTCATTCCCAATGCGAAATAGAAATTTCCCAGGGCAGGCCGTGGGCGCATTTTAGGTTCGGCCTGCCCTTACTTTTGGCGTTAGCATGGATACTATACTCCAGGGATTTAGCAGCGCGTTTAAGCTGATCACCGCGCTTGATCCCGAATTGTTAAAAATTATCTGGCTGTCCCTCCAGGTCTCGGCCGCGGCCTTGCTGCTGGCCCTCATCCTGGGCCTGCCCCTGGGGGCCTTGCTGGCTCTCAAAAGACTACCTCTTCGGGGGCTGATCCTCAGCGTGATCAATACCGGCATGGGGTTGCCCCCGGTGGTGGTGGGACTCTTTGTCTATCTGCTGCTCTCCCGCAGCGGCCCCTTGGGCTTCATGGAGCTTCTCTATACCCCCGGAGCCATGATCATCGCTCAGTTAATCCTGTCCTTTCCCATAGTCACTTCCCTGTCCCATACCGCCATCGTCAACGTGAATCCCATTATCAGGCAGGCGGCCCAGGTCTTAGGGGCCAATCCCCTGCAAGAGGCCCTGACCGTCATCAGGGAAGCCCGGTACGGGATTATGACCGGGGGCATCGCCGCGTTGGGCCGGGTCACCGCGGAGGTGGGCGCGGTGATCATGGTGGGGGGCAACATTGCCGGTTATACCCGGGTGATGACCACCACCATCGCTTTAGAAACGGATAAAGGGAATTTCGATCTGGCCATTGCCTTGGGGATCATCCTCCTGGGCCTGTCGCTCATGATCAACGTGGCCTTCCGGACCTTGCAGAAGATGGGCCGAACCGGCTCCGGGGTCATTTTATGGGATTAAGCCTGGAATTGGCCCAAATCTCCAAGGCCTATAACGGCCAGGTTATTCTGCGGGATTGCTCCTGGGTCTTCGAAACCGGATTATCCCACGTATTGATGGGCCCCAACGGCACGGGCAAGTCCACCCTGTTAAGGATCTGCGCCCTGCTGGAGGCCCCGGACCGGGGCCGGGTAAACTATCTGGCCGACGGCCGGCCCCTGCCCCTTGATTTGGATTTAAAACGCCGAATTACTCTGCTTTTGCCCGGCGTCGGGGTCTTCAACACTTCGGTCTTCAATAATGTGGCTTACGGCTTGAAAATCCGGGGCATCAACCGGAAGGAGATACAAGCGAAGGTGGATGCTACTCTGGAGGCGGTGGGTCTGGTAGAAAAGAAGCGGCAACGGGCTCTCGACCTCTCCACCGGCCAGAGCAAGCGCCTGGGTCTGGCCCGGGCCATGGTCCTGGAACCGGAGGTCATCTTCCTGGATGAGCCCACCGCGTCCATTGATCAGGCAAATACCGAGATCATCGAAGACATCATCATGAACCTGAAGGCCGAAAAAAAGGCCACCATTATCATGGTGACCCATGATCCGGCCCAGGCGGAAAGGCTGGGGGACCGGCTGCTCTTGATCAAGGACGGCAAACTGTGGCCCGGGTGAAACCTCACCCGGGCTCCTCAGTGCCATTCAATGTAATTTCGGTAGATAATAATGGTGAGCAGCAGATACAGGCCGACAATCAGGGCCGTATAGCCGAAGATGAAATACATCACCCGGTACCAATAGGGCGGCCCCGGGACTATGGCCTCCTCCAGCCGCCCCTCCTCCTCTAGCCTGGCGATCCACAGGGGTTTTTCCTCCCGCTCCTTTTCCAGTTCCACGCTGCCTGCGAACATGCATTCATTCATGGGAAACATGCCCCGGCGCAGGTGGCCGATGGTGAAGTGGATGATGAAGATATAGAGCATGGCCAGCAGGGCCTCGGCCCGGTGGAAGAGAACCAGGACATTCAAGACCCAGCCGGGCATGATGCGGCTGGCTGCCAGCGGATACATGAGCGGCAAGCCGGTTATTGCCAGAAGCGGCAACCCCCAAAAAACCGCCCAGTAGTCGAACTTCTCCCAGTAGGTCCAGCGGTCGAAGGCCGGGGGCGGCCCCATTCCGAAGAACCAGCGCACCTTTTGTCCCAGGTGTACCACATCCGCCCGCTGGGGCACCAGGGAATCCGCATCAAACAAGCTTTTCCGCCAGGATTTCCATTCCACCTTGGCTAACACGTAGGCGATGTGAATCACAAAGCCGATGATCATCAGGATGCCCACCGTATTGTGGACGGTGGTGGCGCCGCCATAGCCGCCGAAGAGGTTGACGACGAACTTCCCCCAACTGGTGGCGTACAGCAGGCGCCCCATGCCGGTGACCGCCTGGATCAGGAAGGTCACCATGATGAAGACATGGAAGACGCGGTCAAAGATATTGAACCGGACTATCCGCACCTGGTCATTCATTTTCCGGCTCCTCTGGTTCCGGCTTCTCGGGAGGGGACTTTGCCTGGGGCTCCGGCTTCATTTTCTCGCGCATGGCGTGGTAAGATTCCTTGCCCACCCAGATGAGGGTATGAAGGCCGAAAAAGGCCAGGGTGCCCACGATCAACAGGTACATGAACCAGTTGCTGTAATACAGGGAGGCAAAGGTCTTCCGGGTGGCGGGGTCCCCCGCCTTGGGCTCATGCACCAGATAGGTGGCAAAGGAGATATTTGCCCCTTCATGGCATTTGCTGCACACATAAGCGTGCCGGCGGATGGGGTTCAGGGGCGAGTAGTAGTAGTTGATGCCCGCAATAGGCTCACCCCCGTGGCACTGCCGGCAGGTAAGGTTGCCCCGGGTGGTGTGGCTGTGCTTGGCCTCCTCCACGTGGCATTCTTCGCACCGCCGCAGTTCGTAGAACTGAATACCCGCGTGGGAATCTTCCATCCGGGAGCGGACATTAGGCTCCACCGCGGCCCGGGGCCGGTAAGGAGTAACAGATGGGTACCGCCGCACCACTTCCGGGGCCCCCACGAAGGGGCGCACGCGGCGGGGTTTGACTTCGTATTCCTCGTAGTAGCCGGTGCTGAGTTCCCGCTCCCGGTACCGGCGGATGGACGAGGTGACCTCCTCCTGGGCCGGCGCTGCCGGGGGCCACAGAACCAGGGCCCCCAGCAGCCCCAGGGCTGCCTGGAGAACGGCCTTCCGGAGCAGCCTCCGCAGGTGCATAGCCGTTCTCCTTATTTTTTACCCGCTTCTTTGGGAGGCGCCTTGCGAGCCTCAGTGGCAGGTTTAGGGGCCTCCACTTTTTTAGGGGCAGGTTTGGCCGCCTTGGGGGCCTCCGGCGGCATATCCACTTTTACCGGCGAACCGACCGGCTTGGGCAGCACCGTCAGGGCATCGAACGCGGCTTGCAGCTTTTTCAGATCCTGGCCTTTGTGCTTGTGACAGGTCTCGCAGGAATTGGGGATCACCGGGTTGGCCAGGGTATCCTTGGGCAGCAAGCACGCGAAGACGTGGCTGTGAATATCGCCGGATTCCGCGCTGGAGGCGATGCGGGGCATATGACAGCCTATGCAGTTGGCAAAAGAATGGATAGAGTGCGCCAGATTGTTGTTCACTTCCACGTGGCAGGTAAGGCACTGCTTGGAACCGGCGGACAAAGTCTGAGACCGGGTAGGAGGAACCCCGATCTGGTGCACGTAGTGGCAGGAGGTGCAGGTCACGCCTTCTTTAGCGTGCACGGACTGCTTCCAATCCAGATATTGCTGGTGATGGCCCTTGGCAAACTCATTGGCGTACACCATCTTCGTATCGCCGGCGGCAAAGGTGGTCTCCTTGTAGTTGGGACCGAAGGCTTTGCCGGGCTCATAACCCACCGGCCAGCCGGCTCCCTTCACCTTGGTGGATGAGCCCCGGGTGTGGCAGGAGCCGCAGATCTGAACCGCCACCCCCATGGTGAGCTTGGCCGGGTTGATGATGGTCTGGCGCTTTTCGAAAACTGCGGTCTTGGGGAGAGCCGCATGCCAGGAACCCTTGCCGTGGCAGGCTTCGCAACCCACCCCCGGTTCGACAAAGGTACTTTTCTCCAGGTCCACGCCGGTGGCATGGCAGCCGCCGCAACTGACAATCCACGGTTTTTTATCCCATTCGGGATCTCCCTCGCCAAAAGGCACCCAGCGGTGGGTTTCCATATTATACTGAATGGGGACAATGAATAGCTTTCCCTTCCTTTCCACTAAGAAGCGCTGTTTCCATTGGCTGCCGATGGTATACTTGACTTCGTCCTCCTTGGGGATAAAGACCTGATCCACCGGGATTTTGAGCTTCGCCTTGGCCAGATCGGCCCGGATCGCCTTCTCGTCGATGGGGGCGACAATGGCATCCTTGTTCTTCTGGGCGTCTTGCAACATCCGGCTGTGCAGGGTCATCTTCCAGGAGTCGAAGTGCTCCAGGTGGCACATCTTACAGGTATCCGAGCCCACGTACTTTTTCGGCTCCTTTTTCAGGGCCTCCACGTCAATGGGCCGCTCGCCGCAGGCCGTCAATCCCAGGGCCACCAGCCCCATCAGCAATATTCTCCCTAGACCATACCTGTTCATACCGCCCTCCCGATAAGGATATTAAGAATATTGGGGAGCCACGATTTCTGGCCCTGGATGATTGATGTGTCCGCTCTAATGCCCGGAAGCTCAGGTTTCCGGCAAATTATTATTGTTTAAATGTTATTACCCTTTATCTCCAAGTCAATGCCGACAAAAGCCTTTGGTTGGTATATCAGTCTATAATCTATATAAGCTATTTAGTATAGATAAAAGATTGTGTGAAAAATATTTTAATCACATGAAACCGATCAACTTACTCTTTATCCCCCGGTACTTTCCTGATATGCTCAAAAGTCAGGCGTACTCCCGTGGATAGCTTCGCGATTTACACCACCAGAACTAAAATCAAAGCCGGCGCGGTCCTCATTCTGGCCGCCCTGCTGCTGGTCCTGGGTCTGGATTTCTCCGGGGTCCTCACCCCCTACCGCCTCAAGACCCTGGATCTGCTCTTCCGCCAGGCGCCCCTCCCCAAAGCCAGTCCCCAGGTGGTGGTGGTCACCGTGGACCAGCCGGACCTGGATTTTTTTAAAGCCCAGGGCGTTACCTGGCCCTGGCCCCGCCAAATCTACGCTCCGCTGATCGATTTCTGCCGCCGGAGCGGCGCGCAGGCGGTGATCTTCGACATCCTCTACACCGAGGCTTCTTCTTACGGCCCGGACGACGACCGGCGCTTCGCCGAGGCCGCGGCCGCCGCGGGCAACGTGATTTTTCCCTTCTTTCTTTCCCGGGAGGACAAACCTTCCTCCCCCGGGACGACGGAACTTCTGGACAAGGCGGCGCTGGCCATCTCCGGGACCCCTCCCCCGGAAAGCATCAAGTACCGGTCCCTGCTGGCCCCCATCCCTCCCCTGGTGGCCGCGGCCCGGACCCTGGGGAACGTCCAATCCCCCCCGGATATCGACGGCATCTATCGCCGCATCCCCCTGGTGCTGCCTTTCCAAGGCCGCTGGCTGCCGCTGCTGGCCTTCGCCGCGTTCCAATCCTTTGATCAGGAGGCGCCGTGGCGGTTCCAGGACGGGGCGTTGGTCCAGGGGGACCGACGGATTCCCCTGGACGCCCAGGGACAGTTTTTGCTCAAGTACCGGGGGCCCACTCGCAGCCATCAGCGCTTCTCCGCGGCCAACCTGATCCAATCCGAGTATCGCCTCCTCCATGGCCACCCATCCCTGGTCCCCCCGGAGGCCCTGGCCGGCAAATGGGTCTTCGTGGGCCTCACGGCCCCGGGTTTGTTCGACCTGAAGGCCAGCCCGGTGAGCGCGATCTACCCGGGAGTGGAAGTCCACGCCACCTTGCTGGACAATTTGCTCCAGGGGGATTTTCTGAAGACCGTGCCTGCGTGGCTCTGGTGGGCCTGGACCCTGGTTCTCGTTGGGTCGATGGTCCTGACCGTGCTCTTCGTATCCGGGATGTCCGGGCTGATCGCCAACCTGGGGGCCCTGGTCATCTTTAACGCCCTGCACGTGGCCCTCTGTGTTTTCGCCTTTACCCGGAGTTGGTACGCCGATCCCTTGCTGCCGGATCTGGCCCTGAACTTTAGTTTCGCCCTGGCCGCGGTTTACAGCTACGCCACCGAAGGACGGCAAAAACACGCCATCCGTGGCATGTTCGCCCAGTACATGTCCGAAGTGGTGATCAACCACCTCCTGGAGCACCCGGAAAAGCTGAAATTAGGGGGCGAACGCCGCCGGATCACCATCTTTTTCTCCGACCTTGCGGGTTTTACCACCCTGTCCGAGCGCCTGGACCCGGAAAAAGTGGTGGCCCTCCTCAATGACTATCTCTCCCGGATGACCGATATCATCCTGGAAGAGGACGGCATGGTGGACAAATTCGAAGGCGACGCGATCATGGCCTTCTGGGGCGCGCCTTTGGATCAAGAAGACCAGGCGGTACTGACCTGCCGGGCGGCGCTGCGCCAGGCCGCGGCCCTGCAAGACCTGAACCGGCAATTTGCGGATCGGGGCTTGCCGCGCCTTAACCTCCGTATGGGCCTTCACACCGGCGAAGCCATCGTCGGCAATCTGGGTTCCCAGAAACGCTTTGATTACACGGCCATTGGCGATAGTGTAAACCTAGCTTCCCGCCTGGAAGGGCTGAACAAGTTTTATGGCACCCCCATCATGGCCAGCGAGGCCACCGTGCAGGAATGCCGCGACCTGGTGGAATTTCGGGAACTGGATTGGGTGGCCGTCAAAGGCCGGGCGGCCCCGGTGACCGTTTACGAAGTGCTGGCTCTGAAAGGGGAACTGACCCCTGAGCAGGCCGCGGGCCGGGAGGAATTTGCCCGGGGCCTCCAGCTCTTCCGGGAAAAGGCGTTCAGCCGGGCCGAGCCCGCGTTCGCCGCAGTCCTGGAACACCTCCCGGAAGACGGGCCGGCCCCAATGTTTATTGACCTCTGCCGGAAATTCCAGGAATCTCCACCCCCCAGCGACTGGGACGGCGTCTTCCGCCCGGATAAGAAGTAAAGAGTTTAGGGGTCAGGGGTCAGAAGTTAGGGGGCAGGGTGTTCAATTTTACCCCGGATTATGCCGCAAATTATAATGGAAATATGTCCAACTGCTTGTTATAAGGAGGTATATTTAGCAAATCGGGGGTCTCCAAGGTGCTCGCTAATGGTGAAAGCCAGAAAGAGGTAATCCGGCCGGATTTTAATCGGGCCATCATGATCGATTTCCAGGGGGCCAAGATCACCTCAGACGTTGGTTTTCTCCTGATGCGAGAGATAGACGAGCGTTTTAGGATCATCGATCCCATGGAATCTACGAGTACTGCGAGGACCAGCGCATCACCTACTTCATTCGGTTACCAGCCAACGAGAACCTGGATAAGCTGGTGGCACCGCACCTCAGTCGTCCGGTGGGCAGACCGCCCAAGAGCGGCATCCAGGTCAAGATCGTTGATCTGCACTACCAGGCTAAGAGTTGGAGCCGGCCACGACGGGTAGTGGCCAAGATCGAGTGGCACCGGGGCGAGTTATTCCCCCGCATCGGCTCTGTGGTCAACAGCTCCAGGCTGCCGGCCAGTAAGGTGATCAAGATCTATAACGGCCGGGGGGATGCGGAAAACCGGATCAAGGAAGGCAAAAACACCCTGCGCTGGGACAAGACCAGCTGTCAACGGTTCGAGGCCAACCAAGCCCGGCTGACGATGGGGGTTCTGGCCTATAACCTTCTCCATATGATACGGCAGTTCTATGTCTGGGGCGAAGAAGTGAAACGGTCCATCGACTGGTTGATCAAACGTCTGATCAAAGTGGGGGCCAGGGTTTCTTACCACGCCCGGCGGTGGTATGTGCTTATCGCCTCGGCCTTTCCCCTGGCTCACCATTACCGGGCGGTGCTGGCCTGGGGTCCTTAAACTCCACGAAAGTGAAGGATCCTGATTCTGAGGGGCAGGTATGCCCAAATTTTTGGAAAAATTACTATGCCCGGCTGTTAGGTTGACAATTTCATGGCAATTTGTGCTATCATTCTTTTAATATGACAATTTTGCTGCAAAATAGGAAGCTTGACTGGGTGCCACTCGGAGAGAAGTCTCCCCAAAAGCATTTCTGGGCTGGGGGGCCAAGCTTGCCGCATAATCTCGGTTAAAGCCTTGCGGCTTACTAATATTCAAAAAGGAAATTTTCTTTAAAATGGCAGACACCATTGCAGGCCGCCTGGAGTTGTTGGCCGAACTGGGCGAGGCCCTGGCCAGGCGCCGGAATGACCTGATCGAGGCGCAAGGCGATGATATCGGCGCTCCCTGCCGCATCGCCGGGTTGGAAGTGGACCTGGCCGTGGAGCACCTGCGGACCATGGCCGTGGAAGTTCCCTACGTTGAGGGCAAATCTCCCTATGGCACCGTGGCGGCCGTCTTTCCCTATGACGCCGCCCCGGTGGTGCTGGCCCGGGTGGGAGGGGGCGCCATCCTGGGCGGCAACCGCCTGCGCTTCTCCTGCTCCTCCCAGACCCCCCGCACTGCGCGCCTGCTGGCGGAGATGGTGGCCCCTTTCCCGGAGTTACAGGTGGTGGTAGGCCTGGACAACCGCACCTTCGGGCAGCAGTGTGTCCAGGACCCTGAAGTGCGGGTGCTGTTCATCTCCGGGGGCGGCGCGGTAGGGGCCGCCTACGCCAATGAGGCCGCGGCCTTTGACAAAATCTTCTTTGCCGGGCCCAGTGGCCTGCCGCCCGTCCTGCTCTTTCGGGACGCCCCCCTGCAGGACGCGGTCAACTTCCTGGTGCGCTGGGCCTTCGTCAACGGCGGCCAATATTGCACCAGCATCAAACGGGTCTACCTCCACGAGGAGATCTTTGACGAAGTGCGCCGCCTGATCCTGGCGCGCCTACCGGAGATCAAGGTGGGAGACCCCCGGGACCCAGCCACCTGGATCGGCCCCATCAAGACGGAGCGCACCCGCAAACTCCTGGACCGGGTCCTGGCCGCCCTGAAGGAGCCCCGTTTCCTGGCGACCCCCCAGCGAGACGGGCAGTGGCAGGGGCCCTTCCTGGTGGATACCCCGGAGCCGCCGGACCTGGAACTGTTCGGCCCCTTTTTGGCCCTGACGCCGGTGGACAGCGACGCCCAGGCGGTGGCCCAGGTCCTGTCCAGCCGCTACCCCTTCCTGGTGGCCTGGTTCGGCACCCCTCCGCCCGGCGCCCGGGAGGCCCTGACCGAGACCTTTGGCATGGTCTATGACAATGTCTATAACAATCCGGATTTTCTCTTCACCCCCCTGCGTCGGCCCTTCGGCGGCAAAGGAGAGAGCGGCTGGATCATTGAGCGCCGGAACGGCCGGATGGTAAAGCGGGACGGCGCCTTCATCTATAGCGCCGAACTGGTGCGCGAATAGTGAGCAATCAATACTTCCGGGAATATAATCGATAGTGCCCATAGAGACTGTTCAGCTCAACTCGTTGGATGAATAGCCTCAACCAAATAATTATTCTAGACCAGGTCCATCATGGAAATAAGCAGGGGTTGCCGGCGAATGCCGGCAATCTCGCTTTCCGACAAACCTTTTAAATAGGCCATCACCTGTACTGGCACGTCAACCAGAGCATTAAAGACTTTTACATATATTTCCACTCCCCATTCTGCTTCCACTCCCCACTAAACCCCTGGCCCCTGACCCCTAACCCCCTTAAGCGAATGGCATGCAAAAATCTAAAGTACCTGTCCCTCTCCCCGGTCACCCAGGAATTTCGGTTTGACATCCCCAGCTTCTTTGATATTTTTTATCAGCAAAGGAGGGGCGATGCAGGCTCAGAAGCGCTGTCTCATATCTCGCGAAGACATTGCCCGGAGGGTCAAGGAATTGGCGACCCAAATCAGCCGGGATTACGCCGGCCGTGACCCGGTGCTGGTGGGCGTCCTGAAAGGCGCGTTCATCTTTCTGGCCGACCTGGTCAGGGCCCTCCCCTTCCCGGTGGAGGTGGACTTCGTCCGCCTCAAGAGTTACGGCGCGGGCACCACCTCTTCCGGGGAGATCCATATCACCAAGGACGTGGAAGAACCCCTGAAAGACCGGGACGTGCTGATTGTGGAAGATATCGTGGACCTGGGCCTGACCCTGGACTTCCTGCGCAAACACCTCCTCACCCACCACCCCCGCTCCTTGAAGATTTGCTGTCTCATCGATAAAAAGGAACGCCGGCAAGTGGAAGTCCCCCTGGACTATGTGGGCTTCCCCGTGGAGAAAGGCTTCCTGGTGGGCTACGGCCTGGACTGCGGCGAAAAAAACCGCACCTGGCCGGAGGTTTATGAGCTAATAAATTGTTAGGAGTCGATTTGGGGAAAAGGTAAGGGCCTATGGGCCGTAGTGTTTTGCTTCATAATTTGGATGATTTCCATTTAAGGTGAACGGCCTGGGAAATGGGAAGTATTTCCCCCCTTTTCTAAAGGGGGGTTAGGGGGGATTTTATGCGACCTGTTGAAAATCCCCCTAAATCCCCCTTTAGAAAAGGGGGACTTAAAAACCCACTATCCGGATGCCTTCCCAATTTATTACCCAATTTATGAATCATGACACTATCCCCTCCCCCGGATTCCATCTGAGAAATGGCGCTACGCTTCGCGGCGGTGGATTTGGGGTCTTTGACGGTGCGGTTGGCGGTGGCCGAGCTCACCGGACCAGGGCGTTTCCGGGTATTGGCTCATTACCGGGAAGTCACTGGCTTGGGGGAGGGGTTAGCCCGGAATGACACCCTGGCCCCGGAGGCCATGACCCGCACCCTCAAAGCACTTAAAGGCTTCGTACGGGTAATGCGGGCCCAGGGGGTGGACGTCTCCCGGACGGTGGCCACCCAAGCGGTGCGCCAGTCCCGGAATCGGGAAGTTTTTGTGCAGCAGGTCCAGGAGTTGGGCCTACCGGTGCGGGTCTTGCCCCCGGAGGAAGAGGCCCGGCTCTCCCTTAAAGGCGTGCTCTCGGCCTTGGCCCCGGAATTTTTGGCGGCCCCGGAGTTGGTGGTCTTTGACGTGGGCGGCGGTAGTTCCGAATGGGCTCTCATCCGCCAGGGACGGGAGCCGGAGTTCGCCAGCCTGCCCCTGGGCGTGCTGACCCTGAGCCAGGCCCGGCCCCTGGGAGATCCGCCCCGGGCGGACGCGGTGGCGGCCCTGAAGCAGGAAATAAAGGAGAGGTTGGGGGAATTTTACCGGCAAAACCTCCAACCTCACCTGAGTGCCACCCCCCGCCTGGTGGGCACCGCGGGCGCGGTCACCACCCTGGCGGCCCTGGCTCTGAAAATGCGCCGGTATGAGGCGCAGCGGGTCAATAACCTGATCCTGACCCGGGCGCAGGTGGCGGAATTGGCGGAACTCCTCTGCCGCCTGCCGGAAGCCGAACGGGCCCGGCTCCCGGGCATGGAACCCGCCAAGGCCGGGGTGATGGTGGCCGGGGTCCTGATTGTCTTGACTATCCTGGAAATATTCCGGCAAGACTCTCTTGTAACCATCGACGCCGGTCTGCTGGAGGGGGTATTGGGGGAGATAGCGGAGAATTTGGGGGATTAAGCTGGGGTTGATGTTTATAAATGATATGATAATTATTTCAGAAGTTGTCCCGAATAACGGTATTTAAGCTCCCCTTTTCTAAAGGGTAATTTAGGGGGATTTTCAATAGGTTGCCTAAATTCCCCCCTGCCACCCCTTTAGAAAAGGCGGGAAATACCTCCCTATTCCCAAGCTTTTCACCTTAGATGGAAATCATTAAAATAATGAAACTTGACACTTTGGGCCGAAGGTCTTTCCAGATTCTATAATTCAATCCTTGTGGAGAAAAACCGATGCCAGAGCCGATTTCTTATGCTTACACGTTTGATGATCTGTTGTTAGTGCCGGGGCCGTCCGCGGTTTTACCCAGCGAGGTGGACCTGTCCACCCGGCTCACCCCTCGCATCCTGCTCAATATCCCCCTGTTGAGTTCGGCCATGGACACGGTCACGGAAGCGGACACCGCCATTTCTCTGGCCCGGCAAGGGGGCATCGGCATACTCCACCGCAACATGACCATCCCCGCCCAGGTGCTGGAGGCGGAAAAGGTGAAGAAGTCGGAGAGCGGGATGATCATCGATCCGGTGACCATCGGTCCGGAGGAGAGCATTGCCAAGATCCTGGACCTGATGGAGCGCTACCGCATCTCCGGCATCCCGGTGGTGGAAGGCCAGCGCCTGGTGGGGATCGTCACCAACCGGGACCTGCGCTTTGAGACCAACCTGGACCAGAAGGTCAAGGAGGTGATGACCAAGGACCGCCTGGTCACCGCACCGGTGGGTATCACCCTGGAGGATTCCAAGGCCCTGCTTCACAAGTTTCGCATTGAGAAGCTGCTGGTGGTGGATGATGAATACAATCTCAAGGGCCTGATTACCATCAAGGATATCGAAAAGATTCGCAAGTATCCCCAGTCCTGCAAGGACGAATTCGGCCGCCTGCGGGTGGGGGCCGCGGTGGGAGTGGGCCCGGACCGGGAGGCCCGGCTGGACGCTCTGCTCAAGGCCGGGGTGGACGTGATCGTCATTGACACCGCGCACGGCCACTCCCAACGGGTGATACAGGCGGTGAAAGCCACCAAGCGGGAGTTTCCCCAGGCGGAGTTGATCGCCGGGAACGTGGCCACCGCGGGGGGAGCAGAAGACCTGATCAAGGCCGGGGTGGACGCGGTGAAACTGGGGGTGGGGCCCGGGTCCATCTGCACCACCCGGGTGATCGCCGGGGTGGGGCTCCCCCAGTTGTCCGCGATCATGGACTGCTCTAAGGTCACCCGGAAAGCGGGCATTCCCCTGGTCGCAGACGGCGGCATCAAGTACTCCGGGGACATCACCAAGGCCCTGGCCGCGGGCGCGGAGGTGGTGATGATCGGCAGTCTCTTCGCCGGCACCGACGAAAGCCCCGGAGAAACAGTGATCTTTCAGGGGCGGAGTTACAAGATTTACCGGGGCATGGGCTCCATGGAGGCCATGAAGGCGGGCAGCCGGGACCGCTACTGCCAGGAAGACTTCGAACTGGAATGCAAACTGGTGCCCGAAGGCATCGTCGGCCGGGTGCCCTCCCGAGGGAAGCTCCCGGACGTCATCTACCAACTGATGGGCGGCCTGCGCTCCGGCATGGGCTATGTGGGCTGCCACACCATCCCGGAACTGCAGCAAAAAGCCCGATTTGTCCGCATCACTCCCGCGGGCCTGAAAGAGTCCCACGTCCACGACGTAGTCATCATGAAGGAAGCGCCGAATTACTGGGTGGAGTGATGGTTATCAGACTATAACCTTTAGGACTACGGGATGAATATCCGTTTCTATCTTGACCCAGAGACGGGTCAGTAACATATATATAAACATGGAGTAAGTGAAAAAGAAGTTGAAGAAGTGTTAAATAGAACGGGGGAGGACCATCCTGGCCAGGAAGGCTCCCGGGTGGCTATTGGCCAGACGTTATCTGGACGTTATTTACGGCTTATATATGTTCCAGACCCGCAGCCTAATAGCATTTTTGTTATTACCGCCTATGAATTGAAGGGAAAACCTCTGATCGCCTATCGCAGGCGGCGTCGCAGGAAAAAAAATGAAAAAACAAAGCAACTTTCCTCCAGGGTGGGATGAAGCCCGGGTTCGCCGGGTCCTGGCTCATTATGAGGAACAGTCATTCATGGGCCTCCGGGTCACCCACAAATCATGAAAAGCTGGTAGGGCGGGCGTCTCGCCCGCCTCGGTAATCCGCACAGGCTGGAAAGCCTGTGCTACCGCTTAGTAACTTTTCAAGACAGTTCCTCATGGGCCCTTGGCCCACCCATAAAGCATGAAAAGTGCGGTAGCACAGGCTTTCCAGCCTGTGCGGGGAAAACTTTTCGAAGCAGACGGAAGAAGAAGCGGTCGCTGAAGATGAGGCGGCCTTTGATACCAAGTCGCAATCAAACGACAATTTTCTTGTAGGGGCGGACCCATGTGTCCGCCCTAATGCGGGCGCACACGCGGGTGCGCCCCTACAATTCCGACGACAATTTTCTTGTAGGGGCGGACCCATGTGTCCGCCCTAATGCGGGCGCACACGCGGGTGCGCCCCTACAATTCCGTGCCTTTTGATTGCAACTTGGTATGAGCAGGTGACGCAAACCGCAATGGAGGTTCCGGTTGAATTGGTACCGGCTGTTCGCGAGCTGATTGCTAAACATCGAATTAAGCCAAGTGGACAGTCACCCCGTTAATTCCAGAGGTTTGTTGGGGTAGGGGGCCAGGGGTTGTGAACCCCTGGCCCCTCCCCTCAATGACAAACAAAAAGGGAGGGCCTGTGGCCCTCCCTTGATAATTTAAGGGATTGGGGATGGATGTGAAGAAGAGGGTAAAGGGCCGCGCTCCTTAGTTCCCTTCACCACAATTTATCCCAATTTCTAAGAAGCCTCTTTCGCCTCCGGGTGTTCGGCCAGCCAGGCGGCCCGGAGTTCGTGTTTGATGGGGCTGGGGCCCAGTTTATAGGCCCGTTCGCTCATCTCCTTGGCGATGGCCGCGAATTTCGGCCCTTCCGAGGAGGAGAGGTTGAACATCTCCAGCCGCTCCGGCTCCAGGCCTATCTGGGTGAAGTCCTTTTTCAGCTTGGTCACCCGTTTCCTGGCCCGGATGTTACCCATCAGGTAGTGGCATTCGCCCTCCAGGCAGCCGGCCACGAAGACCGCGTCCGCGCCGCCTTCGAAGGCCTTGAGGAGGTGGATGATATCCACCCGGCCAGTGCAAGGCATCATGATGATCTTGATCTCCGGGGGATATTGCAGTCGCATCGAACCTGCCAGGTCCGCGGCGCTGTATGCTCAGTAGCGGCAGCAAAAGCCGATGATCTTGGGAGCAAAGGGTGTGGTCATAATTCTCTCCTTTCTTTAACCCGCGGCCAGAGCCGTTTCCTGGGCGATGATCTGGATATCAGTATAGTGTTTCATGGTGATGGCTTTGGCCGGGCATTCGGAGACGCAGACGCCACAACCCTGGCACTTGGCCGGATCGATATAGGCCGCGTCGACCTGGTAGTCGATGACCGGCACGTTGAAGGGACAGGTGCGCACGCAGGTGAGGCAGACCGCGCACTTGTCGGGTTCCACCACGGCCACCACGCCGCCCACGGAGACTTTCTCCAGGGCCAGGAAGGTGGCGGCCCGGCCCGCCGCGGCCTTGGCCTGGGCGATGGACTCGTCAATGGGCTTGGGATAGTGGGTCAACCCGGCCAGGAAGATGCCGTCCGTGGGGAAATCCACGGGCCGCAGCTTGGCGTGGGCCTCGTTGAAGAAGCCCTCGGCATTTCTGGGCAACTTGAAGAGCTCGCCCAGATCGTCGATGGGGTTGGGAAGCACCGCGCTGGCCAAGGTCAGGAGGTCCGGCTTGAGGACCACCGGCATACCCAGGATGGGGTCGGTCACCGTCACCTGGAGGCCGCCCTCTGCGGCTTTTTCCACCTTGGGCTTGCTGTTCAGGTCAAAGCGGATGAACATCACGCCCATTTCCCGGGCTTCCTTGTAGAGCAGCTCCCGTTCCCCGTAGGTGCGCAGATCCCGGTAGAGGATGAAGACGTCCAGATCCGGGTTGAGTTTTTTCATCTCAATGGCGCTTTCCACGGAGTGGGTGCAGCAGAGACGGCTGCAATAGGGCCGCTCCGGTTCCCGGGAGCCCACGCACTGGATGAAGACCGCCTGCTTGGCCTGAGCCACCCGGGGGTCCTTCTCGGCGATGAGCTTATCCACTTCCAGGCCGGTGAAGATATTGGGGTCCTGGCCGTAGAGGTACTCTTCCGGGGACAAGGCGTGGCCCCCGGTGGCCATGACGGTCACCCCGTGCTCCAGTTCCCGGTCGCCCTGGGGGGTGGCCACGGTGGAGCGGTAGTTGCCGACGAAGCCGGTGGTTTCCGTGACCGCGGTGTTGAACATGATTTCGATGTTGGGGTTATTCTTAACATCTTCGATCAGCTCTTCCAGGTAGCCCCGGTAGTTGTAGCCCCGGGAGCTGACCACCAGGTTCCAGGCGTTGCCCCCCAGCTTGTCGGTTTTTTCCACCAAATAGGACTTGAAGCCCATATTGGCGATGGACCGGGCGGATTCCATGCCGGCCACGCCGCCGCCGATGACCAGCGCGGCTTTGGTGACCGGGAACTCCATCTTGTGGAGGGGCTCCAGGTTGACCAGCCGGGCCACGACGCCCCGCACCAGGTCCTTGGCCTTCTCCAGGGCCTTTTCCGGCTCGTGCATGTGCACCCAGGAGTCCTGGTCCCGGATATTGGCCATCTCGAAGAGATAGGGGTTGAGGCCCACCTGGCGGATGGTCTCCATAAACATGGGCGCGTGGGTGCGGGGACTGCAGGAGGCCACCATCACCCGGTTCAGGTTTTGCTCTTCGATGGCCTTCAGGATCTTGTCCTGGGTGTCCGCGGAGCAGGTGAACAGGTTTTCATCCACGAAGGTCACGTAGGGCAAGGTCTTGGCGTATTCCACCAGCTTGGGGATATTAATCACGCCGCCGATGTTGATGCCGCAGTTGCAGATAAACACGCCGATGCGGGGTTCCTGGCCGCTCACGTCTTTTTCCGGGGGCAGGACCTGCACCTTCTTGTCCTTACCCCGGGCCGCAGCCAGCAGTTCCCCGGCGTCCGCGGCCGCGCCCGAGGCCTCCATAACCGATTGGGGAATGTCCTTGGGGCTCTGGAAGACGCCGCAGACATAAACCCCCGGTTTATTGGTGCTCAGGGGCGTGAAGGGGGAGGTCTCCGCAAAGCGGGTGTTCGGATTGAACTCCACCCCCAGGGTCTTGGCCAACTTCAAGGCATCCGGCGATGACTCCAGACCCACGGAGAGGACCACCATGTTGAAGTCTTCGTTCTTCAGTTCCCCGTTTTCCGTGAGGTAGCGGATGCGCACGTCATCGGAACCGGGCACCTGGTCGATGGTGTGGATCCGGGAGCGGAGGAAGCGGATGCCGTGCTCGTCTTCGCCCCGCCAGTAGTATTTTTCGAACTCCTTGCCGTGGGTCCGCATGTCCATGAAGAAGATGGCGGTGTCCAGGGGTTCCTTGCTGTGTTCCTTGGCGATCACCGCCTGCTTGATGGCGTACATGCAGCACACCGCGGAGCAGTAGCTGTTGTCGCAGTGATTGAGGTCCCGGGAACCCACGCATTGCAGCCAGGCGATCTTCTTGGGCTCCATGTGGTCCGAGGGCCGGATGAGGTGCCCGGCAAAGGGGCCCGAGGCCGACAGAATCCGCTCGAATTCTAGACTGGTAACCACTCCGGGGTAAGCTGCGTAATGGTAAGCCGCATACTTGGTGGGGTCATAGACCTTGAAACCCGGGGCCATGACCACCGCGCCCACGTTCAGTTCCTTCGTCAGGGGGCCCTGGTCGTGCATGACGGCCCCGGCCTGGCAGGCCACCACGCACTGCAGGCACTCGGAGCACACCCCGCAGTTGATGCAGCGGGCCGCCTCGGCCACGGCCTCTTCTTCCGTGTAGCCCAGGTTGATTTCCTTGAAGCCCTTGATCCACTCTTCCACCGGGATATGGGGCATCAGGGCCCGGTGCTTCTTTTCCGCGTCTTTCTGGATTTCACTCCAGTGGCCTTCCTCCTTGGGGATGGGCCGCAGGGGCGCTTCCCGGTCCGCTTTCAGGTCTTGGCCGTTCAGGTAACGATCTACGGAGAGGGCCGCTTCCCGGCCCGCGGCCACCGCGCCGATGGCGATCCAGGGGCCGGTGACCACGTCCCCGCCGGCAAAGACGCCTTCCCGGCTGGTGGCCAGGGTCTCAGGATCGGATTTGATGAGGCCCCGGGGAGTCAGCTCAATTTTGTCTTCGGGAGTGAGGAACTGCAGGTTCGCCTTCTGACCGATGGACATGATGACCACGTCCGTGTCCCGGGTAGTGGTCTGATCTTCAAAATAGGTAGGGGCAAAGCGGCCCTGCTCGTCAAAGACCCGCTCCACCGCCTTCATTTCCAGGCCGGTGACTTTGCCGCTGGCGGCGATAACCTGCTTGACGCCCCAGCGGGTGACGATCTCCACGCCTTCGTGCTCCGCCTCTTCCACTTCCCAAGGAGACGCGGGCATCTCTTCCCGGGACTCCAGACAAACCAGGGTCACCTGGGACGCGCCTTGGCGCCGGGCGGTGCGGGCCACGTCCATGGCCACGTTGCCGCCGCCGATGACCAGGGTCCGTTTGCCTTTAACGGGGTTGGCCCCGGTGGAGGACGCGTCTTTCAGATATTCCACGCCCCAGAGCACGCCCTGGGCGTCGGCCCCGGGGATCGGCAGCCTGATGGAGTCCTGGCAGCCCACGCCCATGAAAACCGCCCGGAAACCGTCCCGGGTGAGGAGGTCGTTGATGGTGAGGCCCGGGCCGATGGGGGTCTTAAACCGGAATTCCACCCCCAGGCGCTTTAAGTAATCCACCTCTTGCTGCAGCACCTCCCGGGGCAGGCGGTATTCGGGGATGCCGTAGCGCAGCCAGCCGCCGGCTTCCGCCGCGGCCTCGAAGATCACCGCTTTATAGCCCTTCAGGGCCAGGTGATAGGCGCAGCTCAGACCCGACGGGCCGGCGCCCACAATGGCCACCGCGCCTTCCTGCTTTTCCACCTCCGGCACCGGCAGGGCGCTCCAGTCAACCTGATCCGCCACGAAGCGTTTCAGGTTGCAGATGGCGATGGGTTCCTCTATTTCCTGGCGGCGGCAGTCGCTCTCGCAAGGATGCGGGCAGATGCGGCCGATGGTGCCGGGCAGCGGCAGCCGGTCCATGATCAGGGCCAGAGCCTCCGGGTATTTCTTGGCCTTGATCAATTGCACGTAGCCCTGGGCGCTGAGGTTGGCCGGACAGGCCCGAACGCAAGGGGCCCGGTCGTATTTCTTAATGGCAAAAGTGGCGGGAATGGCCTGGGGATAGAGGCGATAGATGGCCTGGGCTTCGTTGAGGCCGATATTGAATTCGTTGGGCACCCCCACCGGACAGGCCTCGGCGCAGGCCCCGCAGCCGGTGCACTTGGCCGGGTCGATGAAGCGGGGTTCCTGCTCCACGGTCACTTTAAAATTGCCGGGCTCGCCGGAGATGGCCGTGACCTCGGACAGGGTGCTGATCTCAATGTTCAGGTGGCGGCCGCATTCCACCAACTTGGGAGAGATGATGCACATGGAACAGTCATTGGTGGGAAAGGTCTTGTCCAACTGGGCCATGACGCCGCCGATGGCCGACTTTTTCTCCACCAGGTGGACGTAGAAACCCGCGTTTGCCAGGTCCAGGGCGGCCTGCACCCCGGCGATGCCGGCGCCCACCACCATTACTTTACCAACCGGGTCTTTCGCCTGCGCCTTTTTGGCCATAGAAATTACCTTCCTGAATTCATATGTAAATTATTTTGTATAGATATTGTGAATTTCCCCACTAAAAATCTTAGAAAAAATTACCCTATTAGTCAAGAAAGAATCATATCGGTTCCGTTAGCCTCAGAACAGGTTTTCTCTCCGGGAAACCTTGACCGGACCTGAGAAATGGTTATTTCTAGCATGCAAGGAGAGCAGTCCTGGGCATGGGTCAAAAAGTAGCATGCCGGAAATTTCTGTTACTTTTTCTCCCACGGTCTCAACAACTTCTTAATCACGGAAATAATAAATTATTGGTCCTTAAACTCCGCCTCCCCTGATGGGAGTGGCCGGGGAGAGGAGAATGCAAGGGCAGTGCGGAAACGCCCTTACAGCCCCCCCACTCTGCCCTCCCCATTAAGGGCATAGGCAAAAACTTAATGATTTAACAATCAATTTTATAGAATAGTTAGTTATTGTCATTCTGAACGGAGCGAAGCGGAGTGAAGAATCTCGTCTTTTGCTGGTAAACTGGAGATTCTTCGGTCGCTTCGCTTCCTCAGAATGACAAAAAAGGCACCTTTTACAGATTCTTAAGGTATTAATGTCTTCTAAAAATGAACATTTCGAATGGGGGTTAAAGACATGGCCATTCAGGACAATCCACCGGAAGTCAGAGGTTTGCTCGAGGTTCTGGGCCTGCTGGAAGAGCCCATGGGCGTCCATTACACGGAACTGGAACCCCAGGGCGCCATTTCCCCGCAGCCTTACCGTCTCCCCACCGTGGAAATGGAGGCCCGGGGGGAAGTGGACTGGGACGAAACCTTTGCCAATTTTTCCTGCGTCATCGGCAATATCTGGCGGGCCCGAAAAAAAGGCGTCCCGGCCTACTTCGACCAGACGCGCTTCGGTTGCCTGGGGGCCGCTTTTTTCTTGGGATATTTGAAACCTCAACTGGAGACCATCGTCCATTACGTCTCCACCGGTATTCCCAACATCCTGGAAGGGGAGTGCTACCTGGAGTCCCCGGAAGTCACCCGTCAATTCTATGAAACCATCGACCCCCGCCCTGCGCCGGCCCGGTTTTGCGTATTCAAACCCCTGAGCCAGTTCGCTCCTGACGAAGAGCCGGAGGTGGTGATCTTTTTCGCCCGCGCGGAAAGCATCAGCGGGCTCAACCAACTGGCCACCTTTGTCACCAACGACTTTGAAGCGGTGCAATCGCCCTTCGGCGCAGGCTGCGCCAATATCCTCACCTGGCCCCTCAAGTATCTGCATTGGGGCCTCCTCAAGGCCGTGCTGGGCGGCTGGGACCCCTCGGACCGACGCTTTCTCAAACCCGACGAGATCACCTTTGCCGTGCCCTACGAGATGTTCCAGCGCATGGCCGCGCGCTGGCAGGAATCCTTCCTCACCAAACAGGCCTGGGCCACAGTGCGCAAAAAGATCGAATTAAGCCGCAAGAAATGGGGGGAGTAGGGTGCGTTTTACGCACCAAAAGATGGCGCGTAAGACGCGCCCTACGGAAGATGCTTGGGGGGAGGGGGCCAGGGGCCTGCGCCCCCTGCCCCCTCCCTCAAATTCCCTTCCCGGCATTGATAATAAAAAGTTGTGGTAAAGTATCTCACTTAGTGATATATTATAGTTAATGAGGGTGTTCAAGAACAAATGGTTCGCCCGCTGGGCGCGAACGGAAGACGTTTTGGATTCCGTCTTGCTGCAAGTGGCGGCAGAGGTTGTCGCGGGGCAGGTGGAGGCTGATCTCGGAGGTTGTTTATTCAAAAAGAGGATAGCGCGGGAAGGGAGCGGGAAGCGTGGCGGCTATCGTGTCCTTATAGGATACAAAAAGCCGGATGCGGAACGGATTATCTTTCTTTATGCGTTCCCCAAAAATGCCAAGGCCAATATTTCAGATAAGGAAAAGGAGGCCCTAAGCTTGGTTGCCGAGGCTTTTGTTTCGGCAACGGATGCACAAGTGGGCTTGCTTTTGAAGGAAGGTTCCATAATGGAGGTACAGCACCATGAGTGAGATTTTGGATATTGCCCATGATATGGCGCGCGACCTGTTGAAGGCCGGGGCCATGGACGAAATTACCATGCGCCAGATTAAGGCGCTCTGCTTGCCGGCCAAACGGGCATTTCGGCCCGAGGATATCCGGCGCATCCGCCTGGCGAACCATGTCAGCCAGGCCGTGTTTGCGGCGATTCTTGGTATCGGCAAGACCACGGTTCAACAGTGGGAACAAGGGCAGAAAAGACCAAGCGGCCCGGCGCAACGGCTTCTGGATCTTATTGATCGTAAGGGATTGGCGGCACTCGGCTAAACGGAGTTATTCCGGAGCCTCAGGCCGTGAAGTTCAAGCTGGCCGGTGTCTTCAAGGCTGCGGTCGAAGCCGTGGCCGCGCTAAGATTTGGTGGTTACAGGCTTCCAGCCTGTGCAATTGCACCGGCAACGGTGCCACCAAATCTAGTTTGGTTTTGCCGTTATTGAATCCCTCCGAGCAGCAGCCCCTCTCGAGATAAAGCAAGGTAGGATAACCGCTCCCAAATTCTCCCTAAAATTCTTGCAGGAAATAATTTTTGGGTATTAAATATAAAAATGGGGATGGCACCCTTTGCTTCATCCCCTTTCCCACGTTTTCTGCCGATTAAGTTTTGCGAGGAGATATAAGCTATGACCGATTGTCCTTCCGGCGCCGATCCCAAGACCTGCGGCGCAGACCCTAAAGCCTGCTCCGGCTGCGAGCCGGGGCATCATCACCCCGAAGAATCCGGGGATAAAGAGCTCACCCGCACCCTGAAGCAGATTCGCCACAAGATCCTGGTCATGAGCGGCAAAGGCGGCGTGGGCAAAAGCAGCGTGGCCGTGAGCCTGGCCCTGTCCCTAGCCCGCCGGGGTTATAAAGTGGGCCTCATGGACGTGGACCTCCACGGCCCCAACGTGCTTAGGATGCTGGGCCTCAAAGACCCCCTGGACCTGATGCACGCCCAGTTCCGACTGCCCCCGGACCTCTTTGACACCCTCCGGGTCATCTCCATCGAGGTCCTGATGAAAAACCGGGAAATGGCGGTCATCTGGCGGGGACCCCTGAAACACCAGCTCATCCGCCAGTTCTTGACCGAAGTGGTTTGGGGCCCCCTGGATTACTTAGTGATCGACGCGCCTCCCGGAACCGGCGACGAGCCCATGAGTGTGGCCCAAACCATCCCTGAGGCCCACGCGGTCATCGTCACCACCCCCCAGGAAATCTCCCTGGCGGACGTGCGCAAATCCATCAACTTCTGCCAGAAGATCAACCTGGACATGCTGGGGTTGGTGGAAAACATGAGCGGCTACCGCTGCCCCCACTGCGGCGAAGCAGTGCCTTTGTTCAAAAGCGGCGGGGCCGAAAAAACTGCGCAGGCCGCCAAGGTCCCCTTCCTGGGCGCACTGCCCTTCGACCCCAAGGTGGTGGAGGCCGCGGACCAGGGGGAACTTATCCAACTGCCAGAGGCCGACAGCCCCTTCTTCCAGGCCCTGCGGCCCATCGTCGATTACCTGCTGGAGGTCCTCTCCCCCACCGCGTCCCGCCGGGAGCCCGGGGTGCTGAAGTTCGCCCTGCCCTTAGATGACGGCAAGTTGGCCGCCAAGTTCAGCCAGGCCCAACATTTTGCCTTCTTTACCGTCAAAGACCGGGCCATCGTGGATCGAGAAACCATCCCCACTCCGCCCCATGAGCCGGGGGGCATCCCCGAGATACTGGACGACCTGGGGGTCACCCACGTCGTCGCCGCGGGCCTGGGAGATAAAGCCCAGGGCCTGATCCAGCATAAAGGCATCCAAGTCATTCCCGGAAACCCCCAGGAAGCCCCGGAAACCTTGGTGCAGAACTACCTGAAAGACAACCCCGCCCCCGCCCGCCAGTGCGCCGCACCTTGAGGTGAGGGTTGAGGTTAGTTGGGGAAGGGAGCCAGGGGTCAGTGGTCAGTTGCTAGTGATCAGTCGTTTCTCACTGGCTACTGACCACTGGCCACTGACCACTATCCCCCCTGGCCCTCCCCACAGTACCGTCCCGTCTCTAGGTGAGAGAAATGACCTTGTCGGCCATTTGCATGGAGGTGACGATATCCAACATGCTGGTGAGTTCGCCTACCTGCTTCTTTTCAAAGAGATTGAAAGTCTTCAGGCAGGGGCCGCACACCAAGATGCCCAGCCCTTCCCCGGCCAGTTCCTGAAGTTGGGGCAAAGCCTCCGAACCCTCCACAGCCAGTTTGACCCCCCCATTTAACAGAACCAACCGCCACAGATCGTCCCCCATTTCTTTCATGGTCCGGATAAAATTGATGACGATTTTCCCGCCGAGTTCATCGTCTCCCTTGCCCAGGCGATCGGTGGCCAGAAGCACCAGGGTTTTCTTCGCATCCCCGGACTGCCTTTCGGGAACCGAACTTTCCCCGGCGCAACAAGCCGGGTTCGCCGCGCTCTCCTTTGCCGCTTTATTTTTATTCCTACGACGAGGGTTGCGAGCAAAAGGATACATGTTATTTAGTTCAGGGATTGGGAATAAGTGGTTTGAGGACAAACGGGATGTAACGTGGCATAGGCGTTAACTTAAACAATGCTTGTCATTCTGAACGGAGCGAAGCGGAGTGAAGAATCTCGTATTTGAAGCTAAAAAACTTGTGGATTTACTCAAAATACCGGCACTTGAAGATTTTCTCCTCAATCCAGAGTAGAAGTACCTAAGTGAAGACTGGTTTAAAAGGAGGCTTTCCTGAAACAGAGTGTCATTCTGAGCGAAGCGAATAATCTCAAAATACGAGATTCTTCACTCCGCTTCGCTCCGTTCAGAATGACAAAATAACAAAAAATTCTAGAAAATTTATTTGTAAAAACTCATTAAGTTAACGCCTATGATGTGTAATGGTGAGGAGCAGCGATCTTAAGAACTGGAAGGTTTCAGAAATAGACGGTAGCCGCTGGGGGTTTCCGGCTGGCAGGTTACGACGTTCCTTTCATCCACCTCGAAGACACAGTGTTCTTCCAGCAGGGCCTTCAACTTTTTCCGGGCCCGATGGAGCCTGACACTGCGGAGCGACTCGGGCAAATGGTTGACCAGGCCGAAGACGCATTTGCGCATCTGGCCTTGCTCCAGTTCTTTCTGAGACGTGGGCGCCTTGGCCGGCGCCGGCTCCCCGGAGATTTCTTCCAGGGCCAGGTTGGCGGTTTTTCCTTGCTGGCGGAAGTAATCCCGGCAGATATTGTAGGCAATCCTGAATATCCAGGCTTGCAGCCTGGCGGCATCCCTGACGTTTTCCAGGTTATTGTTGATTTTGATAAAAGTTTCCTGGACCAGGTCATCCGCCACCCATTCGTTTCTCACCGTATGCAGGATGAATTTCCTGACCTTCTGGTAATACTGATCGTAAATCTCCGTGAGGTGCATCTATCAATCCTTGTCAGTTCAGGAACCGCATTTCGGACTGCATTTGTCGCTGGGCAAGGGGCAGGCGTCCCCTTCCTGACCCGTAAAGTTTCTGATGCTGTTCTTCATCAGCATATTGATATTATTCTTAATCTTGTAAGCACATTCCACTGCTTCGTGAATATCCCCGGCAGCCACCCCCGCGGCCTGGGCCATCCCATAATAAAATTCGAAGCAGGGTATGCAATTAGCCGCAGTCGCCGCGCCCAGGCAAACCAACAACTTGGTTTTCTCGTCCATTCCGGTGCCTCCTGATGCGGATGAATAATTCATAAGACGGTAAAGAATCTGAAAAGGTTACAGCAGTTAATACCAAGCTGCCGTCAAACATTACAATTTCCGGTTGTAGGGGCGCACCCATGTGTGCGCCCACCCAGGGGCGGACACGCTGGTCCGCCCCTACCCCTCCCAATAATAGGCCAGCAGCAGGGCGTCTTCCTGGGTGTCGTCGTAATAGCGGGGGCGGCGGCCCATTTTCTTGAAGCCCAGGGAATGGTAAAGGTTGAGGGCCGGGGTGTTGGAGGGGCGCACTTCCAGCCAGGCCACCTGCGCCCCCAGTTCCCGGGCCTGGGCCATGGATACGGTGAGGAGGCGGCGGGCGAGACCCCGGCGGCGGTGAAGGGGGTGGACGGCCAGGTTGAGGATGTGCATTTCGTCGGCCACCACCCAGTAAATGATATAGCCCCAAGCCTGCCAGGGTTGTGGAGGAGGGGGACCGGCCACCAGGGTATGGCTCAGGGAATGTCCCAGTTCCGCCAAGAAAGAGAAGCGGGACCAGGGGGTGGGGAAGGATACTTTCTCGATGGCCCAGATGCCGTTGATGTCCGTCAAACCGGCAGGGCGGATGAGTACCTCTTGATCATTTATGGCGCAGGACCTCGCTGGCTACGGTAATCCCTTTCTGGCCGGATTGTTTCAGGGCCAGGGCCACCTGCACCAGGTCTTTTTCCTCCCGCAGTTGGGCCAGCTTCATGAGCATGGGCAGGTTCACGCCGGTGACCACCTCCACCTTGCCTTCCTGGAGAAAGGTGAGAGTCAGGTTGGAGGGGGTGCCTCCCAGCATGTCCGTGAGGATGATTACCCCGTTACCGTTGTTCACCTGGGCCAGGCCCCGTTGGATCTGCTGCCGGCATTCCTCCGGGGAGGCGTGGGGGTCAAGGGAAATGGCCTGAACCGCGTCCTGGCGTCCGAGGATCAGGTCGCAGACGGATATCAGGGCTTCGGCCAGTTCCTTATGAGTAACGAGTAAAATACCGATCATGAGTAACTCTCCTTGGGCGTCACCTCTCGATGATGGAGGGTGAACGGTAAATTCCCCTGGGTCAGGTGCTCCGCCAGGACATTGGCGATGACCACGGAGCGGTGTTGCCCCCCGGTACAGCCGATGGCCAGGGTGAGATGGGTCTTACCCTCTTGAATAAACAGGGGCAGCAGGTAATCGAGAAAATCGAAGAGATGCTGCAAGAAAGACTGGGTTTCCTGCTGTCCTAAGACATAGTCCCGGACCCGGGGATCGTTGCCGGTTAAGGGTTTCAAATCTTCCACAAAAAAGGGATTGGGGAGAAACCGGACATCCAGCACCAGGTCGGACTCCGGGGGAATGCCGTTCTTGTAGGAAAAAGAAATCAGGTGCAGGGCCAGGCGCTGGCGGGGCGTCAACTCCGAGTATTCCGCCTGGATCAGGTCCCGCAGTTGATGAGGGCTGTAAAACGAGCTGTCAATGATGCGGTGGGCCAGGCTCCTGAGGCCCGCCAGGGAGCGGCGCTCTTCTATTAAGGCATGGGAAATGCTTTCCTGGTCCGCCAGGGGATGCTGGCGCCGGGTCTGGCTGAAGCGGCGGATCAGGGTAGCTTCATCCGCTTCCAGGAAGATCAGGTGCAACTGGTAGCCCTGCTTCTTCAGGCTGCGGAAGACCCGGGCGTAATTCTGCAAAAACCCCTCGGTGCGCACGTCCATGACCAGGGCGATTTTCCGGCCGTCCCGGTGGGCCCGGGACTGCTCCCGCAAAAACGGAGGCAGGAGGCGCAGGGGCAGGTTATCCACACAGAAATAGCCGATGTCCTCCAGGGCCCGGAGCACGGTGCTTTTTCCCGAACCGGAAACGCCGGTGATGATCAGGACAGGAATAGATGCTAACGGGGGGTTTGCAGGCTGCTGGTTTGCCACGGGAATCCGGCCCATTGCTGGGAATTTAAAAACCTGGCCCGATATGGCGCCCCCGTGCAGGCAATGGCCGCGGGGTCGGACCTGATCTCAAAATTCCGCGTCTTTTTCCGCAATCAGTCGTAAGATTTCTTCGGTCCCGCCGGACCCCATCAGGCTATCCCGGAAAACTTGGCTCATGAGCATGCGGGAAATCTTGGCCAGGGCCTTAAGATGCAGGCCCGTGGAGTTGGCCGGGGCCAGCAGCAGGAAAAAAAGGTGAGAGGGCTTACCGTCTATGGAGTCAAAGTCCACTCCTTTGACACTGCGGCCGAAGGCCAGGAGCATCCCGGAAAGCTGGGGGAGCTTTCCATGGGGGATGGCGATATTATCGCCGATCCCCGTGCTCCCCAGGCGCTCCCGGTCCAGCAGCACCTCCACCACGGTCTGCAGGTTTACCTCTTTATGGCCGCTCACCAGGACTGCGGCCAGCTCCTCCAACACCCCCCGTTTATTGACCGCCTGTAAATTCGGCACAATGCACTTGGGGTCCAGGAGTTCGATGATTTTCATGGGGATTGGGGTCATCCTAACTCAGATCCGGCTCCACCAGCACAAATTGCCCGTCCTGCCGCCGGTAGAGTATTCCCAAAGCCCCGTTGGCCACATTGGTGAAGACCAGGAGGTTATCATTACCGCTCTGCATCATTTCCACCGCGTCGGCAAGTTCCAGGGCCGGCACTTCCACCCTTTTCCGCCTGATGGGAGGCAGTCCCGGACTCTCTTCCACAGCCTTCAGCGGGGCCGCGGCCCGGATGCGGTCACCTTTATCCCGCATCTTTTCCCGCAGCTTTTTCAACTGCATATCGATCTTATCCATCACCAGATCGATGGCCGCATACATGTCGGCATTTTCTTCCCGGCCTTTGATGATCCGGCCGTTGCTGTCGATGGTCACGTCCGCCAGGTGCCGGAATTTCTCCTGGCCCAGCACCACGTGGGCCTCCACCGGTCCGTCCAGATAGCGCTTAAACTTATTTAAGCGTTCAGTCACATAATTTTTCAATGCCTCGGAAGGCTCAATCTGTCTAAATGTCACGGAAATCTGCATGCTGTCCTCCTAAGTGGTGACCCCAAGGAAAAATGCGCGATCAAGAGGGAGAAGTTTCTGACAGGTCTTTACGCCGGTAACTCGGTCTCTTGCGTTTGCTGGAAGGAAGCACCCCCAACATGCCCCGATATTTGGCCACCGTTCTCCGGGCGATGATTACGTTGTCCCGGCGCAGCAGATCGGCAATCTCCTGGTCGCTCAGCGGGTTCTCGGGATTTTCGCCTTGTACGAGCTGGCGGATCTTCTCCTTCACGCTTTCCGAGGCAATCTGATCTCCCAGGATCTGGTTGATGCCGCTGTTGAAGAAATACTTCAGATCAAACACGCCTTGGGGGGTGTGAATATATTTGTTGGTGGTTACCCGGCTGATGGTGGATTCGTGCATCTGCACGTCTTCCGCAACCTGGCGCAGAGTCAAGGGTTTCAGATGGGCCAGGCCCTGGTCCAGGAACTCCCTCTGGAACCGAATGATGCTTTCGGTGACCTTGTACAGGGTTTTCTGGCGCTGGTGGATACTGCGGATAAACCAGAGGGCGTTGTCCAGATGCTTTTGAATATAGCTCTTGACGTTTTCCGGCAGACTCTCGGGGTTGCGCAGGGCCTCCAGGTAAAAGGAGCTCACCCTGAGCTTGGGCAGGCCGTCTTCATTCAAGCTGATGATATAATCGTTGCCTACCTTATCTACATGAACATCCGGGTTGATGTAGTCCGCGTCCTCTGCATCGAACTCCCGGCCAGGTTTGGGGTCCATTTTGAAGATGATCTCGCTGGCCTGAAAGACCTTTTCCAGTGGTACTTTCAGGTCCCGGGCAATGGCCTGGTAATTCTTGTTACCCAGATTAGGCAGATGATTTTCGACGATAGCGGTGACGATGGGGTCTTGCTGGCCGGAGGCTTTAAGCTGCAGGAGGAGGCATTCCTTGAGGTCCCTGGCCGCCACCCCCGGCGGGTCCAGGCTCTGGATAACCTCCAGAACTTCCGCCACCCGCTCCGGGGTGGCGTTCATCTCCGTGGCGATTTCCTCAACTGTGGCCCGGAGATAGCCGTCCCGGTCCAGATTGCCGATGATCATGGCGCCGATGGCCTCGCCTTCCTCATCCAACTCCACCATGCGCAGTTGCCAGATGAGGTGGGACTTCAGGGTGGTTTTCTGGGCGTTCAGGTTCTCAAAAGGCGCAGCTTCCCGTTCCTCAAATTCACCGGAAGTGGGGGAGGGCATCAGCCGGTCTTGCAGATATTTGTCCCAGTCCCACTCTTCCGCGGCGGATTTGGCCTCGGAGCCGTTGGTGGCCTCACCCTCCTGGGTCTCGCCATTGCTGGAAGGTGAGAAAGCTTCCTGCTCCTGCTCTAATTCGCCCCGCTCTTCAACCTGGGATTCTTCCAGAACCGGGTTGGTCTCCAGGACCTGATGGATCTCCCCCAGGAGCTCCAGCCGGGAGAGTTGCAGCAGTTTAATGGCCTGCTGCAACTTCTGGGTCATGATGAGCGTCTGGGTCAGCTTCAGGGTCTGTCGAATCTCGAGAGCCATATGTCTGGTTGAAGATTTTTCCCTGTGGAATCAGTCCCGGCCCGGGGCCGGTTTCTGTACATATTATAACTTAAAGGTTTCCCCCAAGTAAATCCTTTTAGCCACTTCGCTTTGCACCAAAACCTCGGGGGTCCCTTCCTCCAATACCACTCCTTCGTTGAGGATATAGGCCCGGTCGCAGACCCCCAGGGCCTCCCGTACGTTATGGTCGGAGATGAGCACTCCCAACTGCCGACCTTTTAACTGGCGGATAATATTCTGAATATCGGTCACCGCCAGAGGGTCGATCCCGGCAAAGGGCTCGTCCAGGATGATGAAATGGGGGGAGGTGACCAGGGCTCGGGTAATCTCCACCCGGCGCCTCTCCCCCCCGGAAAGGGCGGAGGCTTTCTGATGAGCCAGGTGGGTGATGCGGAGTTCCGCCAGCAATTGTTGCAACCGCTCCTGCCGCACCTGGGGGTCCGGCTCCAGGGTCTCCAAAATGGCCATGATGTTCTCTGCCACCGTGAGCTTGCGAAAAACCGACGGCTCCTGGGGCAGGTACTGCACCCCCAGCCGGGCCCGCTGGTAGATGGGCAGAGAGGAGATCTCTTCGCCGTCCAGGAAGATTTGGCCCCGGTCAGGGTGGAGCAGCCCCACCACCATGTAGAAAGTGCTGGTCTTGCCCGCGCCGTTGGGACCCAGCAGGCCCACCACCTCTCCGCTCTGCACCTCCAGATTGAGGTCGTCCACCACGGTGCGGCCGTCGTAACTTTTCACCAGATTGCGGAGAGACAGGCGGTGCATTCCCTGAATCACCGTTCTTTCCGGCCCTGGGGCCCCAGGGGGAGGCCCTTGGCAGCCTCCGGCAAGCCCTTGCCGGAGGGATAGAGGTGGGCTTCCACCCGTTTCCGGGGGGAACTCTCCACCATCACCCGGTTGGTCTTGAGATTAAAAACGATGCGTTCGCCCTTCAATGTATTTTCCGCGCTCCACACTTGGGGATCGCCCGCCAACACCAATTCTTCCCGGTCCCGGTAGTACGTGGCTTCCTTGCCGGTAGCCACCTTGTCGCCCTGCACGAACCGCACCCCTCCGGCGGCCACGATGCGGTTGATTTTCTCTCCTCCCAGGTCCCCCAGGGGCGAAGTCTCTTTTTTCTCTTGGGGAGCGGCCGCGGGCTTCGGCCCGGATTTAGGCGGTTCATAATAGACCCGCAGTTGCTCGGCATATAAAATGTTGTCGCCGTAAGTGGCCTTCACTTGGCCGCTGAAGATGATGACCCGCTCCTTCTGGTCCGCTTCCAGACGGGCGGCGATGATGTGCAGAGGCAGATCCTTTTGGACCCCTTTCTTGCCCTGGGCCCGCGCCGCGTCCGGGGCAATCCCGATACTCAGCGCCAACAGCAGGCAGATAGCGGCGGCCCAGCCTCGCCTGGATATTCTTGGTTTCACGGTATTCTCTCCAAATTTTGGACCTTGATCTGGGTAAGGCGGTGTTGGGCCAGGACCATCTTTTTCTCCGCCAGTTTCACTTGCAAGTCCTTACCCTGGATCTTCAGGCGGGGTTCTTCCAGGGTCACCTCTTCCGGAGCCAGCAAGAGCCGCTCTCCGGGTTGATAGGTGACCGTGCCGGTGGTGATGCGCAGGTCGCCGCTCACCATTTCCACCCCACCCTGCAGAGTCAGGACCCGGGTTTTGGTGTTGATCAGCCCTTCCTTGGCTTTGACCCGGACGACCTTATCGGGGCCTCCGAAGAATTCCACCTTGACCCCGGTGATCCTGACCTCCATCTTGTCTTTGAGGAAATCCGCGGATTGGGCCTCCAGGGTCCAGCGTTTATCCCCTTCCTGGATCTCGGTGAGGGCCAGGGTTTCCATGCGGGCCTTGGTCTCGGTGGGCGGGGGTTTGGGGGGCGGCGGCGGTGGACGGTTGAATTCATAAAGGCCCCAGGCGCCCAATCCCACCAACAGAATCAGGCCCGTCAGGCCCTTCCATCCTAGAAATTTCCGCCAGCCCCTCCGGGGCTTGATATGAAAATTTTCCATGCCAATTAGGTCGATTTTCTCTGAGAGAATTATATTAACCTTGGCAAAAAGAGTAAAGGCTTATCTGGTGTGGGGCGGAGGAACTGGGCGGAATGAGGGCGATTGTTTTAGGAGTAGCCTTTTCATGAAATAGCCAGCAGCTATCAGCGGTCAGCTTTCAGCAAAGACCAGGAATTGATGAGGGCGATGAAATGCAGATCGGGCACTGCCCACCGTGCCTCTCGGAACCTAAAATCGCCCTTCATTTTGGATCTACTTTCTCCATTGAAGACTGGTAGGGCGGGCGTCCTCGCCCGCCATTAGCCGTCAAATCTAGCATCTCCTCCTTCTCGGGATTACTCCTTCTCAAGCAAGCTTTTTGGTGGCACCGGCTTCCAGCCGGTGCAGGCGCAGGCTATCAGAAGGCGTGTGCACCGCGTCTCAAAAATCATACTTAGGCTGGTCACCGCTCGCCATCAGGGAAACGTCTAGGGAGGGCCCCCGCCCGCCGCAGGGCGGCGCCGGAGAAGCCGCAGCCTTTCAAAGCCCCCCAAGGCAGTAAAGAGAAAAAGGTAGCCGAAGCAGGAGAACCAGATTATCGGGGTATAAAAACGAATAACGAATAAGGTCGAGGGTATACTTTTGCTTAGGGGTGATAAAGTATGGGTGGCCGTGCTCCCGAACCTCGATGGAGTAATGCTCGGCTTGACCGGCGAGGATTCTCGATCAACAATCCTGGTGGGCACATACATCCAGGCAAAGGTCACCGCCAGCATGGCCACCAGGCAGAGACCGGCAATGGCGGTGCATATCGCCAGAGAAGTACTGATCTTCATAGACTAGTGGGGCGGGCCTCCGTGCCCGCCATTGGTCCCTTCTCTCCCAAGCCCTAATCTCTGACCCAGGGACTAACAATCTCCTCCCACTTCCCCTGGGCCTTTAGCAGCAATCGGCGGGCACGGATCGCCCTATAAGCTCCTTACATTCTTAAGAAGCTGTCGCCGAATTTGGGTGAGTTCTTCTATTCCTAAAAGCTTCTGGAAAAAATTGATGATAGTAGTTGCTGCTATTTCACTTTCTACCTGTTTCCCTTCTTCTTTTGTTATACCCAGAACATTATATAAGTTGTCATACATCTGATTAACCATATCAAGATTCCCTGTCTTGTGAAAGTAAGGTTCGTTTTGTGCCCTTACCCCAATCCCACGTAGAGCAGCCTCGAATTTATCAATAACAGGTAGAATATCTGGAGTAAGCCAAGCTACGTATTTTTGTTGGATCGTGTATAAATTGGATGAATGCGTTAATGCCTTAGGAGTTGGTCCTTCCTGGATAAGGGTTTTGGCAGTTTTCATTCACTTGCGCAATATATTCTTCGGAAAAGGCAGCATGCTTGTCAAACGCAACATTTGCCATGTGTGATGTAGCCCCAATCTGAAAATATTGTTGGTCTGCCTGTAAGGCCCGCTGTTTCTCGAATGCCGCCTCATCCCGAAAAAGCTGAAAAAGAGCAACGAATAGTGCACCAACGCTAGGAATCTTACTAATTTCCCTCAATAAAGAATCAACTTGAAAATAGCTGCTAATAAAAAATGAGCCCAAAAAAACTATCCCACAAATTACATAAAAATTAATATTCTTTTTTATCATGATGATTTTTCCTTCTACATTAATATTTCTTTTTATTATATTGCATTAAATACAAGTAGACTCATAGTGCATCTCGTGGTCGCCACAAATTGGCGGGCACTACCCCTTTTATAAGCATTCCATCCAGTGACTAACAATCCCCTCCCACTTCCCCTGGGCCTTAAGGAGCAAATCACAGACCTCCCGCACTGCGCCCTTGCCTCCCGGCAGGGTGGTGACCCAGTGGGCCGCGGCCTTAACCTCCGGCGCGGCGTCGGCCACCGCCACCGCCAGCCCCACCCGGCGCAGATGGGGAAGGTCCACCAGATCGTCCCCCACCGCGGCCACCGCGCCGGCCTCAATCTTCAGAGCGGCCATGATTTCCTCCAGGACCGCCACTTTGTCCCGGAGGCCCTCGTGAAAACGGTTGACCCCCAACTCCCGGGCCCGGTGATAGGCCGCGTCCGAGCGCCGCCCGGAGAGAAAGGCCACCTCGATCCCGGCTCGCTGCGCCATCTTGATGCCGTGGCCGTCCCGGACGTGAAAGACTTTCAGGGCTTCACCCGTGGGGCCGAAATAGAGGCTCCCGTCGGTGAGGACCCCGTCCACGTCCAGGATCAACAGGCGAATGGCCTGGGCCCGCTGCCAG
>JACQYN010000262.1 GCA_016208235.1 Deltaproteobacteria bacterium
GGCCAGTTGAAGGCCAAGCTCTTCCAGGCGGAGCGGGACTGGGGGCGGGCCAAGCAGTTAGGCCCTTCCGACGCCTTGTCCCAAAGTGACTATGATGCCGCGCTCTCCGCGTTTGAGGTAGCCAAAGCCAATCTGAACGTGGGGCAGGCCGCGGTGGTGCAGACCAAAGACGCGGTGGCCCAGGCCGAGGCCACTTTACGGAGGGCCTCGCAAAACCTGGATTATTGCACCATCAGATCTCCGGTCAAAGGCGTCATCATTGACCGCCGGGTGAACATCGGCCAAACGGTGGTGGCCAGCCTTAATGCGCCCAGTCTCTTCCTCATTGCCAGAGACCTTACCCGCCTGGAGGTCTGGGCCGCGGTGAACGAAGCGGATATCGGCAATATTCGTCCCGGCCAGCCGGTCACCTTCACCGTGGACGCCCATCCCGGGATCACTTTTAAGGGGGAGGTGGAAAAAATCCGGCTTAACGCCACCATGACCCAGAACGTGGTTACCTATACGGTGCAGATCGACACCGATAATTCCGATGGCCGGCTGATTCCTTACTTGACCGCGAATGTGAAATTCCTGGTGGCGGAACGGAAAAACGTTCTCCTGGTCCCCAATGCCGCTCTGCGTTGGAAACCCCTGCCAGACCAGGTTGCGCCCGGCTTTGACCAGCAACAACCCAAGAAACGAGGAGGCAAGAAATCCGGGGAAGGGAAGGCGCTCGCTCAAAAGGGCCAGGCAGAGCAGGCTGCCGGGACCTTGTGGGTTCTCACAGGCGCTTATGTCCAGCCGCTTAAGGTCCGCCTCGGCCCCACCGACGGCTCCTTGACGGAAGTACAGGGCCCCGAAATCAAGGAAGGGATGCAGGTGGTGGTAGCGGAGAAACAGAACGGAGACAAAGAAAATTCCGGCTCCGGCAGCCCCTTTACACCGCAAATCTTCCGGAAAAGATAAGGCGGTCAGCCTGAAGTAGGGGCGAACCTTGTGTTCGCCCTTGAATGGCGGGCGAACACAAGGTCGCCCCTACGCAAATCGAAACCCCATGAAACTGATAGAACTGCAAAACATTCACAAGACCTACCACCTGGGTGAGATCGAGGTGCCCGTTCTCAAGGGCGTCTCCCTCACCGTCTCCCAGGGGGAATTCGTGGCCCTCATGGGGACCTCGGGTTCGGGCAAAACTACCCTCATGAATATCCTGGGGTGCCTGGACCGCCCCACCGCCGGCCAGTATTGGCTGGAGGGCCAGGACGTAACCGAGCTGTCCTCGGACGAACGGGCCAAGCTGCGCAATCAGAAGCTGGGCTTTGTCTTTCAGACCTTTAATCTCCTGCCCCGCACCAGCGCCCTGGAAAACGTGATCATGCCCCTGTCTTACAACGGCGTCAATCTGTCGGACCAGGAGGTGCGCCAACAGGGCGAGGAGTTGCTGGAGCGGGTGGGATTAGGGGAGCGCCTGGACCATGAACCTTCCCAGCTTTCCGGGGGGCAACAACAGCGGGTGGCCATTGCCCGGGCCCTGGTTAATCATCCTTCCGTGCTCTTCGCGGATGAGCCCACCGGCAACCTGGACTCCAAGACCAGCGAAGAGATGCTGGGGCTCTTTAAGCAGCTCAATGAGGAAGGCGTGACCATCATCCTGGTCACCCACGATGAGCAGGTGGCCCGCAGCGCCAAGCGGGTCATTCGCATCCACGATGGGATGTTGGTGGCTGACGAACCCTCCCCGTCGGCCCGGCCCCCGGCAGAAGCTCCTTCCGAGGAAAAAGGCAAACCCACCCGGCGCCCCTTCTGGGCCCTGCCCCGGCTCCGTTGGATGCTGCGCACCTCCCTCCATGGCCTACGCCGCAACGTCATGCGGGCCGCGCTCACCACCCTGGGAATCATTATCGGGGTGGCCGCGGTCATCGCCATGATGGAGATCGGCCGGGGCTCCGCCAGCGCCATCCAGCGGACCATCGCCAGTATGGGAGCCAATAATTTAATGATTTTCCCCGGCACCGCGGCCAGCGGCGGCGTCAGTTTCGGGGCCGGTAGCGTCATGACCCTCACTCCCCAGGACGCGGAAGCTATCCTGCGTGAGGCCCCGGCAGTAAAGGCCACGGCGCCGGTGGTGCGGGCCCGCACCCAGGTTGTCTACGGCAACCGCAATTGGGTGCCCATCTTCATCTATGGGACCATCCCGGAATATCTGGACGTGCGGGAATGGCCCCTGGCCCAGGGAGAGGTCTTCACGGAGCAGGACGTCCGCAATGCCAGCAAGGTATGCGTCCTGGGCCAGCGCCTGGGGCGGGAGCTCTTCCAGGGAGAATCTCCCCTGGGCAAAGAGGTGCGGATCAATAATGTGGCGTTTAAAGTTATCGGCATCCTCAGCCCCAAGGGGGCTAATATGATGGGCATCGATCAGGACGACATCGTCTTGGCGCCCTGGACCAGCATCAAATATCGCGTGGCCGGCTCCGCCATGACCAATGTCAACCAGAGCGCCCAGACTACCACCTCCAGTACCGATACTTCTCAAAAGGTCAACACCTTAAGCCAGATCTACCCCAATACCAAGGTGAACCTCTATCCGGAGCAATCCGCGACCCAGGCCGCGAATACCCCCTTGCCGGTCAGGTTCACCAATGTGGACCAGATCGTAGCCGCGGCCAGATCCACCCGGGAGATTCCCACGGCCATCGAGCAGATCAACCAGCTTTTGCGGGAGCGGCACCGCATCAAGCCCGGCGCTCCGGAGGACTTCAGTATCCGGGATATGACCGAGATGACCAAGGCCCTGGCCTCTACCGCCACCATGATGACCAAACTCCTGCTGGTCGTGGCTTTGATCTCCCTGGTGGTGGGGGGCGTGGGCATCATGAACATCATGCTGGTGTCGGTCACCGAGCGGACCCGGGAGATCGGCTTGCGCATGGCCGTGGGAGCCTGGAGCCGGGACATCCTTCAGCAATTCCTGGCGGAATCCGTTTTATTGTGCTTCTGCGGCGGCATCGCCGGCATTCTTGTGGGCCGGGGCATCTCCTTGCTGATTACCGCGCTGCTTAACTGGCCCACGGAGATGTCCCTGGACGCCATCCTCGCGGCCTTTGTCGTCTCCGTGACCGTGGGCATTATTTTCGGCTACTACCCGGCCTGGAAGGCCTCGAGGCTGGACCCGATCAATGCCCTGCGGTATGAGTA
>JACQYN010000265.1 GCA_016208235.1 Deltaproteobacteria bacterium
CAGGACGGTGGTGGGATTGATCAACACCGGGCCCTTGGGGGTTATGCCGTCCACCTTGAAGTCCGCGGTGCGGGCGCCGAACAGGGTGGCCCGGATGCGGTCCCCCTCCATGACCGGCAGGCCGTCCAGGAGGCTGCCGATGTACTGGAGATCCCGGTCCGCGGGGGTGATGGTAATGGGGTTGAGGACCACCCGTTCCCCGGGGCGGCAGGTGATCTTGCGCACCAGCACGTAATCATCAATCCCCGCGCCGGCGTTTTCCCTGCTGATGCCGTCCAATTGGATGCGGGACCGGCCCCGGAGCTCCTTGTAAGCCGGCATGGCCTTGCAAACCGTTTTCTTCTTCCCGGCGACCTCCACGAGGTCACCGATGGCCAGTTGGAGTTTTTCCAGGTCTTCCGGACCCATACGGGCATAGCCCCGACCCACGTCTTTGCCCAGGGCCTCCGTCACTTTCAACTTGAGCGCCTCGTTGCCAGACTTCATTCTCAGCCTTCCTCGCCCCGGACTACAAGGTGCACTTGATCTCCAGGATGCCGTTGTTGCAAGACACCTTCATCTTTTCCCGGGGATAGCTCCGGGGCAGAAGGATCTCCTTGCGGTACTTCTTATCTCCTTTTTCGGCATGGATGGTGAGCAGGTCGTCTTTGACCTCCAGGCGCACGTCCTTGGCGCTGATGCCGGGCATCTCCGCCACCACCAAGGTATGATCTTCTTCCTCGAACACGTCCACTACGGGTTCCCGGATTTCCTGGACCACGGTTTCCCCGGACTTCTCGTCCCGGCGGACGTTGCCGAAGGGTTCCACCTTGACCCCTTTGGCCCCCTTTTCCCCGAGGCCCCACTTAACGGAGAAGCCATAGACCCCTTTCACGTCCTTCTGCTGAAATTCCCCGCTTCTCTTGAGCTTTTCCCCTTTTTCGGCCAGATCGCCCAGCTTTTCGATGAGGTCGGCCAGCCCCTGGAAAATGCCCCCAAAACCGCCACCCTCTTCGGTCTTTTTTCTTTTAGTCATGTTTCCCTCCGGATTTGGTGAAGCTGGCGCCGAACTGCTTCAGCTTGGTGTGCATCGTCTTGTAATCTATTTGCAATAACCGCGCCGCTTTGGCTTTATTCCCCCGGGTATATTTCAGCGCCTGGGCCAGGACTTCCCGTTCCACGATGACTACATTGCGGTGCACGATCTCCTTGAGGGATAGTTCCTGCCAGGAGTGGTCCGGAATCCTGGGAGTGAAGTCCATTCCCGGGGCCGAGGCGTGCTGGATGTCCAGATGCTTCTCGGTGATGATGTCGTCGGCCAGGAGCACGGCCCGGCGGACGACGGACCTGAGCTGCCGCACGTTCCCTGGCCAATCGTAAGACAGCAAGGCCTCAAGGCAGTATTTGGAAAACCCCTTGACGTCTTTCTGCAATTCTCTATTGGTGATATCCAGGAACCGGTGGGCCAGGTAGGCGATGTCGTCTTGGCGTTCCCGCAGGGGGGGAATGGTAATGGTAAATTCATTCAGGCGAAAATAGAGGTCCTCCCGCATCTGTCCCGATTCCACCAGGCCCCGGAGGTCCTGATTGCTGGCGGTGAGCAGGCGCACATCAATCTTTACGGGCTTGACGGCCCCCAGGCGCAGGACCGCTTTCTCCTGGAGGACCCGCAGCATTCTGGCCTGGGACCCCAGGGGCAGATTGGCAATTTCGTCCAGAAATAAGGTGCCATCCTGAGCCGCCTCGAATTTTCCCGCCTTGGGGGCCACAGCCCCCGTGAAGGCCCCTTTCTGGTAGCCGAAGAGTTCGCTCTCGATGAGGGTTTCGGGAATGGCCCCGCAATCCAGGGGAATAAACGGGGCTCCGGCCCGGCGGCTCAGTTGATAAATGGCCCGGGCCACCAGTTCCTTGCCGGTGCCGGTTTCCCCCTGGATGATGACGCTGAAGTCCGAAGGGGCCACCCGGTTCACTTCCCGGATGATGCGGGTGACGGCGTCACTGGGGCCCATCATCACCCGGAGACAATTATCCGCCGAGATTTCTTCAGTCTGGGCCCGGAGCCGGCGCTCCCGTTCCGCCAGGGCGGCGCGCACCACCCGGATTACTTCCGTGTGGTCAAAAGGTTTAGGTAGATAATCGAAGGCTCCGGCCCGCATAGCCGCCACCGACGCGGGAATCTTCGCATACGCAGTAATGAGGACCACCGGCAGCAGGGGGTCCATCTCTTTGACCCGCCGCAATACCTCCATGCCGTTGATGCCGGGCATCTGCACGTCCACCAGCAGCATGTCCGGCATTTCCAGGGGGGCCATCTGCAGGGCCGTCTCCCCATCGTGGGCCACCATACTGATCAACCCCTCTTTTTTCATGAGGGCGGAGAGCATTATGCAGATATCCTGGTCATCATCCACGATGAGCACCGCGCGATGTGCGTCCATATTCCCTCCGGAGTCAACGAGGCCGGTGGAGTGGATAAATCACCTTAACGTCCTGATGGAGGTATCCTTCTAAGGAATGGAGCATCCCCAGAAAGAGGATACCGGTCTCGCCTGGTTTGAGAGTGTCGTTAATGCGCTGGGCAATGAATCGGTCGCGGCGCTGCAATAGAGCATCGGTAAGGGCCCGGCGTCGCGCTGCCACTCCCGCGGCCCGGGGAGGGCGGGCCGCCAGGGATTGTTTGGCCATTTGGTACTCCTGCACCAGCAGATCGGCGGATTCGGTCCCCATTACGGTGGCCCCCCGGCCCATCAGGCGCAGCAGAAGTTGATGGTTGCGGTTGCCCGTCTGGGCCAGTTCCCTGACGATCTCGGCCTCCCGCCCGCACACGGGCAAGCCGTCTTGATAGAGACGCACGCTCTCGAAGGAGAGGGTCAAAGTCTCGATGGCCCGCTCGACCTCCGTCCAGAATCGGTCTATGGCCGCCATCTTGCGGTTAAACCCGATCCGCCCCATCTTCTCCAGAGTCTCCCGGACCACTGATTCTTTGAGAGCGC
>JACQYN010000264.1 GCA_016208235.1 Deltaproteobacteria bacterium
CTGGTCATGGTCTTTCCCCTGCCGCCCATCGTTTTGGACCTGCTCCTCAGCTTTAACATCACCTTTTCTTTGATGATCCTGCTGGTGTCCTTGTACACTATCCGGCCCATTGAATTTTTCATCTTCCCTTCGCTGCTCCTGGTGACCACCCTGTTCCGGCTCTCCTTGAACGTGGCCTCCACCCGGCTGATCCTCCTGCACGGCTATGAGGGCATGGAGGCCGCGGGCCGGGTCATCCGCTCCTTCGGCAGCTTCGTGGTGGGCGGCAATTACGTGGTGGGCGGCATCATCTTCCTGATCCTGGTGGTCATCAACTTCATCGTCATTATCAAGGGTTCCACCCGGATTGCGGAAGTGGCGGCCCGCTTCACCTTGGACGCCATGCCCGGCAAACAGATGGCGGTCGACGCGGACCTCAACGCCGGCTACATCGACGATATGGAGGCCCGGAAGCGCCGGGCCGCCCTGGCCCGGGAGGGGGAATTCTACGGGGCCATGGATGGGGCGTCCAAGTTCGTCCGGGGGGAGGCCATGGCCGGGATTTTGATCATGGCCATCAACATCTTAGGCGGCCTGATCATCGGCGTGGCCCAACACGGCATGACCATCGGGGACGCGGCCCAGACCTTTTCCCTGCTGACCATCGGCGAAGGTCTGGTGGGCCAGATCCCGGCATTGCTGGTGTCCACGGCCGCAGGTCTGGTGGTGAGCAAGGCCGCATCGGAAGCCAGCCTGGGGGAGGAATACGCGGCCCAGTTCACCCTGAAACCTCAGGCCATGAGTGTGGCCGCGGGCATCATTCTCCTCATCGGCCTGGTTCCGGGCCTGCCCCATATCCCCTTCATCTCCCTGGCGCTGCTCACCGGGGGCCTGGCTTACGCCGCCCATACCTCCCGGCAAAAGGCCGAGGCCGCGGCGGTGGAAGCCAAAAAAGTCCCCAAGCCCAAGGGGCCGGAGCCCATGGAGAACCTCCTGTCTCTGGACCTTCTGGAGCTGGAGGCGGGCTACGGCCTCATTCCCCTGGTGGACGAGGAGCAGGACGGCGAGCTCTTGGAGCGCATCCGGGCCTTAAGGAGGCAGTTTGCCATCGAGATGGGGGTGATTGTGCCTCCCATCCATATCCGGGACAACCTGCAACTTAAGCCCGGGGGCTACGTGGTTCTCATCAAGGGGGTGGAGGTGGCCCGGGGAGACTTGATGGTGGGCTACCAATTGGCGCTACACCCCGGCGACGCGTTGCGGCAGATCGAAGGCATCCCCACCCGGGAGCCCACTTTCAATCTCCCCGCGCTCTGGATTCCGGCCAATAAAAAGGAAGAAGCCCAACACCTGGGATATACCGTGGTCAATCTGGCATCCGTCATCGCCACCCACCTCTCGGAGGTGATCCGCGCCCACTGCCACGAACTCCTGGGCCGCCAAGACGTGCAAAAGCTCCTGGACCGCCTGGCCCAAAGCAATCCCAAGGTGGTGGAGGAACTGGTGCCCGGGCTCCTGTCTTTGGGGGGCATCCAGAAGGTGCTCCAAAACCTGGTCCAGGAGAGGATCTCCATCCGGGACCTGCTCTCCATCCTGGAGACCCTGGCGGACTACGCGCCTTTCACCAAGGACCCGGATATTCTCACGGAATACGTGCGGCAGCGCCTGGGCCGGGCCCTGACTAAACCCCTGGAGACCCCGGACAACAAAATTATGATCTATTCCCTGGACACCTTCGTCGAAGACCTGGTTAAGGACAGCCTGCAAAAGACGGATTACGGCATCTTTCTGGCCATGGCCCCGGAAACGGCCCAGGAAATTATTACGGCCCTGCAGGGGGCGGTGGACAAGGCCACGGCACAGAACGTGCAACCTATCGTCGTATGTTCCCCCGGGGTGCGGCGCCATCTCCGCCGCTTGGTGGAGAGACACCTGCCCACCTTACGGGTGCTGTCCCATCATGAGCTGGTCACGGAAGCCAAGATTCAATCCTTGGGAGTAGTGAGTTTAAGCCATGAAGCTTAAGACATTTTCGGCACGAGACCTTAAGGAAGCCCTGTCTCAGGTAAAGAAGGAGATGGGGCCGGAAGCGGTGATCCTTTCCACTCAATCCCGGTGGTTAAAAGAACACCAGGCCGGGAAGATGCGGCGTCCCGGGGTGGAGGTGACCGCGGCCGTAGATTTGAGCGCGTTCCCCGACAATGGAGGCAATGGAGAGCGGGAGTCAGACCGGGGGGACTGGCTCCCACCCTCTTTTTCTCCGGTCAGCCGGATCCAGGAGGATTTGGAAGAAGTCAAAGACCTGCTGCACCGGTGGCTCCGGGAAAACGGCCCCCCCTCCTGGCTGATGCAGCACAAAGATCTGGCCATGTTTTACCGGTTTCTCACGCGCACCGGTCTGGATGATCGTTTTCTGCAGCGCTGGCTGGATAATGTCCAGGGCCTGCTGGAGCAATCCGGGGACCAGCCCCTCACCCTCAAAGAGGTGGCCAGCCGCTACCTGATGCACGCGTTTGAGGTGGTGGACCCCTGGAAAGCCAAAGAAGGCCGCCCCCGCTGCTGGACCTTCATCGGTCCCACCGGGGTGGGCAAGACCACCACCATCGCCAAACTGGCCGCCAAGTTCGGCCTTTATGAAAAACAAAAAGTGGGGTTGATCTCCCTGGACAACCAGAGATTGGGAGCCCACGGCCAACTGTCCGCGTATGGCCGCCTCACCGGGCAACCCCTGTTGGTGGTGCACCAGCGCCAGGAATTGCTGGAGGCCCTGGACCAAATGGGGGATCTGGACTTGGTGTTGATCGACACTGCCGGCCGCAGCCCCTATGCCCCCAACCTGCGGGGAGAATTGACCCAAACGCTGGGGGACCTTCCGGACCTGGAGCATCACCTGGTGCTGAGCGCCACCACTAAAGAGAGCAATCTGATCAAGGCCATTAAGGGCTTCGGGGTTTTACCCATCTCTTCGTACATCATTACCAAGGTGGACGAAACCAACGACTTTTCCGGAATCTTCAACCAGCTTTGCCGCCACCGGGTGCCCGTGTCCTATTTGACCGCGGGCCAAAAGGTGCCGGAGGACATCGAACTCTCTTCCCGGAGGCGGGTGACTGAGCTGTTGTTGCGACGCCGCCATTAACCTAAGTTTTGAAGACTTATGGGAGATCCCATGAAACCGACGACCTTGCTGCATGAAATGGAAGACCTGACCCAGGAGCTGACCATGCCCTCCGGGCCGCGGTTGCGGGTAATTGCCGTGACCTCCGGCAAAGGGGGCGTAGGCAAATCCAACGTGGTGGCGAACCTGGGACTGGCCCTGGCCCAACAGGGCCTCAAGGTCCTCCTCATCGACGCGGACCTGGGTTTGGCCAACCTGGACATCATTCTGGGCCTGAACCCGCAGTTCACCATCCACGATGTGCTGCAGCTCCGCAAAACCCTGCCGGAAGTCCTGGTGGAAGGCCCCGGAGGTATGAAGATTCTGCCTGCGTCTTCCGGCATCCCCGAGCTGTCCGACCTGGACGAATACCAGAAGATGTTCCTCTTAAACGAGTTGGACAACTACTCCGAGAGCGTGGACGTAGTCTTGGTGGATACCGGGGCCGGCATCTCCCGTAATGTCTTGTTCTTCAACATCGCCGCCCAGGAACGGCTGGTGGTGGCCAATAATGAGCCCACCTCCATCACCGATGCTTACGCCCTGATCAAGGTGCTGGCCACCCAGCACAATGAGCGCCGGTTCAAGCTGTTGGTGAACGGGCTCTCCCAGCCCCGGGAGGCGGAGGCAGTGTACCGCACCCTCCTGAAAGTGGCGGAACGGTTCCTGGGCCGGGATATTTCCCTGGAGTACATGGGTTATATCCCCCACGACGAATCCGTGCCCAAGTCGGTCTTGAAACAACAACCGGTTCTGACCCTTTATCCCAAGTCCCGGGCTGCCAGGTCCTTCACCCAGATCGCCCAGCGGCTTTGGGAAACCCCCGCCCCCGAAGAGGTGGACGGTAATATCAAATTCTTTTGGCGGCGCTTGCTCCAATACCAGATTTAGGCACCGTGAAAGAGATAGAGACAGACATGAAGAAACAATCCTTAGCCCATGACACTTTCAGTGCGTCCGCGGAATATTGGCCCGCACAGGTGGACAACGCCTGGCAGGAGCAGATGGTGCTGCAGTATGCGCCCCTGATCAAATATATCGCCTCCCGCCTGGCCCTGCGCCTGCCCTCCCATATTTCCCTGGACGATCTGATCAGCTCCGGAATTATTGGTTTGATAGACGCGATTCACAAGTTCGATCCCAGCAAGAATATCAGCTTTAAGACGTACGCGGAATTCCGGGTCAAAGGCGCCATTCTGGACGAACTGCGCAGCCTGGACTGGATCCCCAGGTCGGTGCGCAAGAAAACCCATATCATCGAGAATGCTTACGCAGAACTGCAAAAAACCCTGGGCCGCCCCGCGGAGCCGGAGGAAGTGGCCGAAGCTCTGGGGTTGGGGATGGATGAGTTTTACCAACTCCTGGATGAAACCAAGTCCGTGTCCCTGGTGGAACTGGAGGGGGTGTGGAAGGCCATCAGCGGCAGCGTCGACCTCGCGGAAAGCGATCTGCCGGAAATTCTCCTGGATGAAAATGTCCGGGACCCCTTCATGGCCGTCCATTTTTCCCAACTCCAGGAAGTCATGGTGCGGGGCATCGAGGCCCTGCCGGATAAAGAGAAACTGTTGATTTCCCTATACTATTACGAAGAGCTGACCATGAAGGAAATCGGCCAGATCATGGGCTATACGGAATCCCGCATCTCCCAGTTGCACACCCAGGCCATGTTGCGTCTCCGGGGCAAGCTGCGGGAACATTTTCAATCTGGAGAAAAGTAAGATGTCTCTGCGCCCGGCTTCACCCCGGATTTTCCGTTGTCCTTCTCTCCTGCTGATTCTGGTTTGGTTTGGTGTCGCCGGGGTTAATGCAGCCCAAGGCCGGGACGGGGAACCGGTCTCACCTAAGCCCGGTCCGGTCCTGGAAGTGAAAATCCAGGAAGAGGTGGAGAAACCCGTAGCCGCTGCCGCGGCAGCCGCAGCGCCCTCCCTCGCCCTGGACCCTTTCTTCTTGATCGAGGAGGAAGCCTCCCGGGTGCGAGTGCGGCGGGTGCAGGTGGCCCTGGAATTTCTGCAACCGGAAATGCTCAAAGGGTTTGACCCCCAGGCCCCGCGCCTGCGGGAACTGGTCTATGACTTTTTGGTAACCAAGGAAGAGGCGCACCCAACCCGGGAGACGAAAGAGCAGGAAAAGCTCCTGGCCGGGTTGGTCAACCGCTGGCTGGGGCAGGAGGCGGTCAGCGCCGTCAAGTTGGATTATAGCCTTCTGCTCCGTTAAGGGGAGGTAAAACCGTGGACGGCATCGATTCCCAGGCAAAGATTCCCCTGATCCCCCGGGATCAGACCTTGATCAGCGAAAAACTCAGGGATAAAGGCGGCCAGGGGGCCAGGCCCCAATACTACGCCCAGAAACGGACCTCCCCCGAGCCTCCCTTGGAAGAGGAAGAAACTCCGGCTCCGGAAGAAACCGGGAAGCCCAAACCTATCATCGACATCAAAGTTTGACTGCGGAGAAGCAATGTGTCTTTAAAAAGCCTGGAATACTGGGTTCTGGTACAGTTGGTCCTGGAATTGGGCCTCATCGCCTTGGTGGCGTTTTCCCTGCTGAAGATCAGGTCCTGGTATCGCCATATGATGGCGCAGCAGGCCGAGCAGCCTTCCCGGGAAGAGCTGGGCCGGATGACGGAGTTGGCAGCGGTTCTGGAGGAACGGCGCCGCAACGTGGAAGAGCTGCTGACCCTGATGGACCAGAAAGCCTCGGCCCTGCAAAAACAGCTGGCCCGGGCCAGCGCCGGGTCCAAGGCCTATGCCCCTGCGGGCTCCCCGTCCTATGCCCCCGCAGACTCCCCTCCCCCC
>JACQYN010000057.1 GCA_016208235.1 Deltaproteobacteria bacterium
CAAGAAAAAGCATTTCCAGAGCGTCTTCCTGGCCGAGGCCCTGATGGAGGCGGAAGGGATGGTGGTCCTGACCCACTTCAAACTCCACGAGCTCTCCGGGTTCGGGGGCGCGCTGAAAAACCTGGGGATGGGGGGGGCGTCCCGTCGGGGCAAGCTGGCTCAGCACTCCAACATCTCCCCCAAGATAACGGAAAAAAGATGCACCGGCTGCGGGGAGTGCGTGGCCCACTGCGCCCAGGAGGCCATCCAGGTCAATCCGGAGACGCAAAAAGCAGTGATTGACCCCGCCAAGTGCATAGGCTGCGCGGAGTGCATCCTGGTCTGCCCCTACGCCAACATCCAGATCCAATGGAACGAATCCATCCCCGTGTTCCTGGAAAAGCTGGTGGAGTATGCTTACGGGGTGATGCAGAGCAAAAAAGACCGGGCCGTGTTCGTGAGCTTCATCACCCAGGTCTCTCCGGCCTGCGACTGCTACGGCCACAACGATGCGCCCATCGTTGGGGACCTCGGCATCCTGGCCTCCCGGGACCCGGTGGCCATCGACCAGGCGGCCGCGGACCTGGTGAACCAGGCCCGGGGCCTGCCGGGCTCGGCCCTGAAAAAGAAGAGCGCGGGGACCGACAAATTCAAGGACATCTACCCCCAGGTGGACTGGCCCATTCAGTTGGCGTACGCGGAAGAACTGGGCCTGGGGAGCCGGGAATACGAATTGATAAAAATATGAACCGCGGATGAACGCCGATGGACGCAGATTATCGGCGTGCATCGGCGTTCATCCGCGGCTAAAAAAAGGATTGAGATAATGCAGCCCATCGGCCCCTTGATGATCGAGCACCGCCTCATCGAGCGGATGATTACCCTTATGCGCTGCGAATTAACCCGGATTAAAGACAACGTGGCCGTGGACCCGGAGTTCGCGTTCGTGGACCCGGTGTTCATCGACACCGCGGTGGATTTTATCAAGACTTATGCCGACCGCTGCCACCACGGCAAGGAAGAGGATATTCTCTTCACGGCCCTGGGGAAAAAAGACCTTTCTGCCGAGCATCGCCAGATCATGGAGGAGTTGATCCAGGAACACGTTTGGGCCCGGGAGACCACCGCCGCGCTGGTGGGCTTATTTCAGCGATGCGGAGAGGACCGAAATGCTCCAGGCCATGTTCGAATTTGACCGCCAAATGATCCACGAAAAATACCGCGGCGTGGTGGAAGGAATCGAGACCCGGAAAGCCTGCCATATATAAAAAGATTCAGCACAGAGAGCACAGAGAGAGCCACTATACGCTCCCTCAAGAGTATTTCGATGTGATTTTGATATGTTACCCTGCGGCTAAGGGCCGGCTGCAGCCGCGGCAGTTTCCAGGCGTCCCAGGCGTTCGTCGATCTTGGCCAGGGAGGACGCCAGATCTTCGGAAGAACTCTGGGGACAGAACGCGGGGTTGGCTGCCCACCAATCCATGCCTAATTCTTTGGCTTTATCCACCGAACAGATCACCAGGCGAATCTGCAGATTGAGGAGTTCCACTTCCACCAGCCGAATCTTGATATCTCCGGCGATGACGATCCCCTTGTCCAGGATGCGTTCCAGAAGATCCGCCAGGTTGGTGCTCTCGATGGAACTCTGGATGCCTTGTTGTCTTGCCATGTGCGGTTCCTCCTTAGAGGAGTTGGCCCAGGGGGCCAAGGTCGATATTCAGGTCCTCTTCTTCCAGACCGAACTCCCTCCGGAGCCTGTCGATCTCTTGAGCCTGTTTCATCAAGGTTAATCCGAGGCGCTCAATCTGGTCGTCCGTGAGGGATCCGGCCTCGATGCGCCGGATGCCTTGGCGCTCCAGCAGTTCGTGCAACAGTTTCACCAGGGTCAGAACCAGTTGCCCCAGGCTGTTCTTGACGTTGTCCTGATCCAGCGTTATTCGGGGGGTCTGGCTGCCCGTGGATGGAGGCGGCAAAGTCACGCGGCTTTGCATTATTTGCGCAAAATCACTGGCAGCCAGGGATTCCACCTGGGCTGCGGCCGGCGGTTTCATCGGCAAGCTCCCTTATCAAACAGGTTGGGCGCCAACTGGCCTGCCCTCAGGCCGGGCTTGAATCCCCGACCACTCATCCCAGAGGGTGATCCGGTTTTCGAGGCGAGCCATCTGTCCTTCCCCTAGGCCGGGCTTGAATCCCCGGGCGGTTTCCATGGATGCCAGGATGACCTGAAGGCCCAGATAGACCAGGTCGATATCGGCTACGGAAATTACCACTTCTCCCAAGAGCACCGCGCCCTTATTGAGGATGCGGTCCAGGGCCTCGCATAGCGACAAGTCTCCACTTTCCGGGAGAGAGGCTTCGGGCAGCATGGTTTCCGGATTCGACACCGCCAGTTCCACCTCCGTCGCCTCTGGGATAGGTTCAGAGGCCGTTTCCGGGGAGGTGAGGACGGGCGCGATTGCCTCCGTTGGGTCCAAAAAGTAACGGCGATGCTCCGGGGGCAGGTTTCGCAGGTCTGCACCGCAGGCGAAACAGGTTCGGGAGTCCAACGGTCTCCTAGCTTGACAATGCGGGCAGATCAACCACAATTCCACGGTGGTTCTCCATAATCCGGGGTCGGTACATGGCCTGCCCCAAGGCCTCCAGGCTCTTCAGACCCCGGGGTTCTTTCTGGTGATAGACGACGGTTTGGTGCAAGCCGGCAAAACTTTGCCGGAACATGTCCTTGATGCGCGCCTCCCGGCGGTTCAGGGCGGTGCACAAAGAACAATCCCACGCCGGCGTGGCCAGGTTGAGAAACAGCACCGGCGTCGGTATTTGCAGGTTTCTGCAAGCAGCCAGCAGGTCCCAGGTCTCCTGGAATGCCATTTCCGTAAGGACGCTTACTGTATAGAGCGCGGTCCGGGCCGGGTCCCGCCACAGCTGGCGCAGCAGCTTCAGTCCCCGGGAAATTTTCACCAGCTTCTGGGAGAGACCTGGAAACCGTAAGGTCAGACTGTACTTCAGAAGCAATCCGAAAAAGGTTTTGAGCCACTGGTCGATGAGTTCCGGCAATTCCAGGAGCCGGAGGAGATGGCCGGTGGGAGGGGAATCCAGGATGAAGAAGTCGTAGCGGCCCTGCTCCAGGAACTCCATGGCCCGTACCAGGGCCATGATCTCATCCAGGCCTGGAGGGGAAAGGTCCAGTATCCCCTCCATCACCTGGCGGTCAAAGGGGAAATCGAAATTTTCGAACGCGGTAAACAGGAATTTTTCCAGCTCTTGTCGGTATTGTCTTTTTAGGGCCGAAAATTCTCCTGGGGCGTCGATTTCCATAGCTTTCAGGCCCGGGCCGAGGGGCACCGGCTTAGGACCGAGGGACGCCTCCAGGCAGGCAGCTAAGGAGTGGGCTGGGTCGGTGGAGATGAGAAGTATCTGCTTTTCGGGAAATTCCTGGGCCAACCGCACCGCGGTGGCGCAGGCCAGGGTGGTCTTGCCCACCCCACCCTTGCCCGCAAAGATCAGAAAAGTAAGATCAGGAGAGGGACATGGGGGCGGGGCCTCCACCCGGGGCGGCAGTTCCAAGGGGGCCAGGGGATGGGCCGACGGCGCGGGAACCGCGGCGGTGATCCCATCCCAGAGGGTCTCCAGACCCGGGCCCTGGAATTCTTCCGGGCACAGGGGGAGGCCCCGCAAGGCATGGCCGTCCAAGGAGCCGCTGCTTAAAAGCTCTTCCAGGAGGCGTTGTTGCCGTCGCCGCCCTTCGGTGCAGAAGGGGCAGGAATTCTCCGGATAGAGGCGGTTGACCAGCAACTCCGTGACCGGGATATGCAGGCGTTTAAGTTCGCCCAGAAGCTTCAGGGTCTCATTGATGACCACCTCTTCCGCCAGCATCACCACCACAAAGCGGCAGGCCCGGGGATTTCGCACCAAACCCTCCATTTGTTTCACCGCCGCGGCAAGCTCCATTAAGAATCGGTCCAGTCCGTCCGGCTGATGCGCCCGCCGGAATCGCTGCTTCATGAAGCGAGACTTGGCCAGCAAGGTGTCCAGGGCCTTGAGCCAGGTGCGGATCAACTTCGGCGCGGCCAGCAGTCGTAGCGTGTGCCCCGTGGGCGCGGTATCCACCACGATGAGGTCGAAGGTCCGGGTTTCCACCCATTCGGCGATCACTAACAAAGGTATGAGTTCATCCAGGCCGGGCAGAGAGAGATTTAGGATCCCGCGAATATCGTGGTCATCCAAGAAGGTGCCCCGGGTCGCGATTTCGGCAAGTTTCCCCTGGTGCCTGTCCTTAAAGGTCTCCAGGGATTCCTGGGCATTGAACTCCAGGATTTTTAAATTGCCGGGGGGCTGAAAATCGCCGATGATGTCGGTCAGAGAGTGAGCCGGGTCAGTGGAGACCAGGAGAAAATTACCCCGGGGAAACCTGCGGGCGAAACGGAGCGCCGCAGCCGAGGCGCAGGTGGTCTTCCCCACCCCGCCTTTCCCGCCGAAGAATAACAGTCCAGGAAGGGGCTCCTCTAGAAAAGAAAGCATGCCCGTAGCCTCCATGGTTTCACGCGGGCAGGGACTTTTTCCCGGGCAGCCTGGCCTGGGAGCGCCGCCCGGCCGGTTTCTTCCCGGGTTCCGCGCCGGCCGCTTCTTCCTCTTGCAGGCGGTCCAGGCGGTCCAGGAGCACCTTCTCCTGGGCGTCAAACTCCATTTCCGTGATCTGCCCGGTTTCCAGTTTCATGTAAAGCTCGCTCAGGGCGGCGGTAATAGATTCCCCTTCGCCGGCCCGTTCCTGCTGGGCCGCGTCGTGGATCTCCCGGAACACCCAGAGGATGCCTTTGATGGGAGACAACAGCAAGTCGTCAATTAGAAACATCCCTTTCCTCCCGGGGGGCTGGGACTATAGCTGGAGATCCAGTTCCACGAAGTTGTGGGGCGCCCAGGGGCCGTTGTAGTCAAAGGTGAAATTGTTGTCGAAGAGCTTGGCCGCCTCGAAAACGCTCTCTTCGAACCGCGCCTGGCCGGCGCTCTTCACCAGACAGGCCAGGTTCATCACCTCGCGTTCATGGCGGCATTTGTTGCGCTTGATCTCCTGACAATATGGGGACAGTATCTCCTCCACCTTCTCGGTGTAGGCTTCCCGGTCCTCGTTGAGGAGACGGTCAAATAAGCGCCCCAGTTCGATCTTGTCCTCCTGGGAAGGGTTGCGGTAGGGCCTCAGGAAGCGGTCCCGGGCGATCCGCAGCTCCGGATGAGAATGGACGAAGTATTCAAAAATATTGGGCACGTCCCAGGAGACCCGCAGCCCCATTTCCACCATTCCGGCCACCCGCTGGAGCTGCTTGAGGCAGGCTTCCTGATTTTCGGACAGGATCTTTTTGATGGCCTGGGGGCCGTCGGCAATGATGCCGAAGGCCATGGGCAGCATGGCCTCGGTTGCGGCTAAAAGCCCCTTAAGGACCGCCTGTTGGGCGGCCAGGTGGCGGCGTTCCGGCCGGATTTTCTGGTTGGGAACGTCGCTCACCACTGCGGCCAACCGCCCGTTGGAGATGATATAAACGGTTGCCCCGTCAATACCGGCAAGGCCATAGCTCTGCATCCCGGAAGCAGGAACTATGGCGTATAAATACTTTCCGCGTTTGACTTCTGCGTGCGCCGCCATCTCGTTTTCCCTCAATGTCATGGGAACCGGGGGCTGACACCCACGGTTCCTTCCGTTTAACCGTTCACGACTTGGGAAAAAATGCCCTTATACCAAGTTCGGTTTCTGCTGCAACAAATCTAATTACTAACTTATTGATAATTGGCAATCTTTTTACCGAAAACCGAAAACTGAAAACGGTATTAGGGGGGCGGGCCTCTGTGCTCAACACGGGTTCCTTATCCCCCCGTTTGTTGAAGTCTCGATTTATTATTGAAACTTCCGGCGCCTGACCCGTCCTTATGGAGCCTCAAGTAATGGCGCCCTCAATTCTCTTGGGCTTGGGAGCCGCGCGGGTCAGGGTCCGCCACCTTGATGGCCTTGAGCTTGCCCTCTTCCGTCTTGATCTCCAGCATGGTGCCGCAGACCACACACTTAACCAGACCCTCAAAATCGTCGTACGCATCGTCCAGTTCCACTTTATGGCCGCAGGACAGGCAAATTATTTTCATTTCCGTTCTCCATTTCCGAGGTCAGACGATCCCTTGCCCTTTACAGGCGTGGCAATAGAAAATCCCCTCTTCGCCGGTCCCCCTGCACCGGGGACAGGTATCGGCCTTAAAGGGAATCGACACCGCTCCCACCCCTTTGCAGGTCAGGCAGATCAAATCGCCCGCGACCCGGCCGGAGCCGGCGCACCGCCGGCAGGCAACCACCGGGGGAACGACCCGCACGGCGCCGGCGCCGCGGCACACGGGACAACCGGAGGCGCTGCTGTACTTGGGGTCGGCCCCGCGGCCGCCGCAGTAAGCGCAGGTCACTTCATTCACCAGGCGCTGCCCCCGGGTGGGCTTCAGTGCCGGGCCGTACCGGTTGAGGACCTGCAGGGCATATTCCACGCGGGACCCCCTTAGCGGCAGCAGCAGCGGTTCTGCCAGGCTGCAGCCAGCCACTGGCGACGCAATTCCCGGTTCCACCGGAGTAACTCCTCCAGGCAAATACGTCCCAGATCCGCCGCCCACATGGGCGGGCCCGTGGAGGTGGGGCAGCAGCGGTAGCTCTTGACGTTGCGCATGGTCCGCAACTGGTCGGAAGTCTTTAAAGTCAGCATCGCTAGGCATCCTCTGAATGGTTTTAATATCTGATCTTCAGGCCGCCGATACTCCGCGGCGGTCCGAGGCGCCCCAAGCGGTGGTCAACGCTCCTCTCCGCCATCGCCTGGAGTAAGGCCTCTTTTTCCGCCTCGATCTCCTTTAAGCGGGCGGCGATGTCGGCCACCAGTTGCTTGGCCTTCTCGCTCTCCCGGGTCTTCCTGGCTTTCTCCATCTCGATGTGGCTGATCCGCAGATAGGCCTCATGAGGAAGCGTGGCCTTTTTCAGCTTTCCCGTCAGGGTGCGGATGTCCTGTAAACCTCTCCTGGGCACGGCCATATGGTTACTCCTTACCCGGCTTCAGATCCTGGCCTGTTTTTGGAGGGGTCTGCCGGCGTGAACCCAAGACCAGGTGAATAACTTCTTCCACTTTTTCTTCCATCACGGACTGGCCGCCCCGGGTCACCTTGGCGGTGTCGGTATTAAGGATGTCCCGGCAGGCCCACTGGAAGACCGGGTCGTCTTTATGGGCCCGGCCTCCCTGGTGCACCAGGATCTTGGCGATGGCGATGCAGGCCCGGATGGTGGGGCGATGGTTGTTGACTCCAAAGCCCCGCAGTTCCCGGACCACATCCACAATAATCTCGGCATCCAGGCGGGGAAGGCCGGATTTGGTCATGGCGATCTGCACCTCCGTTTCCCGGTCGAAATGTCCCAGACCGACGGTGATGAGGCGATCCATGAGCGCGTCCTGGGTCTTGTGGACTCCGGCGTATTCCTCGGGGTTGGAGGTGAAGATGGCCCGAAACTCCGGATGGACCTCCAGGTAGCCGTCGCCCCCCCGGGTCATCTTGGGAAGATTGAGGATCTTCTCCTCCAGGATGCTGAGCAGGGCATTGTTGGCCTCGGGACGGGACCGGGTAAACTCATCGTAGATGAGGGTATAGCCGTCTTTGCAGGCCATGGTCAGGCGGTTGTCCATCCAGGTGATATTCATGGATTCTTCCGTCTTGAGGACGGAATGGATGAAGTTGTCGATGAGTTTCTGTTTGCGGTAACCGGAATGGCGCCCCACCAGGTCGGAGCTCCCGAACTCATCGTCCCCGTGTATCAGGACTACCGGGCGGCCTCGCTGCGCCGCCACATGAAAAGCCAGGGTGGTCTTCCCGGTGCCCGCCGGCCCCGCGAAATGGACCGGATAACCCACCTCCAGGTAAGCCAGGGCGCGTTTGGTCAAATCCTGGACATAAGGGGTTTCCACGAATTCCGGGCCGGCCTCCGGCATCACCTGGTCGTTGCGGCTTTCCGCCTTAACCACGGCCACCGCGGCCCTTTGCCGATGCTTACCACTCATGGGCGTCGCTCCTGTAACTGGTGCTGGAACTGCCCCTGGAATCCAGGGGCGGGATTGGCAGTCTTAGCGTCCATGACTCTCCAGGGTCACCCAGCCTCGTCCCCGGCAGATCGTGCAGGCCAGGGCCGAAGAGGCGTCGTCTCCGGTGCCCCGGCATTCCGGGCAAACCCGGAGGGGGCCGGGGATCAAGGACACAAAACCGGTGCCGCGGCAAACCGTGCAGGTAAAAGTCTTGACTGCCCCGGTTCCCCGGCAGTGGGCGCACCGCCCATGAGGCGCCGGCACCTGCACAACCCCCCTGCCGCCGCACACGCAGCAGGTGGAGAGCCAGGACATGATGCCAAAGGGGTCTCTCCCCCTGCCGCTGCAGAAAGAACAGGTCACTTCCACCAGGTATTCTCCGACGCGGTCCATTGTGCCGTTTTCCCCGTCAACCTGCCGAACTTGGGGTCATGGCTGGGCCTCACCCGAGGGGGTGAAGGTTTCAGCCCTTCTTTTTCCCCGGGCGCCCCGCCTCTTCTTTAGCCTTCGAGGCTTGTTCCCGGGCAGCCTCTTCTTTAGCCCGGGCTTCGGCTTCCAGGCGCTGACGCTCCGCCTCTTCCCGGGCCCGGCGCTCGGCCTCCGCCTTGACCCGGAGCTCCCGGGGGGAGGGGCCGAACCAGACTCGATGGGCTCCGGCTAGGTCCAGGGAAAATTCCCGGCGCATCCCACCCACGGTTTTTTTCAGGTGATTCACGGAAGCCCGCCGTTCCGCCCTGGTTTTCCGGGCCATGTCCGCGTGGGCCCGGCGGAAACCCGCTCGCAGGGAGGCCACCTCATGGCCCAGGGACTTAACGAAACCTTGCCGTTCCGCTTTAGTCCTGCGGGCCATCTCGGCGTGGGTATGACGAAACTCGGCCTGCAGCGAGGCCACATCCTGGCCCAGGTCCCGGACAAAGGCCAGGCGCGCCCCGCGTAGGGCCACGATCTCACTGCATAGCCGGGTCATACTTTCGGTTAAAGGACCCATGTGAAGTATCTCCTTTCTAATGGCCTTGGCCGGGGAACTTTCCAGCCAACCGAAATTCCCGCTAAGTTCTGCTCCTTCGCAACCCCTTCCAGGAGAGGCCGCACCCGCGGCCCCTCCCGGGAGGAGTCATTCCCTGAATCGGCCTTATGCCGGGGCGGCCGCGCTGGCCGTGAGGCCGATGGCCTCGGCATACTTCAGATAGGTTTCCACCGAAGCGATGACCACCCGGGCTTCCACGGACAACAGTTCGATGCCGACCAACGCCACTTTGACCCAAGCGTCGATGACGATCCCCTTATCCAGGATGCGATCGACTACTTCCGCCAGGCTGGAGGAATCGGTGGACTTTTGGACTTTAGCCATGGTTGATCTCCTTTACGGGTTGACGGTTATGCAGTTCGTGATTATAAGACTGGTCAGATGTGGATGAGACCGTAGCCGGCTCATTTACCGGCCCAGGCCCGCCGGGCCCCGTCCAGGTCCGCGGCGAAGGCATGGCGCATGCCGCCCACCGTTTTCTTCAGGTGGGCCACTGCTGCCCGCCGCTCGGCCTTGGCCTTCCGAGCCATCTCGTTATGGGTCCGGCGCAAATTGGCCTTCATCGCGGCCACATTATGGGTCAGGTCTTTGACAAAACCCTTCCGGGCCCTGCGCAAAGCCACGATCTCACCACATAGCCGGGTCATTTCCTCGGTTAAGTGACCCATGGGGTATCTCCTTTCTCTCCGCCTTTAGGCCTTTAGGGGTCGGTCGGCGCTACCATGCCGCCCCTGAAGGATGCTGAGGGGCCTCTTTCCGGGAGGGGGCGAACCAAACCCTCCCGGAAGAGGACTGTTCCCCCCATCGGCCTTATGCCGGAGCGGCCGCGCTGGCCGTGAGGCCGATGGCCTCGGCATACTTCAGATAGGTCTCCACCGAAGCGATGACCACCCGGGCCTCCACGGAGAGCAGTTCGATACCCACCAACGCTACCTTGACCCAGGCATCGATGACGATACCTTTGTCCAGGATGCGATCCACCACTTCCGCCAGACTGGAGGAATCGGTGGATTTCTGTACCTTAGCCATGGAAAACCTCCTTTACCAATCGTTGGATTTTTGGAGAAAAAAGGCATGCCTCAGCTTATTCAGGTCAAGATTCGTGCCAGTGGCCAGATTAAATATCATGAAGGAATTCAAGATATTAGAAGGAAAATGGCAATAGCGGTGAAGAAAAGGGGCATCTGCTCTATGGAATGAATTCCCTAGAATATGGCCCTAAATCCAATAGCTTCAGGAGAAGAAATTCTTCAGGCGTTCAGGACCTTCAGGATCTCTTCCTGAAGAAAGGGTTTGCTGATAAAGCTATGAATCAGCCCCTGGGAGATGGCGTCCTGGATGGAGACGTCGTCCCGGTAAAAGTAACCGGACACCATGATGATGCGGATGTCCGGGGCAATCTCCAGGATGCGCCGGGCCAGTTCCAGGCCGTCCATATCCGGCAGCTTGGCGTCCAGGAAGGCCCGGGAGAAATGGTGTTGCTCCATCAGGTCCAGGGCTTCCCGGGCGCTCAGGGCTCTCCGGGTGGCCAGGCCCTGGTTATGGAGGAGATGTTCCAGAGCCCAGCACAGATCCGGCTCATCGTCGGCAATGAGAATCAAGTCGCTCTGATCGCTCACGCCGCCTCTGCTTCCCTGATGGGCAATCTCACCGTGAACTTGCTTCCCTGGCGTTCTTCGCTGTCCACGGTGATGGTGCCGAAGTGCTGTTTGACAATGGAATAGCAGATGGACAGACCCAGTCCCGATCCCTGGCCCGCGGGCGCGGTGGTGTAAAAGGGGTCGAAAATATTGTTCAGATCCCCGGGGGCAATCCCATGGCCCGTGTCGCTAATGCTAACCCAGGCTTCGCTCTCGGTCTTTCCCAGGTCAATGCCCAGCACCCCCCCATCGGGCATGGCCTTGATGGCGTTAAGCAGCAGGTTGAGGAAGGTTTGCTGCAGCAGGCCTTCCATGCCATTGATGCAGATGGGCTCCGGGGCCAATTGGGAATGCAGCTCAATCTTCTGAATCCGGGCCTGGTTGGTGACCAGGGACAGGGTTTCCTCCAGAAGACGGGTCAGGTTGATCTCTTTCGGGTCGGTTTTCACGGAGGGGCGGGCGAAGCGTAACAGGTTTTCGATGATCATGGAGGCCCGCTGGACGCCGGCATGGATCTTGTGGGCGCACTCCTGGCGAAACTCCTGGGATATATCGGGCTCCATGATGAACTGGGCCGCGGAGGAGCATACCGCCAGGGGGTTGCGGATTTCGTGGGCGATGCCCCCGGCCATTACCCCCAGGGCGGCCAGTTTTTGCGACTGGAGCAGTTGCGCCTCAAACTTGCGGCGCTCCGTCAGATCCCGGCCCACCGCCACCACCCCCGCGGTCTGGGACAGGTGGTCCTTCATGGGGGAGAAGATCCAGGAGACCGGGACGCGGCCCCCGTCTTTGGTTTTCAGGTCCCATTCCGCCATTTGCGCGTTTCTGCCGGCCCGGAGGTTGGCAAAGACGTTCTCCATCTCTCCCAGATCATCACCGGCGCAAAGGTCGAAAAAGTTCTGTTCCCGGACCTCGTAGAGAGTGAAGCCCGAGAGCCTCTCCGCCGCGGTGTTCCAGGTCAGAATCCTGCCCTCCATATCGGTGGACAGGACGATATCCTGGGCGCTTTCCACCACGGAGGCCAGGTGGCGCTCCACCCGGCGCACCTCTTCACTCAAGCGCACCTGCTCGGTGACATCCTCCATGAGCAGCATGGCCAGCTCCACCACCCCTTTCCAGGAAAAGGGCAGGATGCTGTAATAATAGATGCGCAAAGGAATACCCGGGGCCCGGTAGGTCATCCGTTCTCCCTTGATGTGGAAGTTCTTCTCAAAGACCTGACGGATGCGCCCGGCAAAACCCATCTGATCGATGATGATGGCCGGAAATACTTCATCCAGGCGGCGGCCGATGGTGTCCGGGAGGGTGCGGCGGTTTTTTTCCAGAAAATTTCGATTTACCGAGACGATCCGGAGATCCTGGTCAATGAGCAGTACTGAGGAAGGAATGGCCTCCAGCAGCATTTCGTAGAGTGTCCGGTAGCGCTGAAATTCCGGGCCATTATCCGGGCCGGTGTCAATTTTTTCCATGACTGGTCTCTTCCATGGGCATGGTGGTGGAGTTAATACCAATTCGCAATCAAACGTATATTTTTTCGTAGGGGCGAACTTTATGTTCGCCCGCTACTCCGGGGCGAACACAAGGTTCGCCCCTACAGTTTAATGCCTTTTGATTGCGAATTGGTATAAATGGGACTGGGGCCTCCCGTTACAAAATTGTAAGGCGGCCAAGGGCCACTCAGCAGAAGCCTGGCCGGGTCGGTGGCGGCGAGACGCCGGAAGGCCTGGCGAAAAGACGCCACCGCCCGCTCAGGCACCAGAAAGAACAGGGAGAGCAAAGGGAGGCGGGGAGAGGGACCTTCCATCTTGGCTTTCACAAACAGTCCGGTAAATTGCGCCAGGCACCGGTCCGCGGCCTGGCGATACTCCCGGGTCCAGCGGTCTTGGTGGGCATAATGGGCTTGGCGGGCCGTGAGATAAGCCAAACCGGGGCGGTGCCGCGCCCCGCCGGGGGTGGGAGGATGATCCCCGGCAACCTCCCGGCGGCCTTCCGGGCCTCCGGGGGTCAGCGCGGCCCAAGGCCCGGATGGCAGCAAGACCCGCAGCCCCATCTCCACACAGCCCTCCAGTTCCTGGAGGAGGGCCTCATATTGGGAGCCATGTTCGTCCAGGAGGTGGATGACCTGAGATTCCTCCTCGAACACGCACCCGTAACGCAAGGGGATAACGGCGCCCTGGCGGTGGCAGGATTGCACCACCCGCTCATAGGCCCGGACCTTGGAGAGGTCCGGGACCAGGTCCGCCCGCTTGACCCGGGAAATGGCCGCGCTCAAGCGCCGATGCACCACCGGAAAGACCGGTTGCCCTCCCACCCCCACCGGGGCTTTCCCTATTTCCGGCCCGGGATGGCGGCAGATGCAATAAAACAAGCAGCTCATCCCCCGGGCTCCAAATCCAGGGCAGGGGTGAAGCTATAGGGCGGCCAGGGACCGGTGCATTCGATCACCAGGCCGCGGGGGGAATGCCGGGCGTTGGCCTCTCTGATCCGGCTTCGGAAGCTGGGTGCGGCTTTCTTGGGCACCAGGAAAGCCCAATTCAAGACCATCTCTTTATTATGGCCATTATGGCCGGTGGCTTCCCGGGAGAGTAATTGCCGTTCCCGCACCTCTCCGATAAAATCCCGGAGGTCGGCCAACAGCTCCCGGCAAACCGCTTGTAACCACCGCTGCAGCTCTTGTTCACCCGCGGCCCGTAAGCGCTGCTCTTGGAAATAACGCTTCCCCGGCGATAGAGCCCTCAAGCGCCCCGCTTCCCGGGCCAACTTGAGGGAGAACAGTTTCTCTTTGGCCCCGGACCGGTTCAACAGCCCTTTGACGGCCCATTCCTCTTGGCCCGCGACCCGTTCCAAGAACTTATTGATGGTGTCATGATGGTATTGCAGGAGTTTTTCCAGTTTTTCCGCGGACGAAAAGATGGTGCCGAAGCGGGCGGGCAGCACCGGGGAATGCCGCATCACCCTGGCCACCACTTCCTGATGGCGGATGACCCGGGGGCCGATCCAGGCCAGGTCCCGAAGTCGTTCTGCCGCGTCCGGGCCGGAGAAATCCTCCACCGGCACCGGGCTCCAGACCGCGGCCAGGTCCTGAAAATCGGCCACTTCCAGCGGGGACTGGCCGTCCAGTCCCTGGCCCTCAAGGGGGAGAAAGGGCAACCGGCTTAACCGGGCCAGGCAGAATAAGTAGAGTCCCCGGGGCATAATAAGCTTTCAGCAGTCAGCTTTCAGCTTTCAGTAAAAGAAAAAACCGAAACATGGAAGGCTCTTGTAAAAGTCTGGTCTAACCCGTCCTGACTTCTTTTCCCCTCCCCACAGGGGAGGGCTATGGTGAGGGAAGCGTCTGTCGTTACAGACTAATTGATTAAACACAAACTAAACTTTTCACCCCCACCCCAACCCCTCATAAGGGCTAACATAAGGCTTTTTTGTCATTCTGAGCGCAGCGAAGAATCTCTCATTTCCTTGGAAAATAGAGATTCTTCACTCCGCTTCGCTCCGTTCAGAATGACAAACATTGTTTAAGGTAACGCCTATGCCCTAACCCCCCTCAAGGGGAGGAAATCAGGGCAATATTGCTGATTCCGTCAGTTGAGGAACATCTGCAACCCGCTTAGGGGTATATGGTATGGAACACCTTAAGAAACGGTCTTTTACCATTTATTAGCTGAAAGCTGACAGCTTCTTATACCAAGTTGCCGTCAAAGAGATTTTTTGTAGGGGCGGACCCGCGTGTCCGCCCTTGGGGTGGGCGCACACATGGGTGCGCCCCTACAACAAACATTTATGGTACTTTGACGGCAACTTGGTATTAAGCCCCCTGTCCTCCCAGCATCTCTTGCAGGGCTTCTTCCAGGTCGGAAGGCAGGATGAGCACTTTGGCCTTCCCGGAGCCCTCCTGGACAATTTCCGCCTCCACCCCCCGGCGCACCGCGGCCAAGGCCGCCTTATTGCAGACCGCGGCGATCTCCGCGCCGCTTAGTCCCTCGGTGCGGGCTGCCAGCTCCGCCGCCTTGATACCCTTGGTCAGGGGTTTCCCCCGCAAGTGGACCGCAAAGATCTCCTGGCGGTCCTGTTCGCTAGGGAGGGGGATCTCGACGATCTCATCAAACCGCCCCGGGCGCAGCACTGCGGGGTCCATCAGGTCCAGGCGGTTGGTGGCTCCCAGCACCAGCACTCCCTTCAATTCCTCGATGCCGTCCAGTTCCGCCAGAAACTGGCTGAGGACCCGCTCAGACACGTGGGAGTCGGAGCCGCCCGTGCCCCGGGCCGGCAGCAGGGCCTCGGTCTCATCCAGGAAAATGATGCACGGCGCTGCCTGTCTGGCGGTCTTGAACATCTCCCGCACGCCCCGCTCCGACTCGCCCACATATTTGGACATCAGAGCCGGCCCCTTCACCGACAGGAAATTCACCCCGGATTCAGTGGCCAGGGCCTTGGCCAGCAGGGTCTTGCCGCACCCCGGCGCCCCGGACAGGAGGATGCCCTTGGGGGGCTTGATGCCCGCCTTTTTGAAGAGGTGGGCATATTTCAAGGGCCATTCCACCGCTTCCTGGAGGCGCGCCTTCACCGCCCTGAGGCCGCCCACGTCTTCCCAGCGCACATCCGGGACCTCCACGAATACCTCCCGGATGGCCGACGGCTCCACTTCCCGGAGCGCGGCCAGGAAGTCGTCCATATGCACTTCCAGTTGCGCCAGTTGCTCGTAAGGGACGGACGCCAGGCCGTAATCTATGTCGGGCATGAGGCGGCGCAGACAGTTCATGGCCGCTTCCCGGCACAAGGCCTCCAGGTCGGCCCCCACAAATCCGTGGGTGATCTCCGCCAGGCGGCCCATATCCACGTCTTCCGCCAGGGGCATGCCCCGGCTGTGGATCTCCAAAATATCCAGCCGCCCGTTGCGGTCGGGGATGGGGATGGCGATCTCCCGGTCGAACCGCCCCGGCCGCCGGAGGGCCGGGTCCAAGGCGTTGGGGATGTTGGTGGCGGCGATGACGATGACGTTCTGACGTTTGGTGAGGCCGTCCATCAAGGCCAGGAGTTGGGCTACCACCCGCTTTTCCACGTCCCCCACCACCTGCTCTCGCCGGGGGGCGATGGCGTCGATTTCGTCCATGAAGATGATACTGGGGCCTTTCCGGGTGGCCTCCTCAAAAATCCGGCGCAGATGGGCTTCGGACTCGCCATAGAACTTGTGCACCACCTCCGGGCCGCTCACCGAAAAGAAGTTGGCCTCCGTCTCGTGGGCGATGGTGCGGGCGATGAGAGTCTTGCCGCAGCCCGGGGGCCCGTGGAGCAGCACTCCCTTGGGCGCGTCGATTCCCAACCGTTCGAACAGTTCGGGGTAGCGCAGGGGCAGCTCGATCATCTCCCGGATGCGCTGCAATTGGGGTTTGAGGCCGCCCACGTCTTCGTAGGAGACCGCGGCCCGGCGGGGCTCCGGGGGAGCCACGGCCTTGCTGATCACCAGGACGGTGGTGGGATTGATCAACACCGGGCCCTTGGGGGTTATGCCGTCCACCTTGAAGTCCGCG
>JACQYN010000058.1 GCA_016208235.1 Deltaproteobacteria bacterium
CAGCAATCTCCCGAAGCCTTCCTTGCCAGGACTGCCTTTAGGGAATTGGCAGGGCGTACGTTTCCTTGAGAACCCCTTGCATCGCCTTACAAAGTTCTTAATTTGTAACTAACATTGATCTTCCCTGGGGATGAACAAAGATGAGCCGGCGGGAACTGCTGATTCCCAACATAAGCTGCCAAGGCGGGAAGGAGGCAGGAAATGCAGCAGCCGTTGAAAGCCAAACGGGCCTGGGCCGTTAGTTATACCCCCCAGTACTTTTTGGAGATGGGCGAAGAATATGACGCGGACCGCCTGGAACAATTAAACGAACACCTCGTCAAAGGGGATTACGCCCTGCTGAGCGATGACACCCAGGGATTCCCCGGAGACCTGGTCCTCGATTTCCCCGCCGCTTCGGAACAACCGTATACGGTCCTGGTTATGCTGGAATCCTCCTAGCCTGGCAGTCACGAACTTGAATAGTTCTGGCGGTTGAGTCGCTTTTCTGAAAAAGTTCAACATTCAAAGTTCAAGATTCAAAGTAATTGTAGGGGGACCCCGCGCTCCCAATATTGATGGCGGGCGGGGGACGCCCGCCCTACGACTTTTCATAACTTACAGGTGAGTTGAAGGCTCTTTAGCAACCGTCATGAGGGTCCTTAGCCCTTGAGACACGTTTTTGCAGAGCAAATCCCCCAAAATTCATTTAACCAAAAATCCTGCCGACCATCTAAGTATACAAAAGCCGGAATGGCAGGCCGGGCCCTCCCCGGCCTGAAGCCTGATGGATAGATCCTAACTTGAGGAGATTGCTATGCGGAAAAGAACGGGATTCTGGGTGGCGGTGGCTGTTTTCTCCCTCCTGCTCCCTGGCTCTCCGGCCTTAGCTGGGGGCAAGGGGCAAGGACAGGCAATAGTCAGTAGCCAGGGGGGAGTGCAAGTCGTACAACCGGTTAAGTCGCCTTCAGGTTGGAGTCAGGGGAAAAAAACAGGCTGGCAGAAGAAGGGGGCCGTGACGCCGCCGGGACTCCAGAAAAAATGCAAGATCCCACCGGGGCATCTGAAATAAAGCCATTTTCAGAAAGTGGAGTGTGAAGATAAGGGAGTAAAGGCTGCGGGGTTTACGCCCCGGCTCCCTCCCGCCTGGGGTTCAGGCCTGGACCAGGCCTCGAATTTATTTCCCTCAGCAGCCGCCGAATTTAAAGACCACCAGCAATATGACGGCGATAACGATCAGCCATTCCATCAAGTTAATTCCTCCGGTGGAAAATAGGGACACTTCCTATTTTTCTAGGCAAGACTTCATACGCTGGGAAAAATAGGAAGTGTCCCTATTTTCCACCTTCCAGGCGCTTCTTCAATTCCTTGTTCTGGCGCACCATCTCCCGCCAGCGCATGGCCTTGTCAATGGCCAGGAGGATCTGTTCTTTGCGGAAGGGCTTGGTGATGAAGTCATAGGCCCCCTGGGCCATGGCCTCCTCTGCGGATTCCAGGGACCCGTAGGCGGTGATGACCATGACCATGGCGTCTTCATCCTTTTTCCGGGCCGCGGCCAGGAGTTCCATGCCGTCCATGCCGGGCATCTTGAGATCGGTGATGATCAGGTCGAACTTTTCCTTATCCAGGAACTCGGCGGCTTCCAGGGGGTTATTGGTCGCGGTGACCTGATGCTCGGAATAACCCTCGATGATCATTTTCAGCAAGGCCAACATATCCAGTTCGTCATCGACGGCCAGAATGCGTCCCATTCTTAAGGACCTCCTTGGTTTGCGGCTCGCTGGCCGCTCTCAGTCGGCACTGGTCTTGTAGGGAGGGGCCAGGTAGGTGAGCAGTAAGCAGTAAACAGTGAGTAGTGAAAAAAAAAATGGCTCGATAGGGCTTGTTTTTTCTGCTCACTGCTCACTGGTTTCCTGCCCCTCCCTCAGCATCACTTCTGTTTATCATGGACCTCCGCAAAGAATTCCCGGTAATATTGGTCCACGCTCTCCTCTGCCAGCATGCTCATATCCAACTGTTTGCTGACCATCATCAGCCGCCCCAGGAGTTCCAGCTTCTTCTCCAGGGTGGCTGCATCATACCCGTCGATGCGGCCGGACAGGGAATCTTCCTTGAGCTCCACCCGGAAATCCAGGCGCTGCAGCACCTTGGCCAGGAAGCGCACCCGCCGCCGTCGCCGCTCCAGTTCCGCGCCGCCGCCATAAAATGTGAGGCTCGCGTAGCTCTCCTCCGGAGTCCCCAGAAAGGCCTCGATGGTGGCGAAATGGAACCCCAGGCGGTTGGACAGGTTCAGATAATCCGCGGCAATGATGGCAAAGTTTTTCTCGTGCAGGCGCTCCCGGATATTGACGTCGGTGGCCGCGTTCAACACCACCGACATGAACCCGGCCAGGTCCACGGGCCGGGGACCCCGCCAGCCCACGGCCTCCACTCCCCGCCAATAAGCCACCAGGGGCCGGGAGCGCAGGTGCTCCGGCTTGACCACCTTCAGGTCTTTGGCTTCCGGGGCCAGCCCCCCGCCCAGGTCGATGACGTGGATCTCCAGGGGCAAATGGCTGCTCAAAAGCCGGCTGCCATCCTCCTCCGGGCCCGGGGCGGAAATTTGGAAAAGCTCCGTCATGGCCTTTTCGTGGGCAAAGCGAGTCATGTCATGATAGGTGGCGCAATTCTCCGCCCGGAAGTTCTCTCCCCGGGGGTCTAGGAGGTTAAGGGGCGTAATATGCTTCAAGACCCGCTCCAAGACCTTCCAGGCCCGGCTCTGGCGCAAAACCGCGTCCCCCGGCGGCGGCTTCAGCAGTTCGCCGCGCCGGCCCTGATAGACGTTGCCGTAATAGGCGTCCACCGTCACCATCTCTCCCGGCTCCAGCCTGGTGGTGGCGTCTTTGGCCCCGAAGATTGCGGGCACCGCCGCCTCCCGGAGGACCGTGGCCAGATGGCTGGTGGAGCTGCCGGTTTCGCAGACCATGGCCGCCACCCGGCCCACCACCAGGCCGTACTCCGGCAAGGCCCGGTGGGCCACCAGCACCGCGCCCTGGGGCACGTCCTGCAGCCGGTCGTCCTCCAGCCGGTGCACCGGCCCCGCGCCCGCGCCCCGGGAGGCAATGGCGCCGTTTTCCAGGAGGATTTCCGCGCCCTTAAGCCGGGGCGGCAGGTACTCGGTCTTCAGTTGGCGGCTGATCCGCAGGGGCCGGGCCTGGAGGAGGTAAAGCCTTCCTTCTCCGCTTAAGGCCCATTCAATGTCCTGGGGTAAGCCGAAGTGCTTCTCCAGAGTGACCCCCAAGTTGTGGAGGGCCAGCACCTGCTGCTCATCCAGACAGGCTCCCTTCCTCTCCGGAGGCGTTTCCACGTCCAGGACGCCTCCTTCCGGAGCCGCCAGGTGCATGCGGGTCTTTTCCCCCACCTGATGGGCCACAATTTTTTCGTCCTCCACCCGGTAGATGTCCGGCTCCACCACCCCCCCCACGGCCAGGGACCCCAGGCCGCAGACCGCGTTGATAATGGTGGCCTCCCCTCCCTGGCGGGGGTCCGCGGTGTACAGCACCCCCGCGGTGGCGGCGTCCACCATGTCCATAACCGCCACGCCCATGGCCAGCTCCTGGTAGGCAAAGCCGCTGGTATGGCAGTAGTAAAGGACCCTGGGGGTGAACTGGCTGGCCAGCACTTCCTTGTATGATTCTTCCACCTTTTCCCGGGGCACGTTGAGAAAAGTCTCAAACTGGCCGGCAAAACTGAAGAGGCTGTCCTCCTGGAGCGCGGAGCTGCGCACCGCTACCCGGGGACCCAAATCCGCCAGATGTCGGGCCAGCTCCTGGGAGAGCTCCTGGGGCAACTCCTGGGCCATCACCCGCTCTTTTATGTCCGCGCCCGCCTCTTTCAGGCTCTCCAGGTCCCGGATATGGGAGCGCCGGATCTGCTCCCGGATAAAATCTTCCAAACCCGATTCTTCAAAAAAAAGCTTCTGGGCGTAGGCGCTCACCGCAAAACCCCGGGGCACGGGCAGGCCCAGCCGCACCAGGTCCCCCAACTTTTCGGCCTTGGCGCCGAAGAACTGACCTTCCCTGATCTCCGCCAGAGGCAGGACCAGGGGGCCGGGCTGCAAGGTGACGCCCGCCAATTCCTGGGTAATTTTCGCCTCCACCCGGCGCCGGGTTTCCTCCAGGGCCTGATAGCGGCCGCCGGACATGCCCGCCAGGGCCGCAACCATGGCCTCCACCTCCTGCCCCAGCCGCTGGCAGGCGCCCCGCACATAATGCATGTCAAACAAGAAGCCCTCGTTCATCTTCACCTGGAGGTCGGTGACCATGGTCAAGATGGCGCTGTTGGCGGCCAGAAGGCGCTTGTATTGGCGGTAACGCTCCAGGAGGGCGGGCGGCGGGGCCAAGGACACAGGTTTCCCTGGAAGCCGGCGTTTGCCGGTGAACCACTTTTTCAGTATGCTGAGGGCCGCTGCCACTGGATTTTTCCCGGAGAAGAGATATTGCCTATAATTATAAAATAAACCATAACTACCCTCCACCACAATCACTATTCCTCTGTCCGGGGAGCAGGAGAAAAAGTCCGGGATAAAGGATCAGAGCGTATCGGCATAAGATCCGGGACACAGCCAACGTTTGGATATGTATAAAAAAATATTGACTTCGTAGGGGTTTTGCGGTTTTATGGGCTTGCCTTGAGCAGTATCCTAATGCTGCAACCTGGAGGATTATATGCCCCAATGCCCCCATTGTCAGACCGAACATGAGCTGGGTCAGCGGTATTGTCAGGTATGCGGGAGTTTTCTGCTGCATCCGGAGACTGGGGACACTTTCTGCCCTCAATGCGGCATCAGGGTCTCCCGTCGCCAGGAGTTCTGCCATGAATGTGACGCGCCCCTGAAAGGGGAAGCAGCCGCGGCCCTGGCTCCGGAGGAACAGCCCGAGCCTGCCGGGCCTGCCGCTCCTACCCCTCCCACGGCCCCGGCCAAAGGTCTCCAGTCCTGGGTGGTGGGGTTGCTCGTCGCGGCCGGGGTCATTATCCTCCTTCTCCTGATCCTGGTTTTCACTCGCACCGAGAAACCGGCACCGCTGACCCCCCCGCCGCCGCCGAAAGCGGAGGCTCCGGCGCCCCCGGCTGCTCCCCCTGCTCCTCCTGCTGCTGCACCCGAAGTCCAGCCTCCGAGTCTTAAAGAGCAGTTACAGACCACCCTCGCTAAAATGCGGGAGGCCAGACTAAAAAAAGACATTATCCTGCTAATGGATTGTTATTCGCGGACTTTCCCGGATTTGGACGAGAAGCGCCGGGAAGCCCTGAAGGCCTGGGAGAATTACGATTACACCAATATGGTCTTCACCATTGACGAAGTGCAGCCCCTGGATGCGGATAACGCCAACGCCACCGTTACCTGGTACGTGGACCTCAAGAACCGGCGCACCGGGGAATTGATCAGCTCCACGCAAACGTTTAAGGTGCGTTTTGCCAAGGAGTTGGGGCAATGGCGCATCCGCACCTTGGAAGAAGCCGAATAAGGAGAAACTATGGGACATAGTCATCTCGCCAGAGGCCTTCTGCTGTTAGGGTTGATCATCACCTTGGTGAGCGCGTGTGAGCCGCCCCGCACCTATCCGGTAACTCCCTCATACTATTATGTGGTGCCCACTACCACATATCTACGCTCCTGCGCCAGTTATGCCGATGAATGCTATGTCATAGCCCAGGTCTTCAGCGGCGACCGGGTTACCGTATTGGATCGCAACGATTATAACTGGGCCCGGGTGCAACTGGACCGCAGCGGCGTCATCGGCTGGATTCCGGGCGACTTGATCACCCCCAGCCCTGTGCCCAGCAGCTTTTATGTGTCCTGGGCCAATGTCTATCTGCGGGATTGTTCCGACTACAACTGCCGGGCGTTGGAGTTGCTCTACCGGGGAGACCGGGTGGAAAAGATCGACCAGGACTACCGTGGATGGTGGCGGGTTAGGTCCATCAAATCCGGCGTTATCGGCTGGATACCGGCCTCGGCGACCTCAGCCAGCCCTGGACCGCCTTATTTTTATGTGGCCATTCAGGGTCTTAATTTGCGGGCCGGACCTTCCACCGGCTCCCGCGTGCTCACCAGTTTGAACCTCAATGACCGGGTGGAGATGCTGGGCGCTAATGCCGCGGGCTGGGCCCAGGTACGAGACCTGCGCACCAATATCATCGGCTGGGCGGCCTCCCGCTACCTGGAATCCTTCCCGGTGAGCTATCCCAAGGCCGTGCCCAAGAAACGCCCGGCTCCCAGTAAAGAGAAAGTCCCTGAGGAGAAACCCGGGGCCCCCAAGGCCATGTAATACGGTTTTCGGTTTTCGGTTCAATACGCTAATAAAAAGGGGACCCGGAGATATTTCCGGGTCCCCATTTTTTACAGGCCGAGTGGGAAGGGAGTCAGTGGCTTAAATCTAAGAAATGTAAAAACCGCAACAAAACCTCTTCCCCTTTTTCCCTTTTACCCTGTTACCCCCCCAATATCCTTTCTCCCCATTATCACTTCCCACCCCCCAGGGTCTCGGCCATCAGATCCTCACTGGCGGAATAGGGGTCGGTGCTCCTGGCCAGGATCCCCTGGAGAATCTCCTCCAGGCGGCCGCTATGCGAGAGTTGCTCCACCAGGGTCTTGTACACCCCTTCTTTCACCAATTCCAGGAATTCCTGGCGCACCCGCTGATAACGGGCGGCACGCAGGGCCTCACCCTGGTCTTTACCCAGATATTCCTGATGCTCCCGCACCCCGGCCAGCAGTTCCTCGATCCCCTGGTCTTCCTTGGCCTGGGTGAGGATAACCCGGGGCTTCCAGGACTTGGTTTTGCGGATGCTTTGCAACTCCAGCATCTGCATCAAGTCCTGATAAGTGCGGGAGGCCCCTTCCCGGTCGGCCTTGTTGACCACCAGGATGTCGGCCACCTCCAGGATGCCGGCCTTAATGGCCTGGATGTCGTCTCCCAACCCGGGAACGGTGACCACCACGGTGGTGTAAGCCGTGGCTGCGATCTCCACTTCGTCCTGGCCCACGCCCACGGTTTCCACCAGGATATAGTCCTTGCCCATGGCGTCCAGGACGGTGATCACCGCCCGGGAGGACGCGGTGAGCCCGCCGAAATGGCCCCGGGTAGCCAGAGACCGGATAAAGACCCCTTCATCCAAGGCATGGCGCTGCATGCGGATGCGATCCCCCAAAATGGCCCCGCCGGAGAAAGGACTGGTGGGGTCCACCGCCACCACGCCCACGGTCTTCCCTTCTTGCCGAAGATATTGGATGAGGCGGTCGGTGAGGGTGCTCTTGCCCACCCCGGGAGAACCGGTGATGCCGATGATATGGGCCCGGCCGCTGTGGGGGTAGAGCCTCTTTAAGACTTCCCGGGCCCCGGGCAAGCCGTCATCCAGATCCCGCATCAGCCGGGCCGCGGCCCGCACCTCTCCCCGCAAAATCTGCTCTACCACCTCCTGGGCATGATTCATAATTCCTCCGCAGATAGATCGTGGGGGGTGGGGCCGGGGTCTAGTAGGGCGGGCCTCCCGGCCCGCGTTTAGACCCTGCCCTCCCTCACACCCCCCTCCCCACCCGCATGTAGTTATAAATTGAGACCCTTAAGGGCTTGGGAGAGGAAGGTTGGAGAAAGTAGCAGAGCTAATTGCGCAGGCGTTACAGCCTGTGATGGCTCTTATATCAATTCGCAATCAAACGTATATTTTTTCGTAGGGGCGAACTTTATGTTCGCCCGCTACTCCGGGGCGAACACAAGGTTCGCCCCTACAGTTTAATGCCTTTTGATTGCGAATTGGTATTAGTACATTCCCCAATAATGCCTTTTGTAGAAACCTCTCTTATTTATAAGGGAGGGAGGGCGGAATGGCAAAGGAAAAGCAGGGGCGGCCGGGAGTTGGATGATCGGCAGGGAAGGATTTACTGCCCCAAAGATGAAACCCCGGGGACCAAGGTCCCGGAGGCTGCTGGCGATAATCCGGAGGGGCTCCCGCAGAACGGGCGCCCCTGAGGGAAATTGGCAAAAACCGCGGAACCAACTAATCCGGGAATCAGACCACCAGGGAGCCCAGATTCGCCCGGGGAGTCAGGGTCTGCTCCTCGGTCACTTCCTTAATCTCTCCCCTTTTCGACTTCTGAGAGACTTCTTCCCAGGCGTCCCGCAACTGGCCCAGCATTTTAATCACGTCATCCAGGGCCGCGGCGTCCCAATTAAGGTTGGCCCGGGTCAGGTGGGCGGTCATGAAGTTATAGAGATGGAAGAGATTAGCGGCCACCTCCTTCCCTTCCTGAAAGTTCAGGGAGGCATTCAGTTCCGCAATGATGTCCAGAGCTTTGCCTAAATAAAGCCCTTTGCCGGCGGCGTCCTGGGCAGCCATCTTCTCTTTCGCCTGATTCAAAAAAGTAATGGCCCCATCGTAGAGCATGACCACCAATTGCAGACGATCCGCGGTGCTCACCTGGGTAGAGACGTACTGCTTGTGGACGATTTGGGTTTGCATGGGCCACTAACCTCCTGCTTTCTTGGTTCCTGGGTTATTTTTTATGCGCGCCTGCCATGTTAACTAGCTGCTACTGGAGTTTAACTTCGACAACTGGGTGGATAAATACTGGGATTGTTGATTGAGCGTCGATAAGATCGCGTCCACCCGGGCAAATTGTTCCCTAAGGCGCTTTTGTACCCCCTCCACCCGTCGCGTTTCGGCTTCGATCTTGGCGTCGATGCCGTCGATAATGTCCTGGTAGTTGTTGATCAGAATATTTACCGGACCGGAAGACGCACTCAAAAGATCATCCAACTTCTCGGCAAACTGGCCGTTTTTCCCCAACTGCAGCCGCACGGTGCCGTTGTAATTGCCGTCCACCAGATTGATCTTTACCGCCAGGCCGTATTCCGCATAGCCGCTCTGGCCGGTAAGGGTGTCCCCGGAGACCGTGGCCGCATGGCCGTTGATGGTCCCCCCGGTCAGGACGCCGCCGGAAACCGTCGCCGTCACGTCGTAGATTCCCGGTTGGGTGATGCCGGGCAGCGAACTGTAATAAGTAATATTCCCGGTAGCATCATCACTGACCCCCCGGAAATAAGCGGCCATCAAACGGGCCACCCCGGTGGGGTTGCTGCCCAGGGCCGCGGCCAGCGCGCTGCTGTCGATGACCAACTGCCCAAAAGTATCAGAGGTTTCATCGCTGTCGGTGGTGATACCGATTTTCCCCAGGTTGAGATAGGGGTCGTTAGGGTCCTTAAAGCCGGGGGCATTGCCGGTGCCGATGTAATTCAGAGCGCTTTTGACGATCTCCACGGCATAATTTCCCAGCAGAATACCGGCCGTATCGGTGGTGGTGTCGTATTTGGTCTGTTCCTTGATGTAGGCCACCACATCGTTATATTTTTCCACCAGGCTTTCGATCTTATCCTGCATGGCCCCGGTATCGTCGTTGATGGTCACCTGCACCGAGGTGGCGGAGCTATTCAGCAGGCTGAGGGTCACCCCGGGAATCACGTCGCCGATGACGTTGGTGGAACGCTCAATCCAGGTTCCGGCAGGATATCCGTCCACCCTGATCTGGGCGTTCTGGGCCGTCTGAGCCGTGGTAAAGGTGGTGGATTCAAAGTTTACCGTGCTCCCGGTGCCGTCCAGGGTGGTGAGCGCGTCGTCAATGGTAATGGTATTGGTGGACCCGGTACTGTTGCCCTGAAGTTGGAGGCGGTAGCGGGTGGCCCCGAAAGACGCCCCCATGTCCAGAACCGTGGCGGTGACCCCGGGATTGGCGCCGCTGCTGTTGATGGCCGCAGCCAGGTCCGCCAGGGTGGCCCCGTTGGCCACGGAGATGGACACTGCCGCGCCGCCGGCGTAAGAAAAGGCGAAGACCTTGGCGCTGCCGCTATTGTTGACCACCGTGGCGCTGTCCGCCAGTCCTTGATGGACCTCGATTTCGTTCTGGGCCAGTTGGTTCACCAGGACCTGGTGGGTTCCCGAGGTGGCGGTGGTGGAGGCCGAAGCGGTTAAAACACTGGTGTTGCTGCTGGCGGCCGTCTTGCCCACGAACTGGCTGAGAGTGTCCATGCCCTGGGCCACGGTCCTGAAGTCCGACATTTTGGTATTCAGAGTCTGCAGGGCGGTAATTTTATCATTCCATTCCGTCTTCCAGGATTCGTAGCGAGTTTTGCTGGCGCTCTCAACTTCCACCAACTTCTTGATAATACTGTCAAAATCGACTGATGAACCCAAACCGGAAAAAGTTATGGCAGGTTGATAATAAGTACTAATGCTGGATATGCCCGAAGTAGTGGCCATCTGCGGCTCCTATTTTTCCCACTGCCGTTGTTGGCCTTTGGGAATGCAAAGGCTATACCAAATGACGAGAGGCCGCTGGCTCAGTATTTCCGGGGGTGAGAGGCTGGTGGGGATGGGAATGGGGCAGGGAAGGATTTTCCCCCCTGCCCCGGTAAGAGGTTAAGTTAGCCGCCCAGGAGTCGCAGGGCCAACTGCGGCAGGGTGTTGGCCTGGGCCAACATACTCACGGCAGCCTGCGTCAGGATCTGGTTGCGGGTAAATTCCGTCATTTCCGTGGCCACGTCCACATCGGAGATCCGGGATTCCGCGGACTGCAGGTTCTCCGCCTGGATGGACAGGTTGGAAACAGTGCTGGCCAGCCGGTTTGCCAAGGCGCCCAGATTGGCCCGGATGTTGTCCTTGGTGGCGATGGCGTCGTCGAGGGCTGTCATGGCCTCCGCCGCGGCCGACTGCGTGCTGATGGTGTAGCCCGCGTCCACGGCCGAGGAATTCCCCACCCCCAGAGCGGAGGCAGTGGCTTCGTTAATCTTCACGTAGTAGTAGTCTTCCGCGGAAGCGTTGCCGGTGCCGAAGTGGATCTTCATCTGGTTGCCGGAAGTGCCGTCCAACCCGGTGCCGGAGAGGCTGCCGTCCAGCAGCTTCACCCCGTTGAAGTCCGTGGCTCTGGCGATTCGGGTGATTTCCGAGGCCATGGCCTGATATTCACTGTCCATGATCAGGCGTTGCGCGGTGGTGTAAGTGCCGGTGGCCGCCTGCTCCGCCAGCTCTTTCATCCGGGTCAGCTTTTCGTCGATAACCGAGAGAGCGCCGTCCGCTGTTTGGATCATGGACATGGCGTCATTGGCGTTCCGTACCCCCTGGTTCAAGACCCGGATATCCGTGCGCATTATTTCCCGGACCGCCAAACCGGCGGCATCGTCAGCAGCGCTGTTTACCCGTAATCCTGAAGACAGGCGTTGGACGGAGGTGGCCAGCTGGCCATAGGTTTGGGAGAGGGACCTGGCGGCGTTCATAGCCATCAGGTTGTGATTGATTACTAAACCACTCATACGTTTTTCCTCCTTGAAATGTGTAAAACCGCATCCATGCGATACCGATCGGGCCCCCGGCGGGCAGTCGTCCCACCCCCTTCCCCCGCTTTTTTGGGCCTTTTCCGGTTTCGTATAGTTTATCGGCACTTGCGCCCAAAACTTTAACTTCTCTGTATTTCCCGCTATGGGGGTAAAAAATTAGTGCTTGAGTCTGCTCCCCCTCCCCCCCTTTTAAGAGGAATCCGGCAAAAAGGCTGCTAAGAATGGGAGTTAAAAGCAGGCGCAGTCATTCAGGGACTTCAGACCCGCCCAAAAATTATAAAAAGTCTTGTTGCTCCTCTCCCTTAGCTTTGAACCTTGAACTTTGAACTTGGAACCTGGAACTCTTCAAGACAAACGCGTGCCCTACCGGGCTCTTTCCCCCCTTCCCCCAAAATACCTTTTAAAGAAGGCTCTTTTTAGGGTAGAATGTCCCCCGAATCCCGGGGGGACCATGGGCGCTACTTTATCTCGGCTCTACCAGCTCTTTTCCCACGAAGACCGGCTCCTGATCCTCATCGACGCGGATCCGGATTCCATTGCCAGCGCCCTGGCCCTGAAGCGCCTGCTCTGGCGCCGCGTCGCCGCCTGCGTCATCTCCCCCATCCGGCCCATCACCCGCCCCCAGAACGAACGCCTGGTGGAGCTTTTGGGCATCAGCCTTACCCCCTACCCGGAGGTCAACCCCGGGGAGTTCAACCGCAAGGCCCTGGTGGACAATCAGCCGGGGCACCACGAGACTTTCGGGGCTTATCAGTACGACGTGATCATCGACCACCATCCCCGGCTGCCGGAGACCGCGGCCAGATTCGTGGATATCCGGGCCGATTACGGGGCCAACTCCAGCATCATGACCGAGTACCTGAGGGCCGCGCGCATCAAGCCCTCCCTGAAACTGGCCACCGCCCTCTATTACGGCATCACCACCGACACCGCCAATTTCGAGCGGCCCGCGATTGAGGCCGACGTCCGGGCCTTCCATTACCTCTTCAAATTTACCCGCCGGGCCCTGGTGCGGAGTCTGGAGTACGCGGAATTCAACATCTCCATGTTGAAGTACTTCCAACTGGCCTTCAGCCGCTACCGTCTCCGCCACCAGAGGTTTTTCGCATTCCTGGGAACGGTGAGCACCCCGGACATCCTCGTGATCCTGGCCGATTTCTTCCTCCGGGCCCATGAAATCTCCTGGACCATCGTCGGGGGGATCTACGAAGACAAGCTGGTGGTCATCTTCCGCAACGACGGCCTCCGGAAAAACGCCGGGGCCCTGGCCCTCAAGGCCTTCGGCAAACTAGGGCCCGCCGGGGGCCACGCCACCAGCGCCCGGGCCGAGGTGCCCCTGGCCCACATCCCGGACCTGGCCCCCAACGCCCAATGGCAACTATGGCAGAGCTTCATCATCCACCGGGTGGAAGGCCGGGGGAGGTGAATACGGTTTTCCGTTTTCCGTTTTTCGTTAAAAGAAAAAAAAATATCAGTTATAGGGCGGCCCGTGGCCGCCATAAATCGGCGTGCACGGCACGCTCTATGAACTAATTATGCTTTTGAAAGAATAAAATGTTCATAAACACTGCTGTCCGGTAGAAATTACTTGGAATAGCAAGTAAAACAGCCCCATGGCAGCCAATCAATGCTATAATGGGTTTGCTGAAAACCTAAACATTGAAAGGAGTTATGGGGCTTATGGCACATTGTAGCACACTCATG
>JACQYN010000059.1 GCA_016208235.1 Deltaproteobacteria bacterium
GATTCCTGGCCGGAGGAGCGTATCCGCGACCTCATCGCCGGAGCTACCGCCGGAGACGTCACCAGAGCCTTGGGCCGGGAGCTGTTGCATCCTGAGGACCTGGCCGCGCTGCTGTCGCCTCAGGCCGCGTCGCGGCTGGAGGAGATGGCGCATCTGGCCCACCGGCTTACCCGGCGGCAGTTCGGGCGCACCATCGGGCTTTACGTGCCCATTTATCTGTCCAATGTCTGCGCGGCTGATTGCACCTATTGCTCTTATGCCTTCCACTCCGGCAGAGAGGGGGAACGGCGCACGCTTACCCCCGGGGAGATCCGCACGGAGTGCCAAACCCTGGCCGCACACGGCTTTCAAAATGTTTTGCTACTCACCGGGGACCATCCCCAGGCCGCGCCGGTTGATTATCTGGTACAGTCCGTGGCCATCGCCCGGGAATACTTCCCGTCCGTGTCCGTGGAGGTCTATGCCCTGGACGAAGACGACTACCGGCGTCTGGTGGATCAGGGCTTGGAAGGCGTTACCCTGTACATGGAAACCTATCACCGGGAAACCTACGATAAAGTGCACCTTAAAGGCCGCAAAAAAGACTATGAAAAGCGTCTCGGGGCCATCGAGGCCGCGGGCAAAGCCGGGGTGCGGCGCCTCAGCCTCGGCGCGCTGCTGGGACTCTACGACTGGCACGCGGACGGCTTCTGGGCGGCGCTGCACGCCCGCTATCTCCAGAAGGAGTGCTGGCAGAGCGCCATCTCCATTTCCTTCCCCCGGCTCTTTAACGTGCCCGCCCGGCACACCATCCAGCACCCCTTGAGCGATAAGGAGCTGGTGCAACTCATGCTGGCCCTGCGCCTTTTTCTGCCCGAGGCGGGTTTCAACCTCTCCACCCGGGAGCGGCCCGAACTCCGGGATCGCCTCATCCCCCTGGGGGTGACCATGATGAGCGCGGGTTCGTCCACCCGGCCCGGGGGCTACGCCCAGTACGGCGGGGAAACCCTGGAGCAGTTCGCAACCGAAGACCGGCGCACCCCGGAAGAGGTGGCGGAGGCCATCCGCCGGGCCGGCTACGACCCGGTCTGGAAGGACTTTGATAAGGCCTTTGTGGAATAAAAAAATTAACCACAAAGACACAAAGACACAAAGACACAAAGAATCACCAAGGAAAAAAACTTATGGTGGGCAGAGCCCACCATAAATTTCTTCTTTGTGCCTTTGTGCCTTTGTGGTAAAAATTCAGTGTAGGAGATGTTCCGTTGAGAGTGACAATCAACGGCGAACCTCGGGACCTGGCCGCCAGCACCGTGCTGGCCCTACTGGAAGAGCTGGGCCTCAATCCCGCGGCCATCGTGGTGGAGCGGAACGGGGAGATCGTGGATCGGGCCGCGTATCAGGAGACGGCTCTGGAGGAGGGCGACGTGTTGGAACTGGTGCGCTTGGTGGGAGGCGGCTGATGAACCACGGCCAACGCCTGGCCGCGTTTGCGGCCGCCGATCTTTATGTGGTCATTACCGCTTCCTTCTGCGCCGGGAGACCCGTTCCGGAAGTTTTACAGAAGACCCTCGCAGCGGGGGTGAAAATCGTGCAGATGCGGGAAAAGGAAATGAGCGGCCGGGGCCTTTATGAAATGGCCAAGGAGTTCCGGCGGCTGACGGAGGCCGCGGGCGCCCTGTTGATCATTGACGACCGCCTGGACATCGCCCTGGCAGCCGCCGCGGACGGCGTGCACCTGGGCCAGGAAGACCTGCCCATCGAAGTGGCGCGGCGGCTTGCGCCGGAACTGATTGTCGGCGCGTCCACCCATTCCCTGGAAGAGGCCCTGGCCGCCCAGGACGCAGGCGCGAGCTATGTCAACATCGGCCCCATCTTCGCCACGCAGACGAAACCCACCATGACCCCCTTGGGGCCCGAAACCATTGACCGCATTGCCCCCCGCCTCCAGATTCCCTGGACTACCATGGGCGGGATTAATCTTGCCAATATCAGCCAGGTGGTGGCCCACGGCGCCAGGCACCCGGCGGTGATGAGCGCGGTGACCGCGGCCGCGGACCCCCAGGCCGCGGCGTCGGCGTTGCGGCAGATCATTCTGGCTGGAGAAGAAAGTAAAATACTTTAACCACTAAGACACAAAGAACACAAAGAGACACAAAGTTAAAGAATTTATGGCGGGCAAAGCCCGCCATAAATTTTCTTTTTCTCTGTGTTACTTTGTGCTCTTTGTGTCTTTGTGGTAGATCAAGAATCGCACCCCCGGCCGCTGCCGGGGCAGGACTTGGCCAGGCCCTGGCTCCGGCCTTTCAGGATTTCCACCGGTCCTCCCAGGTAAACCGCCTGTAGTGCCATTTCGATGAAGCCGCTGATCTCCAGGGGCTGAATGCCGCACTCTTCCAGGATGGCCCGGGGGGTCTCCCCCAGGGCGCTTACCAGCACCGCCCGGCAGTCTTTGAGGGTCTCGGCCAAATCCCACCAGCGTTGGGAGCCTCCCCCCGCCGGGGGCGCGAGGCGCTCTTCCACCAGCTTAAAGCCATGGCCGTTGTTCTCCCAGATTTGGAAGGAAGGGGCTTCTCCCAGATGGAGGTTGACCAGCATCCCCTCCTTGGTGGCCACCGCCACGTAGGGATTATCCGCAGCGGCGGGCACCAGGCGGGCGCAAGAGCTGAGATACCCGTACAGCTCTTCAGTACGGTCCGCGTCCAACAGGCCCACCGCGTCTGCGCGGCAGCGGGTGCAATGGCGCATCTGGGGCAGGAAGGCCTCGGCGTCATCCCGGAGGGACCCCATTTGCGCCGCAGTTGGTTCGGGGACGTCCGCAAAAGGC
>JACQYN010000260.1 GCA_016208235.1 Deltaproteobacteria bacterium
CCAGCTCACCCGGTAAGCCACCACCACCGGGGCCTCCGGGCCATAAGCCGGAATAAGTTCCGCCACCACCTTCTCAATAAGTTTGGTGCTGAGATAAATGACCAGGGTGGCCCCGTGCCGGGCCAACTCCCTCAGGGTCTCCCGCTCCGGCACCGGCGTGCGCCCGGCAGCCCGGGTCAAAATGACCGTCTGGGTCACTTCCGGCAGGGTGAGTTCCTGGGCCAGGGCCGCGGCCGCGGCTGCGGCCGCGGTCACTCCCGGAATCACCTGGCAGGGGATCTCCTCCTTTTCCAGGATTTCCAGTTGCTCCTGCATGGCGCTGAACAGGGCGGTGTCCCCGGAGTGGACCCGGACCACCCGTTTCCCGGCCCGCTGGGCCGCAATGATCTTTGAGACGATCTGCCCCAGGTCCAGGGGCGCGGTGTCGATCAGTTCCGCTTCAGGTTTGGCCCATCCCAGCACCGCGTCCGAGACCAGGGAGCCGGCATAGAGAACGACATCCGCCCGGGCCAGGGCCCGCTGCCCCTTGACCGTGATCAGCTCCGGGTCTCCGGGCCCGGCCCCTAAAAAGATGACGGGATGAATGTCTGCCATTTAATCTTCTTCTCTACATTTAATCTTGCGTATTTGCGCCTTTGCGTCTTTGCGTGAGAAAAATACTACACCAAGAACGCTAAGCATCATTGATAAGCGGTAACGATCCACACCGGATTTAAGGCTTGCATAAAAATCCCCCTCGCCAGAGGCTGGGAACGGCTCACCTGCAGTTGCACCACTTCCATCTTCCAACCCGCTTCCGAGAGGACCGCCCGGGTCGTCTCCAAAGTCTCCAGGAGGGCGACGGTGATGACCGCCCTACCGCCCCGGTCCAGGCGGCCCAGGACTTCTTTCAAAATGCCCTCCAAATCCCGGCCCCCGCCGCCGATGAACACCCGCTGGGGAGTTGGAAGGTCTGTTAGACATCCGGGCGCGTGGCCGCAGACCACCTCCAAATTCCCCACTCCGAACTTTTCCCCGTTGGCCCGGATCTGCGCGGCTCTTTCTTTATCCTGCTCCACCGCGATGATTTTGCCGCCGGGTAGCAGGAGGCTGGCTTCCAGACCCACAGAGCCGCAGCCCGCGCCCACATCCCAAAGGACCAAACCGGGGTATAGCTCCAGCTTGGCCAGGACCACGGCCCGCACTTCCGCCTTGGTAATCAGGCCCCGCTGGTGGGCCAGGGCCTCTTCCGGCAGCCCCAGATGTAAACGGGCCGCCTGCGGCGAAGGCAAATCATCTTGTGAGATCGTGGCTTCGGCGGCCTCGGTTAAGGGCAGAATCACCACCATATTCAAGGGGGAAAACTCCCGGTCCTTCGCCTCCTCGGGGCTGGGCCAGGTGACGCGCTCCGTCTCCTGGCCAAGGTCCTCCAGGACGCAGAGCCGGGCTTCTCCCTGGCCCCGCGCTAGCAGCAACCGGGCGATGGCTGCCGGGGTGTGCTCCGGGTCGGTATAGACGATCAATTTGCCGGCCCGATCAAGGGCCTCGTCCAGGAGTTCCCAGGAGCGCCCGTGGAGGCTGATGACCTGCGCGGTTTGCCAAGCAATTTGCAAGCGGGCGCACGCGGCCTGGACCGCGGTGATGTTCGGGTGCACCACCACCCGGTCCGCGCCCAGAAGCTTCACCACCAAAGGGCCTACGCCGTAAAAAAACGGGTCTCCGGAGGCCAAAACCACCACGCGGCTTTCCGCGGCCAGAGCCGGAATTTGGGCCAGAGTGGCTTCCGGGTCTTTCCCCAGGGTGATTTTCCGGGCCGGATGCTCCGGGAAATACCCCAGGACGCGCCGCCCCCCCACCAGCACCTGGGCCTCCCGGATGATTTCTAAAGCCCGGGGCGTCAGGTCCTCAGGGAACATGCCCAGGCCTACTACGTGTACCGGAATCATGTTATAGCTCTCAGCAGTCAGCTTTCAGCGGTGGGGCGGGCCTCCGTGCCCGCCTTTCCGATGGCGGCCGGGGACAGCCGCCCTACCGTTATTCCTTCTGCGTCTTTGCGCCTTTGCGTCTTGGCGTGAAATTTCCTTATTTTTTATTCTGATCGTTCCACGCGCTCCCCCCGCCACAGAGGCACCCCGGCAAAATCCAGGATCACCGCACCCAACCCTGGGGTTGGCCCGGCATAGTCCCGCAAAGCCGCCAGCATCCGCTCCCCCACCGCTGCGACCACCGGCTGCGCGTGGGCCGCCAGCAAGATTTCCAGGGCCTGGCGTGCGGTGTTGGCCATGGATACTTCTCGGGCGAGTTGGGTATCTCCGGTTTTCTCCTCCGTCAAGCGGCCCAGTTTTTTCAAATCCGCCAGGCCCCGGGAAGCATGGGTATGCCCCCAACCCTGGGCGATTTTCAGGGCCTTGCCGAAAAAGGCCCCCACGGTGATCCCCGGAAATTTGAGGTTGGCCGCGGTCTTCAAGGCGAAGCGCACGTAATCCCCCATCTGCACAAAGGCCTCTTCGGGCAACTCCGGCAACAGGGCCTGCATATAGGATTCGCTTTTCCCCCCGGTGTTGAAGACGATTTTTCGTATTCCCAGGGCCTGGGCCACCCGCAGGCTGGCGGCGATGGTGGCCCGGTAGGCCGCGTGGGAGAAGGGCTTCACCAGTCCGGTGGTGCCCAGAATGGAGATGCCGCCAAGGATTCCCAGCCGGGGGTTTAGGGTGTGGCGGGCCATTTCCTCGCCCCGGGGTACGATGATTTCCACATTAAGTCTCATGGGCTTGCCGGGAAAAATCTCTTTCCACACCTTTCCCAGGCTGCGGCGGATCATCTGCCGGGGCACCGGGTTGATGGCCGGCTCGCCCACGGCCAACGCCAGCCCAGGCTTGGTCACCCGGCCCACACCTTCTCCGGCCTGGAACTGGACTTCTTCTTTAGCCCTGTTGCCTACCTCTATCAGCCAAACCCGGGCCCCGATCTCCGCGCCGTTGGTCACGTCCGGGTCGTCCCCCGCGTCCTTGATGACCGCGGCCAGGCCCCCATTACCGTTACGGCGGTGATAATGGAGCGGAATGCTCAGGCTGCCGCCGCCGGGCAAGTCCACCTCCACTATCTCTGGGCAAGGCAGTTCCAGCAGCTCCCGAAGAGCCCCCTGGGCCGCGGCCGCGGCCGCGGTGCCCGTGGAAAACCCCTGGCGCAGCTCCTTCCGGGAGCGGGGCGGCTTGGCCATGTCCGGATAATTAATTAAATCCTGGTTCTTCAAAAGTTTCTCTCTGCGCCTTTGCGCCTTGGCGTCTTTGCGTGAGAAACAATCACGCAAAGCCGCCAAGAACGCCAAGCTACCCCCATATCGCATAGGGAACCGCCACCGCCACCAGGCTTACCAGCCGCAGGCCCTGGCTCAGCAGCAGGTATTCGGTCCCCAATTTCGGCGAAAAAATCCCCATATGGGAAGGAAGCTGGTGCCGCAAGGCCCGGATGGGCGTGGCCACAATATTTCCCAGGATCAGGGCCATCACCGTCTGCTGCACCGTTAAAGTCCCGGCCTGCATAAACGCGCCCGCGGCGGCCATGCCGGAAGTGAATTCCGTGGCCACGCTGAAAATCACCACGCTGGCCGCCTCCATGGGGAGAAAGCCCACGGACACGTAGGCAGCCATGGCCTGCCGGAGCCACTTAAAAAAGCCCCCATCGTTGAGCACAAAAATCAACAGATAGATGGGCAGAGTATAAAGGATTACCCGGGAAAAACGCTGCCGGAACTTGCCCCAGATTTCCTGGAGCAATACTTTTTTTTTCACCGGGGGAGGAGCCGCAGCGGAGCTTTCCCCTGCCGACGCCGCCGGCAGCCGCACCCGGGCGTAAACCAGGTAGGCCGCGGTCCGGAGAGCCGCCGCGCTCAAGGTCAGCCCCAGATAGATCAAGCCCGCCTGCTTGGTCAACGGCAAAATAATAAAGAAGGTGGTGGGCAGATGCAGCAAGTAAACCGGCAAGCCGCTGTTTAACAAATAAGTTACGGTCATTTCCCGGCGGCTGATTTTCTCTTCCTGGTAAAGGGTGAACAGCATGGTGTTGGCCAGAATCCCGGAGAAGAACGCAGCCGTGAAACTGGCCCCGCATTCCCGGCGCAGATGTCCCCAGCGGAGCAGCGGCGCGGCCACCCCCCCCAATTTGGCGGCCCAACCCAGGGACTCGATGGCCTGGCCCACCAGCAGGCCCACTCCCATGTAGATCAGAAGCCGCAACAGGGGCGAAGCCAGTTGCCGATATAGTTTCTGCGCGGTTAGGTGATGCTCGCCGGGCCACCAGCCCAGCCAGTAGCTTACCGCCAGGAGGCCAAAAATCAGGAGCACGACCCAGCGCCCCCAGCCCCCCGAAGTTTTTTGTCCAGCCTTCAATACCCTTTGCCTTTCTTTTTAATAATAATCATGGAGAGATAGTTCATGGACTGTTCTTTCAGGTCCCGCAGGTTTTCCACCACTGTCTCCCCGTCCAGGCCGCAGCGGCTGATGCACACGGCCCGGTCCAGGAGGTCCAGCTCCTCCAGGGCCTGGTAGATTTCCGGAAAATTGCGGTAGGTCTTCAGCATGACGATGTTGTCGCTTCTGTCCACCACTTCCCGGAGCCGGGCCGCACCCTGGGCCCCGGACACCAGGGAAAACGATTCCTCCCCTTCGGTGAGGGGGGTATGGGTCAGGGCCGCGGCCGCGCTATAAGAGGTGATGCCGGGAATGGTCACCACCCGCACTCCCGGCTGCAGCCGCTTCAAGGTTTTCAAGAGATAACCGAAGGTGGAGTAGGTCAGGGGGTCTCCCAGGGTAACGAAGGCCGCGTCGGCTCCGGAATCCAGGACCTCCAAAACCCGGGCGGCGTTTTTCTCCCAGGCCTCCTTAAGGACCTGGGGGTCCCGGGTCATGGGAAAGGGGAGATGCTCGATGCCCGCGCCATTCAAGTGGCAGCGGACAATATTTAAGGCCAGGCTGTAGCTGTTCTTGCTGGAGCAGGAGGCAAAGATGTGGGGGACCCGCTGCAGCACCTTTAACGCCTTCAGGGTGATCAATTCCGGATCGCCCGGTCCCACGCCAATCCCGTAAAGGGTCCCGATTTTCGGGGTCATGAGGGCATCTCCTCCAGGGCCATGATGGCCAGGGCATTAATCACGGCCGCGGCCACCGCCGAGCCTCCCTTGGGCCCCAGGGCCGTGAGAAATGGACAATTTTGTTGGGTCAAGGCTTCCTTGGACTCCGCGGCGTTGACAAAACCCACGGGCAGACCCACCACCAGGGCTGGGCGCGGGGCCCCCGCTTCCAGCAGTTCCAGCAGGCGCAGCAAGGCAGTGGGGGCATTGCCGATGGCCACGATACCCCCGGCCAGCCGGGGTAGGGCCCGCTCCAGACCCGCGGCGGTCCGGGTGGTTCCCTGCCGGGCCGCGGCTTGAGCCACCTCCGGGTCATCCAGGATACAAAAAGGCTCCACCGCCAGGCGGCCCAGGCGGCCTGTAGAAATACCCGCCAGCAACATGCGGGTGTCCGTACCCACCGGGCGGCCCCGGCGCAGGGCCTCCACCCCCGCGGCGATGGCCTGGGGATGGATTCGCACCGTCTGCAAGTAACCCAGGTCGCCGCTGGTGTGAATCATCCGCCGCACCACGGACCAGACCTCGGGAGAAAAATCATGGGCCCCCACCTGGGCGTCGATGCGGCGGAAACTCTCCGCTTCGATCTCCTGGGGAAGGCGCGGCTGCCAGGTCATATTTGCTCCTTTTTGGGAGAGGGG
>JACQYN010000261.1 GCA_016208235.1 Deltaproteobacteria bacterium
ATCTTTAACCGGCACCAGGAATACGGCTACCAGCTTTTTGGGGTGGAGGACAACCTGTTCCAACGCCTGCTGCTCAAAGAATTTGACCGCCTGGGCCAGGAACGGGGCCAGATGCTGCCCGTCAAGGGAGTAACCAGCCGCCTGGCCAAGGAGACCCGGGTGGCCAGCCTCAGCCCCCTGATGGAGCGGGGCAAGATCCGCTTCATCCGGGGCCATTCGGACCAGGAGTTGCTGGTGGAGCAGTTGCTCTATTTCCCCTCCCGGACCCTGCACGATGACGGGCCGGACGCCCTGGAAGGAGCCGTCCGCCTGGCCCAGGGGCTGCCGGGGGTTACGGTGGAAGAGCCGTATCTATCTTTGCAGCCCCGGACGTTTAGGGGCCGGGGAGCGTTTTAGAGCAGGGGCCAGGGGTCAGGGGCCAGGGGTCAGTAAATAAACCTGCGATTATAGGATGTTATCGACCTTGAACCTTGAACCTTTTGAAGCAATGGGCAGAAAAGGCCTTTCTCTTTAGTTTTACTGCTCACTGCTCACTGCTTACTGCTCACTTATTGACAGGAGACAAAATGGGGCTGAAGGATTTATTCGGCAGAGTTTTTAAACCCCAGGCGAAGCCGGAGACCCGGGAACTGGCCGCGGTCAGCCTGGCGGCGCGCTGGAGCACCTACCCCAGCGCCGGACTCACTCCCGAGCGGCTCTCGGAGATTTTCCGGCTCGCGGACCAGGGGGACGTCTACCGCCAGATGGAGCTGTTCGAGGAAATGGAAGAGAAGGACGCACATCTGGCCTCCCTGCTCCAAACCCGGAAGATGGCGGTCTTGAGCCTGGACTACGGAGTGCTGCCCTACTCCAAGTCCCCGGAGGATGAGCGCATCGCCGGCTTCGTCCGGGAAACGCTGGATGCTTTGCCGGACGTGGAAGGTGCGCTCCTGGACTTGTTGGACGCCATCGGCAAAGGTTTTGCGTTCTCGGAAATCCTCTGGGAAGTGACCGGCAGCCAGGCCCGGGTCACGGAGCTCCGCTGGATTCCCCAGAAAAGGGTGACTTTTATCCAGGACCTGAAACCCCGGCTCCTCACCCCGGAAGCCCCCTGGCAAGGGGAGGAGCCGCCCCCCTGGAAGGTGATCTACCACCGCTTCAAGGCCCGGAGCGGCCACGCGCCCCGGGCCGGGGTGCTCCGGGTGGTGGGATGGATGTATCTCCTCAAAAATTACGCGCTGAAGGATTGGGCCGCATTCAATGAGGTCTTCGGGATGCCGCTGCGCCTGGGGAAATACGACCCCGGGGCCTCGGCCGCGGACCGGGAAGCCTTGATCCGGGCCATCCGCAGCCTGGGGTCCGACGCCGCGGGGGTGATCAGCAAGACCACGGAGATCGAATTTGTGGAGGCCGCGTCCCGTTTAAGCGGCAACGCCAATCCCTACCAGACTTTAGCGGAGTTCTGCAACCGGGAGATGTCCAAGGCCGTTTTAGGGCAGACCCTGACCACCGACACCGCGGGGGCCACCGGCACCTACAGCGCGGCCCGGGTCCACGCCCAGGTGCGCAGGGACCTGGTGGAGGCGGACGCCCAGACCCTGGCGGTGACGCTGAGGGAGCAACTGCTCAGGCCCCTGGTGGGATTCAACTTCGGTTGGGACCGCCCCTGCCCCTGGTTCCGTTTCAAACTGACGGAAGAAGAGGACCTCAAGACCTTATCTGAAGTCTATCGCAATCTAAAGGAAATAGGCGTGCCCCTGGAGGGGGACCGGGTGGCGGAGCGCTTCGGCGTGCCCCTGCCCCAGGTGGACAAAAAGCTCGAGGAAGGAGGTAATTGATGCACAAATGTGTAGGGGCTTTAGGTCTGGCCCTGGTCCTGGCGGGAGGCTGCTGCCAGAATCCCGGCCTGTTCCAAAAGGTGCAGCGCTCCCTGGAGACGGTACAGAGCTACTACTCGCCGTTGCTGGAGGAGCAGTGGCAGAACGACGAGAGAATGCGGCGGGCCGTGGTGGCCGCGGACACTACCCTGCTCCTGGCCGGGGAGCTGCAGAGCCAGTGGTGCCCGGACGCGGCCAAGACGGAGCAGTTGGCACTGCAGGCCCGGGAGGCCCAGGCCCTGGCCCAGGACGCGGGCGTGAAGGCAGCCGCGGCCTCGGGAAAGTAGGACACCGGGGGCTTAGGACATGACCAAGCAAAATGTGGACGGCGCCTTACCGGAGTGGATTCTCATCCTCCCGGTAGGCCAGGTGGAACTGCTGGACCGGCCCGAACCTTTGCAGGTGGACCCGGAGTCCCTGGCCACCCTGGTCAGGGACTTCCGCTCCCGGGGGGTGGATCTGGTCATCGATTATGAACATCAATCCCTGCAAGGCCGGCAGGCCCCGGCCGCAGGCTGGATCAAGGTCCTGGAGGACCGGGGGGACGGCCTCTGGGCCCGGGTGGAATGGACCCCCCAGGCCCGGGAATATCTGCGCAATCGGGAGTACCGCTATTTCTCCCCGGTGCTGCAACTGGACCCGGAGACCCGGAAACCCCTGGCCCTGATGCAGGTGGGGTTGACCAACGTGCCGGCCATCAAGCGGCTGCCGCCCCTGGTGGCCAAGTGGGAAGCCCGTGAGAAGGAGGAGGCGGCAGTTCCCCGTCAAACTCCTAAAAGCAGAAACGAAGGAAAGGGGGAGGAAGTGGAAAAACTTAAAGTACTCCTGGGGTTGAGCCCGGACGCGGAAGACCAGGTCCTGTGGACCGGAGTTCTGGAATTCTGCCGGAATCTGGCCGCCACCCTGAAGTTGCCGGAGGAGGCCACGGCTGCCCAGGTCCTGGAAGCAGCGAAAGGCTTACAAACCAAAGCCCAGCGACTGGTGGAGGCGGAGGAGGAACTGCGAAAACTAAAATCCCGCCTGGCCGCGGAGACCACGGCCCAGGCCGTGGAAGAAGCCATGAAGGCGGGGAAAATCGCTCCTTCTCAGAAGGCCTGGGCCCTGGAATATTACCGCCAGGATCCCGGGGGCTTTCAAACCTTTGTGGCCCGGGCCCCTCAAGTGGTGCCCACGGGAATGGAATTGCACCTGTTGCGGGAAGACGGCCAGACTCCCGGGCGTCTGGTTCCGGAAGAACTGGTCTTATGCCGGTCCCTGAATCTATCCCCGGACCAATATCTGCAGGCCAAGGCCCGGATCGACCGGGCCCATTAGAACGGAGGTGAGGAATTATGGCAGCCTTAACTAAAGACCGGGCCACCCCCTACCGGGAAGGCGTGGAGGTGGAATACCCGGTGGCCGCGGCCGTGAAAATCTATGCCGGTTCCCTGGTGTGCGCCAACGCCAGCGGCTACGTAACGCCCGCGGCCGATACCAGCGGCCTGCGCCTGGCGGGCGTGGCCCTGGAGCAGGTGGACAACACCACCGGGGCCAATGGGGCCAAAAACGTGCGGGTGCGGCGGCAAGGCGTTTTTGAGTTCGACGCGGCGAGCATCACCCAGGCCATGGTGGGGGACCCCATGTACGCGGTTGACGACCACACCTTTGACGACGCGGCCGGTCCCATCAATGACGTCAAAGTGGGGGTTTTGGTCAAGTACGGGTCCGCCACCAAGGGCTGGATCGATATCGCCAGGTAAGGGGAGGTAACGGATGATTATCAACGCCGAGGCTTTAACCAGATTGTACACAGCCTTCACCGCGGTCTTCAACGCCGCGTTCCAGGAGACCGAGACCTGGTACGAGCGGGTGGCCATGACCGTACCGGCCAACACCCGCATCATGGATTACAAATTCCTCCTGGATTTTCCCATGGTCCGGGAATGGCTGGGGGACCGGCAGATCAGCTCCCTGGAACCCAAGGCCTACCAGATTGAAAGCAAGGATTGGGAAGCCACCATCGAGGTGGAGCGGAACGATATCGAGGACGAGCAGATTGGGTTTTACAACCCCATTGTCGCGGCCTTGGCCCAGGAAGCCCGGAAGCACCCGGAAAAGCTGATCTCCGATTTGTTAAAGAACGCCTTCGCCAGCGTCTGCTACGACGGCCAATATTTCTTCGACACCGACCATCCGGTGGGCTCCGGGACCGCGTCCAATAGCGCCGGGGGCGCCGGGACCGCCTGGTATCTGCTGGATACTTCCCGGGCCGTCAAACCCTTTATCTTCCAGTTGCGGCGGGGCGTGGAGCTGGTGCGCATGGACCGGCCCGACGACGAACACGCGTTCATGCGCAAGAAATTCCGCTACGGCGTGGACTACCGGGGCGCGGCGGCTTACGGCCTCTGGCAGTTGGCCTATGCCTCCAAGCAGACCCTGGATGCCACCAATTACGCCAGCTCCCGGGCGGCCATGATGTCCCAGACCAACGCCGAGGGGCGGCCCCTGGGGATCAAACCCAATCTCATGGTTGTACCGCCCTCCCTGGAGAAATCGGCCCGGGAGATCCTCCAGGCCCAGTTCATCATCGGCGACCCGGCCACAGGTGGCAGCAAGTCCAACGTCTGGCAGGGCACCGCGGACCTGTTGGTGGTGCCGGAGTTAACGTAAAGAGCGGGTTTCGGTTTCCTGTTTTCTGTGAGAAGCAGGAAACCGAAAGCCCATTGGCTTTCTCCAACAGCGCCTGAGAAAAGAAGCCCCCGACGCGGAGACCATGGAGCTTTGGAATAACCTGGCGGCCTGGGCTTCGAGGCAGGCGCTCCTAACAGCCATGATGGAGGTTTGATCATGCCCCTTCTGAACACGCAATTCGCCAAACTGGTCTCCACCATCGGGGATATTTACGTTGCCCTTAAATATTTTATCAACCAGGCCGTGCGCCCCGGTTGGCTCAATCCAGGAGCCAATGCCCTGAGAGTGACCCAAGTGTCTAGTACCGGCGCAGTGGACACGCTGAACACGGTGACCAGCCTTACCCGATTAGACGGTTTTGACGCCAAAGAGACCATTCTTAATAGCCTTGACCGCTCCTTGTGGTATCAAGGCCCCCGGAGGTGCATCACATGACCACCACCCTCGGGTTTAAAGATATTATTGACCTGCCTGAGTGGAGGCCCCTGGCCAATGCCCCAGGCAACGCTGGCGCCGGGGTCTCGTTTGCCCAGGACCTGCGGAACAATGAAGACCGGCACCCATTTATCTTTCTCCTACGCAGCGCTTCTCTTCTTGATTTGTACCATGTCAAGAATGATGAATGGATGACTCTGGCCAGCCCGGCTTTGGCGGGCACTTTTGGCGCCGGGGCCGGGGCG
>JACQYN010000060.1:0-3214 GCA_016208235.1 Deltaproteobacteria bacterium
GATAGACGTTCCGGAAACCGGCGATAATCCCCATGAGCAAGCCAATAATCTTAAATACATAATCAGTGCCGAAATATCGATCGAGAAAAAATCCGATGAAAAAGCCGATGAAAATGGACAGGGCCAGGGCCATACCGATGGCCGAAGCCCGGTACCCTCCGGTAAACAGCTCTTTCAGGAATTTCTTAGTGTCTTCGCGCAATTGCTACTCGAATTAGTCCCCAGCCCAAAATACTTCTTTTCACATGTGCCTTCCTATCATACCCCTAGGTCTAAGTCAAATATTTTTGGCAAAAGGTGCAGATAAATACTGGAGGCTAATTATAGAACAATTTAAGGAAATTACAATTTATTTCGCGGTGCTTTTCCAGGAAATCATTCTCTCCGGGGCAGGTAAGGACTTAAGGTTTGTGCTTTTTTTCGCTAATAACCGCTAGTCGGTTTTTCTAAAAAAAATTGCCCGTTGAGGGGATTATGGGGCAGTCCGTGGCCGCCACCAGGAAAAACGGCGTGCAACCGCACGCCTTATAATCTTTAATTTTAGTAGCCAGTGGTCAATGTGTTCATTTCTTTTCCTGGCCACTGATCACTGGCCCCTGGCCACTAAAATTAAGGGTTTGAGGGAGGGGGGCAGTGACTACGAGCCCCTGGCCTCCTTCCCCGATTCTTCCTGATGCACCGGCAGTTCCACCAGAAAAGTGGTGCCCTGGGGTCCGGTGCTCTCCACGGAAACCCGGCCCCGGTGCTTCTGGATGATGCCGTAGCTGATGGACAGGCCCAGGCCTACGCCCTTGCCCACCTCCTTGGTGGTGAAAAAGGGGTCAAAGAGGCGGCTGAGATGGCCCTCGGGGATGCCGGGGCCGGTGTCCCGGAAGCGGATCTGCACCATCTCGCTGCCTGTTCTTCCAGAAGTGACCACTGACAGCTTCCCTTCCCCTTCCATGGATTCCCCGCAGTTCATCAGCAGGTTGATGAAGACTTGTTCTAATTTGGTCTTGTCCCCCAGGACCGGGGGCAGATCGGCCTGGAATTCCCTGACCAGGTCGATGTTTTGGAACAGGAGGTGGTCGCTCACCAGGGACAGGGTTTCTTCCAGGACGGCGTTGATATTTAAGGGAATCATTTTCGACGGCATGTGCCGGGAAAACTCCAACAATCCCTGGACGATCTCTTTGCAGCGGGTGGCCTCCCGGACTATCTTCTCCACCTGGGCCCGCTCCGCCTGTTCCGGGGCCTGGTCCTCCAGAAGCAGATAGCTGTAAACCAGGATGCCTCCCAGGGGATTGTTGATTTCGTGGGCCAGGCCCGCGGCCAACTGCCCCAGGGCCGCCAGTTTTTCGGTGCGGGTTAGTTGCTCTTCCAAGTGTTTCTTATGGGTAATATCCCGGATATGGGTCTGAATCGCAGGCTGGCCCTCGTAGGTGGTGGGAAAGGAGACCAGCTCCAGGTCGACCCGGGCGCCGTCCTTTTTGATGCCCTTAATTTCAAAGATGCGGGGGCGGCTGTCCCCCCGCAGCAAATGGGACAGCCGCCGGGCCACCGCTTGCTGATACGGCAGGTCGATGAACTGGAGGAGGCGGCGGCCCAACATCTCTCCGGGTTCCTGGTAGCCGAACATCTCCAGGCAGGCCCGGTTTACATAGAGGAGCCGCATGGCGCTGTGCAGGGCGATGCCGTCCAGGGAGGTCTCCACCAGGCGGCGGAACTTCTCTTCGGAATCTTTGAGTTCCCGGGCCAATTGCTGGCGCTCGGTCATGTCCAGGATGGCCTGCACCGCGCCCTGAATCCGGCCCTGGTCGTCATAAATGGGGGAGGCCGTGTGGTACAAGTAACGCTCCCGCCCCCGGAAGTTGGGCAAATGTTCAAAAGCCTCATAAGCCCCCGGCAGGTTGGGGGATTGTTTCAGGTTCTTATCCCCGAAGAATTTCTCCAGGGCCTTGAGATTCTGTTCCACCACCAGGGAGGCCATGCTGGGCCGTTCATGGGAGTAAAAGGGCAGCCAGTAGCGGTAGGTGCCCACCATTTCGTGGCGGGAATATCCCGTCAGCTCTTCGCAGGCGCGGTTCCAGTAACTGATGCGGTGATCCCGGTCGATGACGAAGGTGGGCACGGGCATGCCTTCCAGAATGCCTTCGGTGGTCTTCTTCTCCCGCAGGATTTCCGATTCGCTCTGTTTATATTCGGTAATATCTTTGATGATGCCTTCGTAGCCGGTGATACGCCCGGCCTTGTTGCGCCGGACGATGCCGGTGAGCAGGGTGGGCACCAGCCTTCCCCCCGCGGTGGTCAACCTCAATTCCAGGTCCCGGACAAAACCCTTGACTTCCACCTGCAGTTGAAAACGCTCCCAATCCTTGGGGTCCTGGAACGCATCCCGGAAGTGGGCCAGGGCCAGGGCCTCGCCTTTGTCGGCCAGCCCCAGAAGTTCCACACCCGCGGGATTGAGGTCCAGCAGGCGTCCCTCCCGGTCGGTGACGAAGATCATGTCCTTGACGCCTTCGAAGACGCGGCGGTAGCGCCTTTCCGAACGCCGCAACTCGTGGTAGAGGCGGGCGTTCTCAATGGCCAGGCCGATCTGGTTGCCCAGGATGGAGAAGAAAAATTTCCGGGAAGAATGAAAAGGCTTGGGGGTGGTGGAGGCCAGATTGAGGAAGCCGGTGACGCTATCCCGATATTTCAAAGGGATGCTCACCAGGGCCCGGAACCGGGGGTCATGCTGGATCAATTCGGCAAAGGTGGAAGTAAAGAGGCGCTTGTCGTTGCGGGTGTCCTTGATGATCAGCGGGTGGGTGGCCGCGGCCAGATAAGGGCCGATGACCGTCTCCAATTTCCCCTGGGAGATCTGCTTTAGATACTCCGTGGAAATTCCCTTGGACGCGGCATAGGTCAGGCGCCCCCTTCCTTTGTCCCACAACAGCAGCAGCCCCGCGTCAATGCGGCAGAAATCCAGGACCTCCGCCAACACCTTGTTGATAATCTCCTGGAGGTCCAGGGTGTGGGCGGTGATGGTGGCTATCTTGTTAAAAAGATAAAGCTCCCGGTGGTACTCCTTTTCCCGGAGCTCCCGGGATTCTTCCGCATGTATCGATTCTAGGGCCAGATGTTCCGCCATTTCCTCGCCTCCTGGCGCCGGTGTGGGGGTAAAGGCTTTTGAGGGAGGGGGCCAGGGGCCGAGGGCCCCTGCCCCCTCCCTCAAACTCCCTCCCCCAACCCC
>JACQYN010000060.1:3329-22569 GCA_016208235.1 Deltaproteobacteria bacterium
GGGGGCCAGGGGCCGAGGGCCCCTGCCCCCTCCCTCAAACTCCCTCCCCCAACCCCTTACATTTTTATTGGGGGGAGAACCGGCCTTTTGCCGTGATCCTTTTTGGCGGCCACAGGCTTCAGCCTGCCCGCCGGTTAAAGACAAGTAAAGGGAGCTTGGCCCGCTATGCCAGTGCGCCCTGGGCGCGGCAGCCGTAGGGTGCGTTTTACGCACCATCTACAACCGCCGCTAAACCATATGGCTACACTATACCAGAATTACGGCAGGCAAATAAAGAGGGGATGGACAGACATGGCCAGGAGGCAGACAGGGCTGTTAGGGGGAGGCATTCTGAGCCCAGCGAAGAAAATTAAAAGACGAGATTCTTCACTCCGCTTCGCTCCGTTCAGAATGACAGATGAATGGCGTAATACGCACCCTGCGTTTGCTTTTTACGGAAAACGGAAAACGGAAAACGGAAAACGGAAAACCGAAGACTGAAGATTGAAGAAGTATTATCGGTGGGGAAGGCATGGGGCGGCTTAGCCGGAAGTAAAAAGCGGCTCCAGCCCCGGCCAAACCCTGGCCGCCCGGCAGCGGGCGGCGGTGACGATGGCCCGGAGTTGCTCCAGGGCCAGGTGGAGGTCGTTATTGACCACCAGGTAATCATACCAGGGGATTTCTTGGAGTTCCGCCCGGCCTTGCTCCAGGCGCCGGGCCAGTTCTTCGGGGCCCAGGTCGCCCCGGCCCTGGAGGCGCCGCTTCAGTTCCGGGAAATTGGGAGGGAGAATGAAGATAAAAGTCCCCTGGGGAAAGCTCTCTTTGAGGGCCCGGGCTCCCCGGGTGTCCAGGTCGAAGACCAGGTCCTGCCCGGAATCCAGGGCCTGGAGGATCCATTCCTTTGAGGTGCCGTAGCCGTAGCCGAACTGCTCCACCCATTCCGCCAGCGCGCCGGTCTCCCGCAGGCGGGCGAATTCCTCAGGGCTGACGAAGAAATAATCCCGTCCCGAAACCTCCCCGGGCCGGGGGGGCCGGGTGGTGTAGGAGATGGAGAAGCGCAGGCGGGGATCCGCGGCCATCAGGCCTTTCAGCAGAGTGGTCTTGCCCGTGCCCGAAGGCGCGGTGACCACGAAGATCTCCCCGGGCACTTACTCTTCCTTCTCGGAGGTGTCGGCGCGTTGGGGCCCGTGGTTGCCGTTCAGCCGCAGGGACAGGGTCTCGGCATGGACCGCAGAGAGGATGATGTGATTGCTGTCGGTGACGATAATGGAACGGGTCTTGCGGCCATGGGTGGCGTCGATGAGGCGCTGGGAGTTGCGGGCGTCTTCCCTGAGCCGCTTCATGGGCGCGGATCCGGGCATGACCACCGCCACGACCCGATTGGCGATGATGGTGTTGCCGAAGCCGATGTTTACCAAACGTCCTTCCATATTATCCCCCTTCGGTGTATTACTCAATGTTTTGCACCTGCTCCCGGAGTCGCTCCAGGGTGCCTTTGATCTCCAGCACCGCCTGGGAAATCACCAGGTCACCGGCCTTGGAGCCGATGGTGTTTACCTCCCGGAGCATCTCCTGCAAAAGAAATTCCATTTTGCGGCCCACCGGCCCTTCGCTCTCCAGGGCCTGCTGGAACTGGGAGACATGGCTCTCCAGGCGGGCCAGCTCCTCGGAGAGGTCCCGGCGTTCGGCCATCAGGGCCACTTCCTGGGCCAGCCGGGATTCATCCAGGGGTCCGGCTTCCTGGAGAATCTCCGCCAGCCGGGCCCCAATTTTTTCCCGCCACTGTTCCGGCAGCAACGCGGCCTGCTCGGCGATGCGGCCGGATTCCCGGCGCAACGCTTCCAGATGGCCGGCCAGGTCCGCGGCCAGGGCCGCGCCTTCGGTGAGGCGCATCTGGTCCAGAATTTCCAGGGCCTGGGAAATGGCCTGGGAGACCGGCTCCCAGATTTCTTCCAACTCCCAAATCTCCCCCTCTTTGGTCACCAGGAGGTCGGCAAAACGCAGGAAATGGTCCAACCGCAGAGGCTCCTCGATCTCCCCGGCGGCCTGGAGGTCCGCCAACACGGCCTGCACCTCCCGCACCAGACCCTGATCCAGGCGCAGGGTCAGAGACTTTTCCCCCAGGGACTCCCAGGAAAGCTGCATCTCCACCCGCCCCCGACTGATGCGGCTCTTGATGAGCTTGCGGACCTGGTCCTCCAGGGCCCAGAGGCGCTTGGGGAGGTTCAGGGACAGCTCCAGAAAACGGTGGTTGAGACTGCGGAGTTCCACCACCCATTTCTGGCCGGGGGTCTCCACCTCTCCCCGGCCATAGGCCGTCATGCTTTTAATCATTTATCGGTCAATTCCTTAAGCTGCCATAAATATTTGCGTCGCACCCTTTCCAGAAGCTCCGGTACCTCCCCCCGGGCATAATCCGGATAGCTCCAAGGCAGCGGCTGGAACTTCCCCTGGGAAAAAATCAAGGTCAGGTCTCCATAGATGCCGTGATCCAGGTAGAGGCGGTGCGGGTAATTCTTCCCGGTGGCCAGGACCAGCCTTTCTTTGGCCACATAACCCGGGTCAAGGTTGACTAGGCGCCGCTCCCCCAGAGAGAATCGGGCCTCCACCTGATTGGTGAAGACCTTCCAATCCGCCAGGCGGCCCGGGTCGGCCAGGTGCAGGAACGCGGCCAGGACTCGTCCCAGGGGCGCGCCCATTTCCCGATAATAATAATCCGTGAGATTAAACGGCCACCAGGGCCCCACCAGGTCCGGCGGGCCGAAATAAGCGCTGAGTCGCTGAATTACCGGCGGCGCCAGGTTCTTCCGGGTCAGGATCAGGCTGACCACGGGCTTCACCGGCAGCGGCGGTTGGGGAATGCTCATCGTTGTCTTCGGAAAATCTTATTTTAAGGCAGGGGATAGGAGAAGGCAACGGAAATATCATGTGAAATTTAGCTTAATTACAGGAATTTGGGGGGATAGAAGGGAAGGGGGGAAGGGGAGGGGATTCAAGTCCGATTAACTCTTTGAAACCCCACCATAACCTGTTGATTTCCCCGGAGTCGCGGCGGATAATAAAATAAATACGATTCTCCGGCAAGTAGACAGACTGAGTTTGCAACCTATTGGCTACTTTTGTATTTTTAACGGAAAACAGAAAACGGAAAACAGAAAACAGTATTTTATGCCGCTTCAGGTCTGCGAAACCTTTTACAGCCTCCTGGGAGAATCCACCTGGGCCGGGTTGGCCGCGTTTTTCATCCGGCTGACGGGCTGTAATCTGCGTTGCCGGTATTGCGACACCACTTATTCCTACGAGGGCGGTAAAGAGATGGCGGCGGCGGAGCTGCTTCAAGCCGCGGCCTCTCACCCGGCCCGGCGGGTCCTGGTTACCGGCGGCGAACCCTTGCTCCAGGCCGGCACCTTGCCGCTCCTGGCCGGTTTGACGGACGCGGGGCTGACGGTATTGTTGGAGACCAACGGTTCCCTGCCCATCCGGGAGGTGGACGCCCGGGTGCACCGCATCCTGGACGTGAAGTGTCCGGGGTCCGGCATGGCCTCCCATATCCATTGGGAAAACCTGGAGCAATTGCACGCCCGGGATGAAGTCAAGTTTGTCATCACCGATCAAAGCGACTTCGCCTGGGCCCTGGAAGTTATTAAGGGCCGCCGCCTGGCTGGCCGCGTGCCTCTCCTCATCTCCCCGGTCTTCGGAGCGGTTCCGCCCCAGGAGGCCGCGACCTGGATTCTGGAAAGCGGCCTGCCCTTGAGACTCAACCTGCAACTCCATAAATACATCTGGGGCCCGGAGGTCCGGGGCGTATGAGTAAGCATGGAAAGAAAGGATTTGGGGGAGGGGGCCAGGGGCCATGGGCCCCTCCCCCCACGAACCCTCCCAAACCCCTGGCGGTCGTGATGGTTAGCGGCGGGTTGGACAGTTGCGTGGCCGCCGCGGCGGCCCGCCGGGATTTTGAGCTGGCCTTTTTTCATGGCAATTACGGGCAGCGCACCGTGGCCCGGGAATTGGCTGCGTTCCGGGCCCTGGCTGCTTTTTGGGGAGTGGCGCGAGTTCTGGAGGTCGATCTGGGCTTCCTGGGCCGCCTGGGCGGCTCCAGTCTTACCGATGTCAGCCGTCCGGTGCCCCTGGGGGATGAGGAACCTCCAGGTATCCCCCCTACTTATGTGCCTTTCCGTAACAGCATCTTTCTGGCCGCGGCCGTGGCCTGGGCCGAGGTGCTGGGGGCCGTGGCGGTCTTTATTGGCGCTAATGTCCTGGATAATCCGGGATATCCCGATTGCCGGCCTGAGTATTTTGCCGCTTATAATCGGATTATTGAGCTGGGGACCCGCCCGGAAACCGAGATTACCATCCATACGCCCCTAATCGAACTGGACAAAGCGGGCATTATCCGCCTGGGCCTGGAGCTGGGCGCGCCCCTGGAACTCACCTGGTCCTGCTACCAAAATGAGGACGCGGCCTGCGGCCTCTGCTCCTCTTGCCGTCTCCGCCTGAAGGGCTTTGCTGCGGTGGGCATCGCTGATCCCATCAAGTATCAACAGATTTAGCGTCTGTTCCGAAAAGTTCAAAGTTCAAGGTTCAAAGTTCAAAGTTAATGCAGGATGCGCCGCGGACACCAGATGATGGTGTGCGGGCGGGGACGCGCGCTCTACGATTTTTCGTGAATTATAGGTAGGCCGAAGGTTCATGAGCAACCCTTACTCTTAACCTTACTCTTAACCTTGAACCTTGAACTTTGAACTTTTCAAGGCATCCCATTGTCCCTAGATATTTGGTGCCGTGATCTAATTGTCTTTGGCATGGAGGGGAAAATAATCCGGCAATCCCGGTCTTCTTGGGAAAATAAATACTTGCATCCCGGATAATCGAACTTATTTTAAGGAAAACCCGGGGTTCTGGGTTGCCGCGCGGCCTTCCGGGCGGCGGCTCCGCACCCGATCAAAACCAAGGAGGCGGATTATGTCAACCAATGTGGCCAGAATCACCCATATCATCGCTGAATCTCCCAAGGGCTTCGCGGATGCCGTGCAAGTGGGGTTCGCCCGCGCGTCCAAGACCTTGCGGGGTATTACCGGGTTGCGCATTGTGGAAGAGAGGGTGTCCGTTAAGGACAACAAAATCGCCACTTACCGGGTGAAGATGGAAGTGATTTTCATTCTGGAATAAGGCTGCCAGGGTGAGCAAGGAGGGGACCATCATGTCGCATCAAGTAGCCAGAGTGACCCAGGCGATTGCGGAATCTCCCGTCAGCTTTGAGGACGCCCTCCAGGTGGGTTTCAAAAGGGCCACCGAGACCTTGCGGGGCATCACCGGGCTGCGCATCCTGGAAAAAAGGGTTGCTGTTAAAGATAATAAAATCGCCACTTATCGCGTCAGATTCGAGGTGATCTTCATTCTGGATTAGCAATGCTCCATCTTGACGGCTCATATGGAGAAGGGGGCGGGCAGATCTTGCGCACCGCCCTTTCTCTGGCCGCCACCCTGGAGCAACCGGTCCATATTGTCAATATCCGGGTGGGCCGCGCCAAGCCGGGGCTGAGACCCCAGCATCTCACCGGGGTTTTGGCTCTGGCCCGGATTACCAACGCCGAAGTCACCGGCGCGGAGTTGCACAGCCGGGAGTTGACCTTCCGGCCCCGGCGGTCCCAGCCGGGGCGTTACCTGTTTGACGTGGCGGAAAAAACCGGCAGCGCCGGCTCCGTCACCCTCCTGGCTCAGGCCCTCCTGCCGCCGCTCATCGCCGCGGACCAGCCCTCCAGCCTGACCCTTCGGGGCGGGACTCACGTGGCCTGGAGCCCTCCCGCCCATTACCTGCTTTATGTTTTTTTGCCGGCCTTGGCTCAGTTGGGCGCAAAGGTGGAGATGACCCTCAACCGCTGGGGCTGGTATCCCCGGGGAGGAGGGGAGGTGGGCCTGGAAATCCATCCGGCCCCCAAACTGGCTGGAGTCGAGTGGCGCACACCCCCGGAGTTCCAGGCCTTCCGGGCCCTTTCCGCCGCCTCCAGGCTGCCGGAACATGTCCGCCGCCGCCAGGGGGAGCGCCTCCAGGCCCGTTTAGGGAAAGACCTGCCGGTGGACTTCATTGAAGCCGGAGGCCTTGACCCGGGCAGTATGGTCTTCCTCTATGGGCCCCGGGCCGGGTTCGACGGTCTGGGGGCCCGGGGCAAGCCCGCGGAAAAGGTGGCAGACGAAGCCGCGGACGCGTTCCTTGCCTTCCGGGACCGCAAGGCCGCGGTGGACCGGCACCTGGCGGACCAGATCGTCCTTTACCTGGCCCGGGCCCGGGGCCCTTCCTCTTTCATCACCCCGGAAATCACCCTCCACCTTCTCACCAACCTCTGGGTCATCGAACAGTTTCTGGGCCCCACCTTCGAGGTTAAGGGGGAATTGGGGGAGCGGGGGGAGGTTGGCTGCCATTAAGAGGTCAGCTATCAGCTTTTAGTTCCAAGTTCCAGGTTCGAGGTTCAAGGTTTTTAATGGAACCTGCTTTCAATAGGTTACAGATGAGTCAAAATACCATGATTTATTATTCTTTAAGCTGACAGCTGATAGCTGACGGCTGACAGCTTTCCATCCCCCTATCTTCCCATAGGCGGTACTTAATGATTTTTTATAGATAAATTTTCTATAATTGGTTGTTATTTTGTCATTCTGAACGGAGCGAAGCTTCGTTTCGAATCTCGTATTTTGAGATCCTTCGCTTTATATGAAAATGACCCCAGTGGGGCGGGCCTCTGTGCCCGCCCGATTCGGGCGGCCAGAGACAGCCGCCCCACCATTGATAATCCCCGAGCGTAGAGGTTGTCCATTTTCATAGTTCGTTGTGACCCTTTGGGTCATGATGGTTCGCTCCGTTCAGAATGACAAACATTGTTTAAGTTAACGCTTATGCCCCATCTTCTCCCTGAAAGTCGATAATTTCCTTCCTCCCCAAGCGAGGCCGCGTTAGAATGGGCGCATCATGGAATTGCTAAAAGAAATCTTGGATCAGGCCGAGGAACTAACTGAGGAACTCACGAACCTGCGCCGGGAGTTCCACCAATACCCCGAGTTGTCCCATCAGGAGGAGCGCACCGCGGGGGTGGTGGCCCGGTATCTCCAAGACCTGGGCCTGGAGGTGCAGATCGGCATCGCCGATCACGGGGTGGTGGGCACTCTGGCCGGGGCCCGGCCCGGGAAGACCGTGGCCTGGCGCGCTGATATGGACGCCCTGCCCCTGGAGGAGAAAGTGGCCGCGCCCTGGCGCTCCCAGGTGCCGGGGGTGATGCACGCCTGCGGCCATGATTTTCATATGAGCATAGGTCTGGCCGCGGCCCGCCTGCTGAGCAGCCTCAAGGACCGGCTGGCGGGCCGGTTCCGCTTCATCTTTCAGCCCGCGGAGGAAGGCCCGCCCCGGGGGGAGACTTCCGGGGCCCAGGGCATGGTGGCCGCGGGGGTTCTGGAAGACCCGCGGGTGGAGGCGATCCTGGCTCTCCATGTGGCTCCGAACCTGGACGTGGGTTTCATCCGCTACAGCCCGGAAGTGGTCATGGCCGGGGCCGACCGGGTTTTTCTGACCATCACCGGCAAGGCGGCCCACGGCGCCACGCCCCACCGGGGGGTGGACCCTATTCTCATCAGCGCCCAGGCTTTGATGCAAATCCAGGGCTTTCTGGCCCAAAGGATCGACGCCCGCCACCCGGTGATCCTCACCTTTGGCCGCATCACCGGGGGCAACCGTTTTAACATTTTGGCGGACCGGGTGGAATTGGAGGGGAGCTTCCGGTATTTGCAGGATAAGGTGCGCCAGGAAGTGCAGCAGGGGCTCAAAGGGCAGATGGCGGGGCTGGCCCAAGGGAGCGGCGCCCAGATTTCGCTTAATTTCCAGCCCACCTATCCCATTCTGAGAAACGACGCAGCCTTGAGCGCCCGGGCCGTGGAGGTTTTGGGCCGGGTTTTGGGAGAAGACCGCCTCAAGCTGCATCACCCGGCCATGGGCAGCGAGGATTTTTCCTATTACGCGGCCCGGGTCCCGGCCTTTTACTTCTTCCTGGGGGTGCGCACCCCCGGGACCAAGGGCCATGCCCTGCACTCGCCGGATTTCAACCCGGACGAGGCCGCGCTCACTTGGGGTCTGAAGGCCGCGGCGGGGCTGTTGGTCGGTCTCAGTGAGCCGTAGTACTTAAAAAATAGGGGCGATTACTGCCGCCCCCCTCACCCCAGCCCTCTCCCCCCGCCGGGGGGAGAGGGAGTTATTAGTTTCACCCATTCATTAAGGGAGCATAAACGGATTTCCGTCTTTATCCCCTTAACCCATGTTCCATGATGCATTAAAGATACAAGGGTTAGGGTGAAGGGGAATTAAATCTCTTCCTGGTTCTTTTAATTAATAGCTATAGGGCGGCCCGTGGCCGCAGCATCCTGTTGCGCGGTGCGCACCCTGAATTAACCTGGAACCTGGAACCTGGAACTTGGAACTCGGAACTTGGAACTTGGAACTTGGAACTTTTCAAGGCAGAGTTACTTAGGTTTCGGCTTCTTCACCCACTCCGGAATGGCCGCCTCGGGGATGGAATCCCCCTTGGGAATATAGGGCTTGAGATCCAGGATGGGGGAGCCGTCTTTGGCGTCCAGGCCCGCCACTTCCACGATGTTGCCTTCCACCTTCAGGATGCGGCAGGCGGTGAGGCCGATGAGGTTGGGCCTGACCGGCGAGCGGGTGGCGAAGACCCCGATCAAGGGATTGGTGGGGTCCCGGCGGGGATGGACCTTGAGGGTGGCCCGGTCTTCCGGGTTATCAGTCTCGTGGAACCAGTAGAGCACCCAGACGTGGGAAAACCCGGCCAGGCCGTCCAGGGCCGGGGCGTATTGGGGGAGGATCTCCAGGTAGGTTTGCTTTCCCTGGTGCTTGACCGTGCCGATGGGATTTAGACGAAGGTAGTTGATGGTCTCTCTCCTCGGGGCTTTTTCTTGACTTTTAGGGGATTGCCCTTGAGTTGTTCCTGACAGGGCAAAAAATATCACCGCCAACCAAGCCAAGCCTCGCAGGGGTCTGGAAAACAACATGGTCATGTTTCAAAAATGTATGGCAGTGAAATTGCCTGAGCCAGCCAAAAAGTCTTTTAAAGTCCACCTTTTCTAAAGGGGGATTTAGGGGGATTATCAGACGCTTATATAATCCCCCCTGCCCCCCTTTAGGAAAGGGGGGAAAATACTGGCCTTTATTTTGGGACTTTTTCCTTTATTGGTAAACCATCTTTTTTCTCGTTCCCAAGTTGAACTTGGGAACGCCGCTGCGCCCCGAGCTTCGCTGGGGAAATTGAAGTTGTCGATGGCAGAAAATGATTAACCGGTTGGAATATTTCGCAAAGCAGAGCTTTGCGGCCAAGTTGGTTCCCAAGCGCAGCTTGGGAACCAGAGAAGGAATTTCCACAGGCTGGAAAGCCTGTGGTACCAGCCCTTAGTTTCCTCCCCGAAAAACCACCTCGTGCAGCACTTCTTTAATCAACTCCAGGGGCACGTCCTCCTGGATCACCGGCTCCCCCAGGCGCTTAAGCAGCACGAAGACCACCCGGTCCTGTTGGCGTTTCTTGTCCAGGGTCAGGGCGGAGAGGACCGCCTGGGGGTCGAGACGGGGGAGGGAGCGGGCGAGGCCGAAATTGCGGATTAGCTGGCGGCCCCAGGCTGCTTCTTGTGGGGCCAGTCCCGCCAGCTTCTCGGAGAGGCGCAGCGCGGCCAGCATGCCCCAGGCCACGGCTTCTCCGTGGGGGAGGCGGAATTTGGAGGCCTGCTCCAGGCCGTGGCCCAGGGTGTGGCCGAAATTGAGGATGCGGCGCAGCCCCCCCTCCCGTTCGTCCGCGGCCACCACTTCCGCCTTGATGGCCGCGGCCCGGTGGATAATCTCAGTCAATTCCCCTTCGTCCTTGAAAATACGGTTTGCCTCTTTATCCAATCGGGTCAGCAGGTCCGGGTCCCGGATGAATCCGGCCTTGAGAACCTCGGCCAGGCCGTTGCGCCGCTGGGATGCGGGCAGAGTCTGAAGGAATTGGGGATCAATGGCCACCAGCCGGGGTTGATGAAAAGTGCCCAGGAGGTTTTTCCCCTCCGGCAGATTGATGGCGGTTTTGCCGCCGATGGCCGCGTCCACCATGGCCAGCAAGGTGGTGGGGATCTGGATGAAAGGCACGCCCCGCATGAAGATGGAGGCCAGAAAGCCGGTGAGGTCTCCCACCACGCCCCCTCCCAGGGCGAGTAGAGGGGAGCTGCGGTCCGCACCCCGGGCCAGGAGTTCCCGGGCCAGGCGCTGGGCCACCGGCCAGGTTTTTGCTTTCTCGCCCCGGGGAACGGTGAGCAGGGTAGGGGAGTACCCCGCGTCCTTCAGGACCGCCACCGTCTGGTCCCCGTAAAGGCTGCCCACCCGGGTATCGGTGACGATAAAGACGCGGGCAGGCAGGCGCAACGCGCCTAAGACCTGGGGCAGGCGGAGACGCAAGCCCGGGTCGATGAGGATTTGATAGCTCTGGTCCCGGCCGGGCAGCGGCAGGGTGATTTCCCTCAATGCCAGCCTCCGGGGCGCAGTTTTTGGAGTTCCTCCATCAGGGCGGCGAACTGGTCAGGGTATAGGGATTGGGCGCCGTCGGATAGGGCCTTATCCGGTTCGTGGTGCACCTCGATGATCAGCCCGTCACAGCCCGCGGCCACCGCAGCCCGGGCCAGGGGCGGCACCAGGTCCCGGCGGCCCGCGGCGTGGCTGGGGTCCACGATGATGGGGAGATGGCTCTCCTTATGCACCACCGGAATGGTGGCCAGATCCAGGAGATTGCGGGCGTGTTCGCCGATGGCCCGGATGCCCCGCTCACAGAGGATCACCCGGGGATTGCCCTCGGAAAGGATATACTCCGCGGCCATGAGCCATTCTTCCAGGGTGGCGGACATCCCTCTTTTTAAGAGCACGGGTTTGTTTGCCTGTCCCGCATGGCGCAATAGGGTGAAATTCTGCATGTTCCGGGCGCCGATCTGGATAATGTCAGTGTATTTCGCCACCAACTCCAGGGAGTCGGGGTCCACGGCTTCGGTGATGATCAGCAGGCCGGTTTCTTCCCGTACTTTGCGTAGTATTTTCAGGCCCTCTTCCCCCAAACCCTGATAGCTATACGGGGAGGTGCGGGGCTTGAACGCGCCGCCCCGGAAGATCCGGGCCCCCGCGGCCTTCACCGCCCGGGCGATGGTCAAGGCCTGGGTTTCGCTTTCCACTGCGCAGGGGCCGGCCATGACCACAAACCTCTCACGCCCCAGCTCCAGGCCAGGCAGAGTGATGATGGTATCCTCCCGTTTCATTTCCCGGCTGACCAGCTTATAGGGCCGGGACACGGGAATGGCCTGGATCACTCCCGGCATATCCAGGAATAGGGCCGGGTCCACCGGCCCGGGATTGCGGAGGATGCCGACGGCTGTGCGTTCACCCCCGGGCATGGGCTGGGCCACGTAACCCAGGGCCTCGATTTTGGCCACCACCGCGTCTATCTGGGCGGGAGTGGCGTCTTTATCCATGACGATGAGCATGACTGGTTCTCCGGGATAGATACAGTTTTTAGTTTTTGGTTTTCAGTTTTCAGTTTTGGAGCATGGGCAAGAAGAGCCCCCGAATTTTCTACTTATTTACTTCTATCAATGGACTAAAAAAATGTCAAACCAGGGCCACAGCAGTGTGGGCAGACAAGGTTGGCAATTCTCGGATTTGCAAAGTGTATCTATAGTCCTCATCTCGCGGGCTGGCACAGACTGGAAAGCCTGTGCTACCAAAGATTTGCCAATGAGGGGAATTTTTCGGCGATGAATAGGAGGTAAAATCTTAATATATGCGGGTTGGGGAGGGAGAGGCAGGGAAGAGGCAGGGGGGCGGGGAGACCTGCCCCCTCACCTGGATACTCTAAAGATCCTTTTGGGCCAACTGTAGTTTTTCCAGGGCCCGCTGCAGGTTGGCCTTGGCTTCCGGGTAAAAGGTGGTGCGGAGATCCAGGGCCTTCTGGAAGCATTTGGCGGCCTCTTCGTACTGGCCGTCCTTAAAATAATAGACCCCCAGATTATTGTAAGCCTGGGCCTCATCTCCGGACTTCAAAAAGGCTTCCAGGGCTTCGGGATAACGTTTCAGTCCCGCCAGGGCCATGCCCAAATGCCGGTTAACCTTGAGGTCCTGGGGAGCCAGGGCTTGGGCTTTTTTGAGAGGCACCAAGGCCCGGTTGTAGTCCTTTTTCTGCAGATAGGCTTGTCCCAAGGTGGTGAGGCTGGTGATGTTGCCGGGTTCCTGGCGCAGCACCCGCTGGAGTTCGGTGATGGCCCGTTGGTGCTGCCCCGCCTCCAGGTAAGCGATCCCCAGAAGATGACGGGCTTTGATCCGGTTGGAGTCCTGGTTCAACACCTGTTGAAATTCTTCTATGGCCAGGGGATATTTCTTCTCCTCCAGGTGCACCATACCCAGGGCTTCATGAGCCTCCAGCATCTCCGGCCGCTGCATCAGCACCAGGGCAAACTGCTGCCGGGCCTCTTCCATCTGCCCGGTGAGTAAAAAGACGACCCCCACCTTGTAGCGAATATCATGACGGGTGGGATTTTGTCTGAGGATTTCCATAAAATTGATCAGGGAGGTTTCATAGTCCTTGCTTTGCAAAGACATCTCTCCCATGGCTTCCAGGCGGTCCAGGGGCATGTTCTCTTGGCCCGCCTTGGCAGCCTTGGCCCGTTTCTTTTCCCACTCCGCGTCCGCGGCTGCCAGGGCGGTTTCCCGTTTCATTAATTCTTTCCGCATGCTGTCTGGGCTTTGCTTGCCCGCGCACTGCGCCAGCAGCAGGGGCAAAGCCAGCACGAGCGCCAGTAGCAGTAACCTGTGAAGCCTCATAGTCATTCTCAGTCGTTCAATTTGGCCATAGTTTCGGTGCGTTGCAGCAGGTCTTTCCCCAGGAGCAATTTCACGGCCACGTCTTCAGAGAGCTTGGCGCTTTGCTCCATGGCGGAATTGGAGAAGAATTTAGCCCTCAGATTCCGGGCCATTTTTTCGGCGCCGGGACGATAAAAGATTATGGTTTTTTCAGCCCCAAAATCGATATGATTGCCGATATGGACCACGTTGAAGCCTTCCTGGGCCAGCATGGACCTGGTCTTGCGCGCCAGATCCGGCACGGGGGTGCCATTGCGGATATCGATGGTCATGGTCTCCAATTCGGAGGCCGTCAAATAGGGACGATCCCGGGGTTCCTGGGGAACGGCTTTGGCGGTGGCCGCAGAAGAAACAGGCATTGGCGCAGGGGCTGGCGCTTTGGCCTGGGCCGCAGCCGGAGCCGGGGCGGACGCGGGCGCCGGTTTCGGAACCGGGTGATTGGCGGCAATCTTTTCAGCCGCAGGCGCGGGTTCCTCGGCCACGGCAGAAGGCGTCACGGCGTCTTTCCCCAGGATAATCTTGATGTCCGCATCCTTGGCGAACTTTTCTCCGGTTTCCAGGCGGGACTTGGGGAAGAACTTGGCGCTCAAAGTCCGGGCCACCTCTTCGGTTCCCGGACGATAATAGATCACCGTATTTTCGGCCCCGAAATCCCGATGATTGCCGATGGACACCACCTTGAAGCCTTCCTCTTTGAGCAGGGTCCGGGTCTGGTGGGCCAATTTGTAAGCACCGCTGCCGTTTAACACTTCTATGCCGCTTTGGGCCTGCTTTTCCGCAGTTACGCGCATTTTAGGGGCCGCCGGGGCGCTCAACTTGATCTTTCCGGGCTTGGACGGAGGCGGCGGAGTGCTGGCCGGCGCGGGTTTCTTGTCAAAGTCCGCGGCCTGTTTGGGAGGCGCCGGAGGAGACTGGGCCTTGGTGGGAGGCGCGGCTACGGCTTGAGGCGCAGGCTTTTTCTGTGCCGCAGTCTGAGCAGACGCCGGTTTAGGAGCAACGGGTTCGCTCTGCTTCTTGACTGCGGGGGCCGCCTCCGGGGGAGGGGCAGGCTTGGCCGCGGCTATTAGGGCCGGGGTCTTCTTATCCGGTTGGGCGGCAGGAGGAGGATTGACAGCCAGCTTCAGGGGTTCCTGGGCTTTGGCCGGAGGCGCAGCGGGGACTTGGGGCTTGGGCTCCGGAGGGCTCAACCAAGGCGCCTTGGCCGATTTGGTATCTTGGGCCACCGGGGCCGGCGGAGTTGAGTTCTCCGGCCGCGGAGCGGCGGCAACCGGGGGCGACTGCGGGAGCTGGGCGTAGTGAGAGGGCTCCCCGAGACCTAAAGCCACCATCACCTGCTGCATCTTTTTCTGGGCCGCGATTTCGCCTTCGTTTTCCTGCCAGAGGCGGCGCGCCTCCTCGGTGCGGCCGCGGCGACAAAGGAGCAGCCCCAGATTGTTACGGGCCATGATATTGTTGGGATTCCGGGTCAAGGCCTGGCGGAAACAGGCTTCGGCCTTATCCCATTGGCCCGCCAGGTAATAAGAAAAACAGAGGTTGTTGTTTAATGCCTGGTTGGAGACGTCCAGGGCCAGAGCCTCGTGATAAAGTTTTTGGGCCCGGCTAAATTCTCCCATCTCGTCGCAGGCCAGAGCCAAGGCATTCAGGACCCGGATATTGGTGGGGTCCTGCTGGTAGGCGGCTTCCAGCTCCCTTAAGGCCAGCTCCGAACGTCCCATCAATTTGAGATAATGGGCATTGCGCAACAATCGGGTGGTGTCTCCCGCGGGAAGCCGTAATCCCGCCAGGGAAAGGCCTTCGGCATTGGGAGGAAACTGGCCGTACTCCGACGAGGTGCGACCACAGCCGGCGCCCCAGAGCACTATGGCCACCAAAACCCCGATGCCCCAAATAGCGGCGGCGCGGAACTTAGCGGTTCCCCCAGTCCTGTGATTATCCACTGCTTCTCCCTCCGTAATCAACCCGGTAAAGGCCCGCGGTCTGCGGCCCGTTAACCTGGAAGCCCTTGGTCCCGCCAGCCGGGAGAAAGGGCGAGAGATGCAAAACGTCATCCGGCCTTTCTATCACCTCGGTCCCAGGGCAAGAACCTCACAGACTCTACTGCAATTGCAGGTTAATGACCTTCGGTGGTTCTTTGTCCTTGAAGCTCTTTTCGTATTTCCCCTGGACGTTTGCTGCGGCCTGGGGCTGCATTCCCAAAGGTGGCTTGGCGTCCACCGCATCCGGCGGAGTCACCATCATTTCCAACCGGGCGTTGGTCACGGAGCGGCCGTAGTCCGCTTCCATATTCCGGGGAACGCCATCGGAGCAGGCGCATCCCGCGAACCCCAGCAGAGCCATCCCGAAAAGAAGGCCAACCATTATCGTGAAAAGCTGTCTTTGCGGTCCTGAGATCCGTTGGTTCATTTCTAGCTCCCCCTGGTTATTGCAGCGGCTTTTGTCCGAAGCCGTCGGGTAACTTTGGAACGGGAGGCGGGCTGGCCGGGTTCTTTTTCGTGCGCCCTTCCAGGGCCCCCAGGAAATAAGCCTCAAAGTCAGTGGGTTCAACGTATTTATCGGTGGGGAGCCGGACCGCGGTGGTGGTCAGCGGCTTGACCAGCCGCGGGGTCACCAGGATCACCAGTTCAGTCTCGTTCTTCTGGTAACTGGCGGACCGGAAGAGGTCGCCGATGATGGGAATGTCACCCAATATAGGATACTTACTAACGGCGTTGCGATGGCTATCGGACAGCAACCCGGCAATGGCGAAGGTCTGGCCGTCTTTGACCTCCACATGGGTGCCGGTGCTGCGTACCCGTAGACCAGGTATCTGGAGGCCCGCGATAATCACCGGCGCGGTGGTGAAATCCAGTTCCGAGACCGTAGGCGCGACCTTGAGGGCGATCTTGCCCTCATCCAACACTACGGGGGTAAAGACCAGCTGCACCCCGAATTTTTTCCAATCGATGGTGACTACGGAACCACCGGCTCCGGGTTGGGGCACCGGCACCGGAAATTCGCCGCCCGCCAGGAAGGAGGCCTCCTGGCCGCTGGTGGCCACCAGATTGGGCTCTGCCAAAATCCGGCCCAACCCCTGTTGCTTGAGGACATTAAAAAACGCAGTCCACAACACGCTGCCGGTTTTCCAGCCCGCCGCGGCGTTGATGGCGTTAGAAAACGCCAGACCTATGTTGGTGCTGTTGAAGCCCCGGGTAAAGGACTGGATGCTGGTGATCCGGTCCAGAAAACTGATGCCGAAGTTTCCCTGGCGGTCAGTGGCGCCGAAGTTGACGCCGATCTGCCGACCCAAGTTACGTTGGATCTCGGCGACGCGCACCTCCACCATGACCTGCTGCACGCCCCCCACGTGCATGAGATTGATCACTCTGCCCTTTTCCTGGGAGCCGGCAGCTCCCCCTGCAGCTGCCGGGGGGGGCGCCCCTCCTCCCGACCCCGTCGTCGATATGTTCGTCTTACTGGCCTGGGGATCTTCCACTGCCCCGCCCCCGCCGGACTTGATCCCCAAAAAGGCTTCGGCAATGGTTATGGCAGTCTGCTGGGCCGCGGCGCTGGAGACCTCCCCGGAGAGCACCACGGAGTTGCCCGCGGCCTCCACCCCGATTTTTTCTTTGGGCAGAATCTTGTGCAGCTTTTCTTTCAGGAGAGAGATGTCGATTTCCACGTTCACCGAGGTGGACGTGAAGCGTTTGCGGCCCCAGAGGGTGATATTGGTCACCCCGGGCCCCAAGCCGTTGACGTAGATCTCCCGCTCGGAAATCACTAAAATGTCGGCAATCTCCGGGTTGCCCACCGACACTCGGGTGACCGGGAAAGGAGTCTTAATCACCTTGGAACTCCCCACCCGCAGGCGCAATACTTGTTTGATCTCCTGGTCCCGGACCTTATCCAGCAAGTCGGCGCCGTCGGCCGGACCCCCTCCGGACCAGAGACACATGCTGATTACCAGGAGAACCCCCCCCAATAACCTGGCCGTGGCGGCTTTCCACTCCAGGCTGGCTCCTTTAATCATCTTCAGCGTTCCTTAAATTAATTTCTAGGTTTTTGGCTTATTTTAAAAAACAACTTTATGAAAATTTTATGCCATTTTAATTTTAGTAATCAATAAATGTCAATTAATTTATTGAACTTAAAAATATATTCAAATTAAATTGAATATTCTCATTTCTCGTTTCGAATCCAGGTGACAACTGCAGATAATCTGCCCGTTGATGAAGTGATTCACTGCCGGAATATTTCTCTCCCACATTCGCTGTCCGTGATGGAAAGAAGACCAGAAATGGAGGGTCAGGTATCCGGAGTCGCCATGCGAATGACAACCAGGTTGGGATTCCGGGTTCCTTTTAAGAGGCAAAGTCATCATTTTGGAGATGAAGAAACCCGGTGGCAATGCTTTTCCGATACGGCAGGCAGGTGACTCAGGATTGTAAAAATTGTTGGCCAGCCGGACATGACCGCTCCTTCCCTTGCGGGTGCGGCAAGACGTTGGCCCAGACGGAGTCTTAGTTTGCAGGATCATAATAGCGCTTAATAATATGGTTTATGATGGATAGTCTTATTATCAATCTCTCTCTCGCTGGCTGCGTCTCTCCAGACGTTTTTTTTATATTTCCATTAGTTTCAGTAGATTATACCAAAGATAAAAACCGGTGATTATTTTCTATGCCGATGGAAGATCATTCAAGATTCGGGCCAAAGGATCAAAGGGGGGGTGGAGGGATGTTGCCGATCCCGGGAGGAGAGGGAATTTCACCGTTTCCCCGCCGGAATCAGAGGCTGGTAGATCTGTTTTTTTCTTTTACTCCCGGTTCTCCAAAGATGGTGGCATAACGTCAAGATTATTGACCATAGTCAGGTTTCCGACACTTTTATCAATATCTTAGGCCGTGCCAATAGAGAACCGCCATCCCCAGGGCTAAGGCCGCGGCATAGGGGATCCGCTGCTGGGTGCGAGGGGATTTCTGCTTTTCCGGCGGAGGTTGGCGGCGGAAGAGGTTTTTTAACGACTTCCAGCCTTCCTGCATCTGGGACCACAGGTCTCCTCGCCATACCAGGACCAGGAGGATCAGGAGGCCGCCGCAGATTCCCATGTAAACGAACAGAAAGAGGGTGTTCCAGGGCCCCAGCCAGGCCCCCAAAGCCGCCAGGGCCTTGACATCCCCCGCACCCATGCCCTGGAGGAGGTAGGGGATGATGAGGAGGCCGAAACCCAGGATCAGGCCGAAAAATCCGGACCAAAGGCCTCCCCAGCCATGGAGACCCAGTTGGAAGCCCAGGCCGGACACCGCGGCGCCCAGGGTGAGGTAGTTGGGGATGCGCTGCGTCTTGATGTCTCCCCAGGCCATCCAGAGGGAGAGCAGAAGCGGCAGGAGCAAAGGGGCATTATTTCTCAGCCAGAAGCCCAAATCAGCAAATGTCAATGGCCAACCTCCATCCGAGGCGGAGCGGCGTCCGTCCCGGACAGTTTTATATCGTTTTTGGTTTTTGGTTTTTCGTTTTTGGTTAAAATAAATAAGTTTGTCAATAAGTTACAGATTGAGGTGGTTGCATTTAAAAACGAATCCTGATCTTTTATTAACGAAAAACGAAAAACGGTATTAAAAGCCGCCTGGACAATTTATCGGAATTTCCGGATTCTACTTGATTCCCAGATGCGGGTCCGGGGCTTTGACAATTATTTGACACCTACGCCAAAGCCCCGGTTGCGGAAATAAGGAAGAGGAGATGAGGTAGTTTTTCTCAGGCTTCCGGAGACCGGCGGTCCCGACCCTGGACGTCGCAAACCATCACCACCAGATCGCTGCTGCGGCCGGTTAAGTCTTTGACCAGGTCTTCGAAGACCGCTTTTACCGAGAAGCCGGCGCGCTTGAACGCGGTCAGCGCGCTGTGGGCCTGCAGGTGAATCTCCGCGATCAGCTTTTCCAGGCCGAATTCTCCCGCCAGCTCCACGAGCTCGTTGATGAGGAGAGTACCCAGACCCCGGTTCTGAAAGTCTTTGGCCACCACTACCCGGACGTTGCCCAGATGGCGTTTCCAACCCATCTGGCGCATGTGCAGGGTGCCGTCGCCCACGATCCGGCCGTCGGCTTCGGCCAGCAGGGGAAAGGCCCGGCGATAGTCGATATTGTTCACCCAGCGATCAATGACCGCCGGGTCCCGCACATCACTGCGCAGGAAGAGCAGGTCTCTTTCGTCAAGGCCCCGGAAGAATTCCAGCAGCTTCTCCCGATCCTCCTTCACCATGGGCCGCAGAATTACCCGGCTGCCGTCTTTCAGCACTCCCTCTTTGTAGTAAGGCTTCATCATACCCCCTTTTCTGATAAGAGGCGGCGCTGCCCCGCCCTGACCATC
>JACQYN010000266.1 GCA_016208235.1 Deltaproteobacteria bacterium
CGCCCAGGAGTCCGGGCCAGAACCAGCCCGCGGCGAAGAATATCAGAAAAATTAGCAACATCAGCACATCTCGACAAATTTTTGCTTTAAAATTTTTGGTATCCATTTACTGTAGCGGTTTCATCATGTCAAGTCCAGGGTGATGTTGGCGTGCAAAAGAGACCCTGCGCGAAAAGGAAAAAAACAAATATTTACCACAAAGACACAAAGGACACAGAGTTACAGAGAAATTAATTCCTTTGACGCCTAAGGCGTCAAAGGAAATTATCTCTCTGGGTCTCTTTGTGCTCTTTGTGTCTTCGTGGTAAATTTTTTTTTCACCCTTCCCCCGGCTCCTTCTTAAATCCCTTCTGCAGCGCTTTAAAAAAAGTAAAAATACTTGACTTGCCCCGGTATTTATGCGAAATAATGAGCTGAATTATCACTCAGAGGACGAAATCCGGCTGGGGGATTGAGGAGTAGCACGGCAGCATCCGTGAATTTGAACCTTATGTAAATAACGAACGGCATCAGGGAGAGCTCCTTAGGACGCCCGAGATGCCTTTTTTTTTGAGGCAGCTGGATGATCAAAATCACCTTGGACCACGGCCTGACCCGGGAAGAACCCGAGGGCATCACCGCGGCCCAAGCCCTTCAAGACCTGGGCGTGGCCACGGACCGGCAGGCGGTGGCCGCCAGCGTGGACGGGGAGTTACTGGACCTGGCCCGGAGCCTGGACCATGACTGCACCGTGGCCCCAGTTTGGCTGGATTCTCCCCAGGGACTGGAGATCATGCGCCATTCCGCGGCGCATGTGATGGCGGAAGCGGTCCGTTCTCTTTTTCCCGGAGTGAAGGTGGCTATCGGCCCGGCCATTGAAGCGGGCTTTTATTACGACTTCGATGTGCCGGAGCCTTTCACCCCGGAGGATTTGGCCCGGATTGAGGCCCGCATGGCCGAGTTGGTGGGCGCAGACCTTCCTTTTAAGCGCCGGGAAGTCTCTAAGGAAGAGGCTGTGCAGCTCTTCCAGGAGCAGGGGGAGACCTATAAGGTGGAGATTCTCGAGGATATCCCCGCAGATAAGGTCAGCCTCTACCGCCAGGGCGATTTCGTGGACCTCTGCCGGGGGCCGCACGTGCCCTCCACCGGCTATCTTAAGGCCGTCAAGCTCACCGGGGTCTCCGGCGCTTACTGGCGGGGAGACGAACGCCGGCCCATGCTGCAGCGGCTTTACGGCACCGCGTTCCCCACCCCCGAGGAGCTTAACCGGCACCTGGAACTCCTGGAAGAGGCGAAACGCCGGGACCACCGCCGTTTGGGCCGGGAATTAAGGCTGTTCCTGATTGAGGAGGAAGCCGGGCCGGGCCTGGTGATTTACCTCCCCAAGGGCGCGGTGCTGCGCAGTATCATTGAGGATTTCGAGCGCCGGGAGCATCAGAAGAGGGGCTACCAGATGGTCATGGGCCCCCAGATGCTCAAGGCGGACCTATGGAAACGCTCGGGCCATTGGGACAACTACCGGGACCACATGTATTTCAGCCAGGTGGAAGAGACCCTTTACGGCGTCAAACCCATGAACTGCGTGGCCCACATGCTCATCTACAAATCGCAGGTGCGCTCTTATCGGGAACTGCCCCTGCGCTTCTTCGAATTGGGCACGGTCATGCGCCACGAGCGCTCCGGGGTGCTGCACGGCCTCACCCGGGTGCGCCAGTTCACCCAGGACGACGCCCACATTATCTGCACGCCGGAACAGGTGGAGAGCGAAATTCTGGGGGTGCTGGATTTCGTCTTTGAGGTGATGACCATTTTCGGCTTCGAGTACGAGGTGGAGCTTTCCACCCGGCCGGAGAAGTCCATCGGCACTGACGCGGAATGGGAGTTAGCCACCGGCGCGCTGAACAACGCCCTTAACGCCAAAGGTATACCTTACTCCATATGCGAGGGGGAAGGCGCGTTTTACGGCCCCAAGATCGACGTCAAACTGAAGGACGCGCTGCAGCGCCGCTGGCAGTGCGCCACCATTCAGTGCGACTTCACCTTGCCGGAGCGCTTCGACCTTACCTACGTGGGCGCGGATGGCCAGCGCCACCGCCCGGTGATGCTCCACCGGGTGGTCCTGGGCTCCCTGGAGCGCTTTATGGGCGTGCTGGTGGAGCACTACGCGGGGGCCTTCCCGGTGTGGCTGGCCCCGGTCCAGGCCATTCTCCTGCCCATCACCGACCGGGTGCACGCTTACGCCCAGGAGGTGCATCAATCGATGCGGGGCGCAGGCTTGCGGGTAGAGCTGGACAGCCGCCCGGAAACCCTGCGCTATAAGATCCGGGAAGCCCAACTCCAGAAGATCCCCTACATGGTGATCATCGGCGACCGGGAGGCCGCGGACTGCACCCTCTCGCCCCGGTTGCGGGATGGAACGGAGTGGAAAGATATTCCGGTAGATACATTTATTAACCGAGTACAGGAGGAAGGTAAAATTCCTACTCCTGCCAAGTTCCCATAAATCCAGGAGGTGACGGCCATCCAGAAGCAGCGCGTGCGAATCAACGAACAGATCAAGGTTCCCGAAATCCGGTTGATCGGGGCTGACGGGGCGCAGGTCGGCGTCATGCCCGTCAAGGAAGCCCTGGCCATGGCCGCGGAGGCCAACCTGGATTTGGTGGAAGTGGCTCCCCAGGCCAATCCGCCGGTGTGCCGCATCATGGATTATGGCAAGTATAAGTATCAACAGAGCAAAAAACAGCAGGAAGCCAGGCGGCGGCAGACCACCATCCAGGTGAAAGAGATCAAGGTGCGGCCCAAGATCGAAGTACACGATATGGCCTTTAAGATGAAAAACGCCCGGCGCTTTCTGGGCGAAGGGGACAAGGTCAAAATTTCCGTGATTTTCCGGGGCCGGGAGATCGCCCATACCGACCGGGGCTTCCGCCTGCTGGCGCAGATTTCCGA
>JACQYN010000267.1 GCA_016208235.1 Deltaproteobacteria bacterium
AAACCGAAAATCAATATAGTTGGCCACTACATTTTAAAAACTACATAGAAGCGCTTCTAATAATTTCAATAACTTATGCTTCAAAAACACTTGAAAATTACTTCCAACTGTCGAAGATGAGTCTGAACGGAGCGAAGCTTCGTTTCGAATCTCGTATCTTGAGATTCTTCGGTCGCTTCGCTCAGAATGACAGTTGAGAGGACTTTCGCAAAGGTCTCAACTTGGAACTTGGAACTTGGAACTTGGAACTTTCCCCAACCGCTGGCGCCGGATTTCAAAAAGGACCACTGCGCCGGCCGCGGCCGCGTTCAGGGAGCCGACCTCCTGCCGCGCCATGGGAATGGCCACCACCAGGTCGCATTGCTGCCGCACCCTGGCGCGCATCCCCTTGTCTTCACTGCCGATGACCAGGGCCAAGGGTCCGGTTAAATCCGCATCATAAATGTTCTTTGCCACCCGGGCGTCGCTGCCGATGATGGTTAGCCCGGCTTCTTTCAAACGCCTCAGGCAGTCCGCCAGGTTGGTCACCCGGAAGAGGGGCAGAAATTCCAAAGCCCCGGCCGCGGCCTTGAGGACCGCGGGCGTCACCCCCGCGGCCCGCTCCCTGGGGATGATGAGGCCGTGGGCCCCGGCGGCCAGGGCGCTACGGCTTAAGTTCCCCAGGTTCATGGGATCTGTGAGGCCGTCTGCGGCCACCAGTAGGGGAGGCGCCGTCAGGCTGGAGACCATATCCAGGAGTTCGCCTTCGGATTTGTAGGCATAGGTGGCCCGGCGGGCCAGGATTCCCTGATGGTGAGAAGTGCCCGCCAGGCGGTCCAGGGCCGGGCGCTCCAACTCCCGGACGCGCACGCCTAAGGCCCGGGCCAGGCGGCGCACTTCCCCCAGCCAATGCCCCTGGGTCCCCTGGGCGATAACCACCTCCTCCAGGTGGCAGTCAGCCTGACGCAACGCGGCCAGGACTGGATGGCGGCCGTAGATGATCTGGGTCATGAAAAAAATCCCGGGTTAGGGTTTCTTTTCTGGTTCCCAAGTTGCTCTTGGGAACGCCAGTTGACCCCAAGCTTAGCTTGGGGAGATAAGGATTTCAACGGCAGAAAGAAATTAACCAGTTGAAATATTTCGCAAAGCACAGCTTTGCGCCAAGTGGGTTCCCAAGTGCAACTTGGGAACCAGAAGGAAAACTGCTTCTTAAGTCCCCCTTTTTTAAAGGGGGATTTAGGCGGATTATTAAGCGGTTATATAATCCCCCTCTATCCCCCTTTAGAAAAGGGGGGGGTTAAAAACCGCGGTTTTAAAGATGTCGTGGTGATAATGAAGCGCCACCCTAGAAGATAGCTCTCTTCCCATTCCCCCAAAATGCTCCCTCCGGCTATTACTTTTCCCCGACTCAGGGTATAATCAACTTGGAAAAATAAGCGGATACAATCCATGGACACCGCGCTGGCGCAATTTTACCACCATCTGCAGGCGGAAGAAAGACTGGCGGCCCCGGTCCTGGAAGCATATTCCGGCGATCTCCGGGATTTCCGGATATTCGTTCACGGCCTGGACCGGTCCTCCTGGGACGCGGTGACCCTTGAGGATTTTCAACATTATTTTAAGGATTTGGAAGAAAAAAGGCTGCCGGTGCGCAGCCTGGACCGGCGTCTCACGGCACTGCGGCATTTCTTCCATTTTCTGTTCCAGAAACAATTGATCGCCCGCAACCCTTTGGAGCAATTCGACGCTCCCGCCTCCCTCCAGAATCCTTCCCAGGTATTGAGCAAATCGGAAATCAAGGCCTTGCTCTCGGAATTGCTCCAGGCCGGGCCCGATTATCTGGACGAGCTCCTGGAGCAGTTCTACCACCACCTGGCCGCGGAAAGGGGCCTGGCGCCCCTGACCCTCGAGTCCTACGCCCACGATCTCCAGGACTTCCGGGAATTTTTGTACACCCTGGCCCGCACCGCCTGGGAAGAAGTTTCTCTCGAAGACCTCCAGAATTATCTGGCCGCGCTGGAAGCCCGGGGGCTGTCTGCGCGCAGCCGGGCCCGGCGGCTGTCGGCCCTGCGGCAGTTCTTCCGTTTCCTCTTGCGGGAGGAAAAGCTCTCCGCCAACCCCGTGGAACTGCTGGACTCCCCCCGCCTGCCCCTGAAACTCCCCAAGGTCTTGGGGGAACAGGAAGTGGCTATGCTCCTCTCCGCCACCGATCCGGCCACTCCCTGGGGGCAGCGGGACGGCGCGCTCCTGGAGGTCCTTTACGCCACTGGCTTGCGGGTCTCGGAGCTGGTGGGCCTCACCCTCAAGCAGGTGGATCTGCGCCGGGGGGTGGTGCGGGTCCGGGGCAAGGGCAGCAAAGAGCGGGTGGTGCCCCTGGTCTCCCAGGCCGTGGAGAAACTGGGCCTCTACCTCTCCCAGGGCCGGGCCAAGGTGCTCGGGGGCAAGGAAAGCCCCTTTCTCTTTCTGAACCGGCGGGGCGGGCCCCTCTCCCGCCAGGGCTTCTGGAAGATTCTGAAGCGCTATGCCCTCCAGGCCGGGGTGCGGGATTTGAGCCCCCACACCCTGCGCCATTCCTTTGCCACCCATCTCCTTTCCCGGGGGGCCAATCTCCGGGTGTTGCAACTGCTGCTGGGCCACGCGGACCTGGCTACCACCCAGATCTATACCCACCTGGATGCCGCCCGCCTCCGGGAGGTCCATAAGAAGGCCCATCCCCGGCCATGACCCGACAAAACTCCACTCCTCCCCGCACCCTGGAGGTGATTACCACCCACCTGAACGCGGACTTCGACGCCCTGGCCTCCATGGTGGCCGCCAAGAAACTTTACCCCCAGGCCCTCCTGGTCTTTCCCGGCGCCCAGGAGAGCAGTTTGCGGGACTTTTTCGTCCGCTCCAGCTTTTATTTCCTGGATTTCGCCCGCCTGAAGCAGGCTCCGCCGGAGGAAATCAAGCGCCTCATCCTGGTGGACACCCGCCAGGCCTCCCGCATCGGCCGGTACGCGGAAGCCGCGGCCTCAGGCGATGTTGAGATTCACATCTACGACCACCACCCGGATTCCCCGGACGACGTGCACGGGAGCCTGGAGGTGGTGGAACCCCTGGGCTCCACCACCGCCATCCTCACCCGGATCATCCGTGAAAAGGGCCTGGAGCTTTCCTCCCAGGAGGCCACCATCATGGCCTTGGGGATCTTCGAGGATACCGGCTCCTTCACCTTTACCTCCACCACTCCCGAGGATTTCGAGGCCGCGGCCTATCTGTTGGAGAAGGGAGCCGACCTCAATGTGGTGGCCGGGATCCTCTCCCGGGAGATGTCCGCGGAGCAGGTCTCCCTCCTCAATAACCTCCTCGAACATACCAGCCACTTCCACGTAAACGGCATCGAAGTGGTCCTGGCCCACAGCACCGCCCAGGAGTACGTCCCCGACTTCGCGGTGGTGGCCCACCGCTTCATGGACATGGGTAATATCCAGGTGCTTTTCGCCCTGGCCCAGATGGAGGACCGGGTTTACGTGGTGGGCCGCAGCCGGGTGCCGGAGGTGAACGTGTCCGACGTTCTCGCCGAAATGGGGGGCGGGGGACACAGCTACGCTGCGGCCGCGGCCATCAAGGGAACC
>JACQYN010000268.1 GCA_016208235.1 Deltaproteobacteria bacterium
GAGGTGGTCGCCGAACTTCTCGGGAAAAGCAACCTTACCGTTTCCACGGCCGCGCCGGATAGAGGGGGATAAAAAATCAAACCTAATTATTAACCGGTTTTCTGAAACCCACCTACCAGAACTGCAGGCAGATGACGGGTGGTTTCTTGCGGGGGATTTCCGGGGTGGAAGCTGTTACCTTTTTAATGCCTAAAAAAAACTATGGACGGCTTTCCGTGTACTACGGTTAACAGGCTGTGGATGAACCATGATTCATTTCTCTTCCCCCTGGTTACGTGCGCCTGCTGGAAGTTACGGAATATGCCATTTTCCCATTTAATAATTCAAACTAAAACTAATAACGATATTATTTCCCATTTATTTTTTATCAGTACTCTGCTATGCCAGAATTGCCAGGCAAGTTAATTTTTAGAAAATGGTGATGCAAATGTGGAACTTACAGTTGTGGGATTTACAGATGATGTTAGGGAAACTGGCCCTGGCCGCGGTCATCGGCGCGGCCATCGGTTTCGAGAGGGAAACCCACGGCCAGGCCGCGGGGCTGCGCACCAATATCCTGGTCTGCGTGGGGTCCTGCCTGCTGATGATGCTTTCCCTGCACATGGAACAACTCTACCGCCATCTGGAAGTGGAGAGTTCGGTGGTGCGGCTGGATCCCGCCCGGATCGCTTCCTATGCCATTGCGTCCATGGGTTTTCTCGGCGCCGGCGCCATCATCACCGGCAAGGGGTCCGTCCGGGGCCTGACCACCGCGGCCAGCCTCTGGATTGTCACCGGCATGGGCCTGGCGGTGGGCGCGGGCTATATGCTGCCCGCGGTTTTCAGCGTGACCATCAGCCTGGTGATCCTTTACGGCTTCCGCCGCATCAAGGGCGTCTTTCCCCGGGACGAACACACCATCCTGACTTTGAAATACGACAAGATGGACAGACCCCTGGAGCAGATAAAAACAATCTTAAACGATTACCAGATAGCCATTCAATTTATCAATTATAGGGTTGAATTTCCTTCGGAAGCCATAACTTATCGTCTGCGATTGCTCAGTAAAGAAGACCTGCCCTGGGGACAGATCGTCAAGAGAATTTCGGCAAGCCAGGGACTCAAGGAAATTGCCTGGGAAGAAGGCGAAGTGCCTTAAAGACGGTTTTCGGTTTTCAGTTTTCGGTTTTCGGTTAAAAAGACAAGTATTCAATGGGTTAACCGGATACAATGGCCGGCATCTTCCAACGGTTGAAAGGCATTTTTAGCGGGGGCAAGCCCGAGCCCGAGCTTTCCTTGGAAGATCTGCGCACGGCCTTCAGGACCAAGTATCACGCGTTCAAGCTCCTGCTCAACGCCAACAATACTGCGCTCCAGCTCATGACCGATATGGAGGCCGCGTTCCACGGCAACCAGAGCTTCGGCATGACCTTCATCCGCTCCCACTGCACCGCGGTCTGCGTCAATGTCTATTCCCTCATCCGCTCCCTGAATGAACTGTCGGGGAACCGCTATCAGGCCCTGGAGCCGGTATTCGCGTCCATCCGGGCCAAAATCGAGGACCTCCTCTCCAAGAGGCAAGCCCTGGCCCTCACCGACCTGGTTCTGCCCCTGGAGTCCGTGACCAAGGAGATGGCCGACGGAGTGGGGAGCAAGATGGCCAACCTGGGGGAAATTAAATCCCGGCTGCCCCAAATCCCGGTGCCCGGGGGAATGGTGATCACGGCCGCGGCCTATGAGCTTTTCTTATCCCATAACGGCCTCCAGGACGAAATCAACCGCCGCCTCCAGGCCCTGGAGATGCATGACATCTCCGACCTATACCGGGCCAGCTCGGAAATCCAGATGCTGATTATTAACGGGGAAATTCCCTCTCAGCTGGAGGAGGCCATCGATCAGGGCTTTTCCCATCTCTGCGAAAAATATGCTACAAGTCCGCAAAAGCCTCACCCCCGATTTCTGTCCAAGTGCCCTTCTTTACTATATGTAAGGGGTTGGGGGAGGGGGTTTGGGGGAGGGGGCAGGGGCCCACGGCCCCTGGTCCCCTCCCCCAAATCTCTTTCCCCCAACCTCCGCGTAGCCCTGCGCTCCAGCGCCATCGGCGAGGACGCGGTGGACACCTCCTTTGCCGGGCAGTACCGCTCCGAGCTCAATGTCAGCCGGGAGCACATCTTCACCGTGTACAAAGAAATCCTGGCTTCCAAATACGCCCTCACCGCCACTTCCTACCGGCTGCACAAGGGCCTCCGGGACGAAGACGTGGCCATGTGCGTGGGCGTGATGTCCATGGTGGAGGCGGTAGCGGGGGGGGTGATGTATTCCCGGGACCCCATGGACATCCGCAGCCACGCCATTTTTATCAACGGTGTCCACGGCCTGGCCAAGGCAGTGGTGGACGGCACCGTCACCCCGGATCTGTGGGTGGTTTCCCGTCAAGAGCCTCTGAGTATCCTCAGAAAGGAGATCCGGGACAAAAGACAGAAGGTGGTCTGCCTGCCGGAGGAAGGCATCTTGCTAGAGCCGGACGCCCAAGGGCAGGCCCCGGCCCTGACCGACGCCCAGGTGCTGGAACTGGCCCGGATAGCCCTGCTCCTGGAGGAGCATTTCCAGTCGCCCCAGGACATCGAATGGTGCATCGACGGCCAGGGCCGTATCTTTATCCTCCAGAGCCGCCCCTTGAAGCAGATGGCCGCCGCCGCCCGGGAGGCCCCGGTCGTGTCCCCTCCCATTGACCATCCTTTGCTGCTGCGGGGCGGAGAAGTGGCCAGCCCCGGGGTGGCCGCGGGGCCGGTCTACGTGGTGAAAAACAACCTGGACCTGCTCCA
>JACQYN010000269.1 GCA_016208235.1 Deltaproteobacteria bacterium
CCAACCCCCTCCCCTCAAGGGAGGGGGAGTTTAAGATTCGGATATATTGAAGATAATTGCGAAACATGACCATTGATGCTCCTCCCCCGCCCCTGGTGGAGATCGACCACCTGTACAAATCCTACCGCCGGGGCAGCCAGACTTTGCCGGTGCTCCAGGACATCTCCCTAAACATCAAAGCCGGGGAGTTCCTGGCCCTCATGGGCCCCTCCGGGTCCGGCAAGACTACGCTCCTCAACCTCATCGCCGGCCTGGACCGCCCCGATTCAGGAACCCTCCTGGTCCAGGGCCAGGATCTGACCCAACTGACCGAGGCTCAACTGGCCCACTGGCGGGCCCGGTCCGTGGGTTTTATCTTCCAGTTTTATTATCTGATTCCCGTGCTCACCGCATTTGAAAACGTGGAACTGCCGCTGCTGCTCACGCCCCTTTCCCGCCACGAACGCCGGGAGCACGTGGATCTGGTCCTGGAGCTGGTGGGCCTGAGCGACCGCAGCCGCCACTACCCGGCCCAACTCTCCGGGGGCCAGCAGCAGCGGGTGGCCGTGGCCCGGGCCCTGGTCACCGACCCCGCGCTCATCGCCGCGGATGAGCCCACCGGGGACCTGGACCGCAAGTCCGCGGGAGAGGTGATGGACCTCTTGAGCCGCCTCAACCAGGAATTTCACAAGACCATCATCATCGTCACCCATGACCCGGAAGCCGCATCCCACGCCTCCCACATCCGGCGGCTGATCAAGGGGCAGTTGCTGAATCAAAATGATTCGCAAACCTGAAGAGGATATTTTCTTCTGGTTCCCAAGCTGAGCTTGGGAACCCAAATGTAACCCAAGCTTTGCTTGGGACCTTTAAAATGCCAAGCAAAGCTTGGCGGGCAATGGCGTCCCCAAGCCAAGCTTGGGGACGAGAAGAAAAATACCTTATGCCTGACAGCGAACTTCCCAGGAATGCCCAGGGCCGCTTCTATCACCTCAACTGCGGCCCCGGGGACCTGGCCCCCTATATCCTCACCTGCGGCGATCCCGCCCGGGCGAGGAAGATTTCTCGTTACTTCGATAAGGTGGACGTCCGCCGCCAAAATAGAGAATTTCTCACCTATACCGGCAGCTATAAAGGCATTCCCCTCTCCGTCATGGCCACCGGCATCGGCCCGGACAACACCGCCATTGCGGTGATTGAGGCCGCGCAGTGCGTCTCCACTGCCACCTTCATCCGCCTGGGGAGCTGCGGCGCGCTGCAGCCGGAGGTAGCGCCCGGGGACCTGGTCATCACCTCCCGGGCGCTCCGGGACGAAATGACCACCAACCATTACGCGCCCCCGGAGTACGAAGCCCGAGCCCACCCCCTGGTCCTTAAGGCCCTGGAGGAGGCCGCGGCGGAATTGCAAGCGCCCTATCACGTGGGCCTCACCTGCACCACTGCCGATTTTTACGGCGGCCAGGCCCGGCAAGTGCCGGGTTTCCCCATCCAGGAGCCCGAAAAAGTAACCCGACTCCGCCAGGCCGGGGTCCTGAACCTGGAAATGGAGATGTCCGCGTACCTCACCCTGGCCGGGATTTCCACGTATCCCTTGCGGGCCGGGGGCGCGTGCGCGGTCCTCAACAACCGCGTCACCGGGGCTTCGGTTTTCGCCTCAGCCCGACTCAAAAGCCTGGCCGAAAAACGGCTGATTACCGTGGGTCTTCTGGCCGTGGAGAAGTTATCTGCATGGGATAGCGAATTTGGGGGAGGGGGCCAGGGAGCTTGCAACCCTGCCCTCCCAGGCGAGTATTATTCAGAGCCCTCATAGCCCCTAGTCCTGGGTATGTAATACTTCCCGGACTTTCTGCAACAGGGCGATGATCTTGAATGGTTTCTGAATGAATTGCAGATCAGCCGCTAATACGCCGTGATGAACAACGGCGTTGTCCGTATAGCCGGACATATAAAGCACTCTGGTCTCGGGGTGGAGGTGGACCAGGCGTTCGGCCAATTCCCGCCCGCTCATCCGGGGCATCACTACATCCGTGAGCAGCAGGTGGATGGGCCCCTCATGGCTGCCGCAGACTGCCAGGGCCTCGTCGCCGTTGCCCGCCGTTAATACGTCATAGCCATACCTCTGCAAGACTTTGGAAATTACCGCCCGCAGGGAGTCATCATCTTCCACCACCAGAATAGTCTCCTCGCCCTGGAGGGAGGAGATGACAGGAGCTACCCGCATCCTGGAGGGCTCGAAGACCTCTTCCACCCGGGGCAAATAGATCTTGAAGATGGTGCCTTTCCCGACCTCGCTGTATAGCCAGATATGTCCGCCACTCTGCTTGACGATGCCGTAAACGGTGGACAAGCCCAGCCCGGTGCCCCTCCCCCTTTCTTTGGTAGTAAAGAATGGTTCAAAGATACGGGCCTGGGTCTCGGCATCCATGCCCACGCCACTGTCGCTGACGGCCAGCATCACATAGGGGCCGGGTTTTACTTTCAGATGGGTCAGGGCATCATCCTCGTCCAGGTAGACATTAGCTGTTTCCAGGGTGAGCTTGCCTCCCCGGGGCATGGCATCCCGGGCATTGAGCGTTAGGTTCATGATAATCTGCTCTATCTGCCCCGGATCGGCCTTCACCAGCCCCAAGTCGGGATCTAGCATGGGCACCACATCGATATCTTCACCGATCAGACGCTGGAGCATCTTGTTCATGTCCGTCACTATGCTATTGAGATTGACTACCCAGGGCTGCAAAATCTGGCGGCGGCCGAAGGCCAAAAGTTGTCGGGTCAAGGAGTTGCCCCGCTCGGCAGCCTTCATGATCTCCTGGACATGCTCGGACAGGGGCTCATCCGGTGGCAGCTCCAGCAACAAAATTTCACTGTGGCCGATAACCGCGGTGAGCAGGTTGTTGAAGTCGTGAGCTACGCCCCCGGCCAGATGGCCGACGGCCTCCATCCTTTGAGCCTGAGCCAACTGGTCTTCCAGAAGCTTGCGCAGAGTAATATCTTCAATGAGGCCGTCAATGAACAGGGATTCACCATGATTATTCTTCACCATATTGGCGGTGATCGAGCCCCAAAAGAGAGTCCCGTCTTTCCTTTTCAATTGCATTTCCCGACCCACGACCTTTCCTTGGGTCAGGAGCGTATCGACCAGGTCCTGATGTTCTGCGGGGTCGGTACAGAGCTGCGGCGCCGGAGTATTTATGAACTCCTCCGGGGAGGCATAGCCAAACATGGCGGCAATGGCCGGGTTGGCCAAGAGGAAAGTACCTTCGAGGCCGGGAGGAGCCCTCCAGACACCCATAGGCAGATTTTGCACCAGAGAGCGGTAACGTACCTCGGATTCCTGGAGAGCTTTCTCTGCCCACCGGCGCTTCTCAATGTTGAGAATGAGAACAATCACCAATAAGGAAAGCACCAAGATAACCGCAGAGCCACCCCAGATCAAATTCTTATAGGCCTGGTATAAAGATGAGGGTTGATTAATCACCAGACTCCCCGGGGGTAGCAGGGAAGTTTTGAGGCCAAAGCGCTCCATCTGTTGATAATCAAACATGGGTAAGCAAGGACTTTGGCGGATAACCGGCATATTGCGGAGGTCCTCACCCCAGAGAATCCGTGCGGCAAAGCGGGCGGCATATTCTCCCTGAACCTGGCCGCTGAGTAGATTTCCTCCCACGATGCCCCGGCCCAGAACAAAGCTCCACAGGCCATAAATGGGCACTCGACTGCGGCCGCGGATCAGGGAAATGGCTTTTTCATGGCTGTAAACCTGGCCGAGGCGGTCGCGATTGAGGTTGGACATGAGGATGATGCTGTCATGGGGAAGTTGCTCCACTTTCTCCAGGACTTCCGCCATACTAAGGCCTACCAGGAAGCGGATATTTACCCGGTCGGCAAAATGGGTGGCGGCTTTTTTGATTGCCTCATTGGTTCCCTGGGCGCTCTCCGTGGAGTCGGAGATGACCACCACCGTTTTTGTATGCGGCTGGAGCTTAAGAGCCAGATCAATGGTGCCGACCGGGTCCACATCCTCCACCACCCCGGTCGCCCGGGGGCAGGTGGCAATCATTTCCTCCTGAAAGCCGTTAATCCCGCAAAATACCAGAGCAGCCTCGGGGAATAAGGCTGCCTGATGTTTTGCCGCAAATTCCAGGGCGGCGTTATCCGTGCAAATTACCACTTCGATTTTTTGCCGGGCATATTTATAAAGATAGAGCTGGTAGAGTCTTTGCAGATTTTCTGCCGTGGGAAAATGTTTCCAATCCATGTATTCCACCAGGGGTTCCATCTCGGGGAGGTTCTGGGCCAGCACCCCCATGATTCCTTCCACTTGATGGTCGGTCCAGGTGAAACCCCGGTGATACGAGTTCAAGATAAGTAATTGTTTCTTCTCTTCGGCTTGGCCGGGAGAGGGAAGGATGGAAAAGGTAAGAAGAATGCCGCTAAGGAAAAGGATAAGACATAATTTTGGCAGAATTTGGCGGAAAGGTTTTGGTTTTCGGCTAAAAGAGCAGATCATGGTGGCATCCTCCAGTACTGACTTCTGTATCCTTCCTGATCGCTGCCAGTTGACTAAAATTTCCAGAGTTAGCGCACCCAGGCCCAGATGTTTTGCACAATATTATTGGTATAACTATAGATATTCTCAAATACAAAGTCAATTTTGAGATAGCCTGCGGAAAAACCGACGCTGATCCCCTTGACGGTGCGAGTGTGATATAACATATTCGGGTGGGCATAATAGGTTTAGTGCTTGGCATAGTAGGTGGATCAAAGAGCGACGTAAGAAATACATGTCGTTATAATAACTGCTTTTAGTGCGCAATTTGTAAAGTTACTTTCGCCTGGCACATGCTGGTTAGCCTGTGCTACCGAAAACCGAAAACTAAAAACTGGCCACTGGCCCCTGACCACCATGCTCAAACTCACCTGGCGCAATACTATCAGGCATCCTTTGCGGGCAAGCCTCACCGTCCTGGGCATGGCGCTGGCGGTATTGGCCTTTTGTCTGTTGCGCACGGTGGTGGCCGCCTGGTATGCCGGGGTGTCCGCCGCGTCCCCGTCCCGGCTGGTGACCCGGAGCGCCATTTCCCTGATGTTTCGCCTGCCTATGGCCTATCTCCCCAAGATTCAAGGGGTGCAGGGAGTCAAGACCGTGACCTACGGCAACTGGTTCGGCGGGGTCTATATTGATGAAAGGCATTTTTTCCCCCAATTTTCCGTGTCCATTCCCAACTATTTCGAGATCTATCCGGAGTATCAACTCCCTCCAGATCAAAAAATCGGCTTTTTTCAGGACCGGCGGGGCGCGGCCGCGGGGCGCCAGTTGGCAGCCCGTTACGGCTGGAAGGTGGGAGACGCCATCATCCTCCAGGGCCGGATTTTCCCAGGCGAATTCCGCTTTATTCTCCGGGCCATCTATACCGGACGGGACTCCAGCATCGACGAAGGCCGTTTCTACTTCAATTGGGAATACCTGAACGAGGCTTTGAAAAAGACTATGCCCGACCGGGCGGACCAGGTGAGCTGGTTTATCGTGGAGGTTACCCGGCCGGAGCTGGCCGCCACCGTGGCCGCCCAGATCGACGCCATGTTTAAAAATTCCCTGGCGGAAACCCTCACCGAGACCGAGGCCGCTTTCCTCCAGGGCTTTGTCTCCATGACCGAGGCCATCCTCCTGGCCATCCAGGTGGTCTCCTGGGTGGTCATCGGCGTCATCCTGGTGGTCCTGGCCAACACCATGGCCATGAGCGCCCGGGAGCGCCTGGGGGAATACGCGGTGCTGAAGACCATGGGCTTCCGGCCCCGGCACCTGGCCGGGCTCATCCTGGGGGAATCTTTGCTCCTGGCCCTGATGGGCGGGCTCCTGGGCCTGGGCCTCACCTTTCCCGCAGTGCACGTTTTTAAGACCCAAATGGGCCAATACTTCCGGGTCTTTCCCCTCACCCGGCTGACCCTGGCCCTGGGCCTAGGCACAGCCCTGGCCGTGGGCATCCTGGCCGCGGCCATGCCCGCCTGGCGGGCCTCCCGGGTGGGCATCGCCGCGGCGTTGCGGAAAGTGGGGTAAGGTTTTTGGGCATAAGCGCTAACTTAAGGTTAAATCGAATAAATTGCGGTAGTGCCTGTCATTCTGAGCGAAGCGAAGAATCTCTAATTTGTCAGGAAAATACGAGATTCTTCACTCCGCTTCGCTCCGTTCAGAATGACAAAAAAAACCATTATTCAATAAAACTGTTTAATAAAACTCATTAAGTTAGCGCCAATGAGGTTTTTAGGGGAGGGGGCATTTCAGTGGCCAAGGGTCAGTTTTTTTTCACTGGCCACTGACCACTGATCACTGACCACTATCCCCCCTTGAACTACTCTAAATAATCATGCTTAAGTTGACTCTCAGAAACGTACTAAGACATCCCCTGCGGGCTGCGCTCACGGTGGTGGGCATGGCTTTGGCCATCCTGGCCTTTGCCCTGCTGCGCACCATGGTGGAGGCCTGGTACGCGGGGGTGGACGCGTCCTCGCCGGTGCGCTTGGTGACCCGCAACGCCGTGTCCCTGATGTCCACCCTGCCGCTGTCTCACGAGGCCAAGATCAGGGCCCTGCCCGGGGTCACCGGCGTGGGTCACGCCTACTGGTTTGAAGGCATCTATGTGGATAAAAAGCACTTTTTCCCTCAGTTTGCCATATCCCTTCCCGGTTACTTTGATCTGATGCCGGAACTGCTTATTCCCGAAGATCAGAAGCTGACTATGACCCGGGACCGCCAGGGCTGCCTGGCGGGCCGCAAACTCACGGCCCGCTTCGGCTGGAAGATCGGCGACAGCATCATCCTCAAGGGCACTTACTTCCCCGGGGATTATCAACTGGTCATCCGGGGGATTTACCGGGGTCGGGACCCCAGCACCGACGAAACCATGCTCTTATTCCATTGGGATTACCTCAATGAACAGATGAAAAAGCTGGCTCCGGACCGGGCGGACAAAGTGGGCTGGTTTCTGGTGCAGATAGCCTCTCCGGACCTGGCCGCAGAAGTCTCAGGGCGCATCGACGCGCTCTTTAAAAATTCCCTGGCCGAAACCCTGACGGAAACGGAGAAGGCCTTCAACCTGGGGTTCGTGGCCATGACCGAAGCCATTCTTGTGGCCATCCGGGCGGTCTCCTGGCTGGTCATCGGCGTGATTTTGCTGGTCTTGGCCAACACCATGGCCATGAGCGCCCGGGAGCGCCTGGGGGAATACGCGGTGCTGAAGGCCATGGGCTTTAGGCCCCGGTTCCTCACCGGGGTGATCATGGGCGAATCCCTGGTCCTGGCCCTGGGTGGTGGGGTCCTGGGCCTGTCCCTGACGCCGCCGGTGGTCTGGGCTTTTCCCAACTCGGTGATGCAATATTTCGGGGTCTTTCAGGTCACCACCGAGACCCTGGCGGTGGGGCTGGGCCTCTCCCTGGCCGTGGGCCTCCTGGCCGCGGCCCTGCCCGCCTGGCGGGCCGCCCGGGTGGGCATCGCCGCGGCCCTGCGGCGGGTGGGGTGAGGAATTTGGGGGAGGGGGCCAGGGGCCGCGGGCCCCTGCCCCCTCCCCCAAACC
>JACQYN010000270.1 GCA_016208235.1 Deltaproteobacteria bacterium
AGAGAATCTTCAGGCCCTGGTAGAAGGTGGCGATCCCTTGGGGATGATTGCGCAAGGATTCGGCCGCGAAGAAGGTGAGCAGGTTGATCACCCCCTCGCTGCAACCGGGGCAGAGGGTGTGCTTGCCGGGATAGAGCTTGGACAGGACGAAGAGCACCTGGTGGTTGAGAGCGAGTTGGTCCACAAAGGGGGCCAGGTTCATGGTGTTGTCCCAGGCTTTGCATTCTTCGGGGAGGAAGTCCGTGTCCTTGACGTCGGTTTTGGCCATCATTTTCAAGGCGTCGGTGGGGCAGACCTGGGCGCACACCCCGCAGCCCTTGCAGGACGCGGGATCGGCATTGAGGTTCAGGGCGAATCGGTCCCAGGGCACTCCTTTGGGCAGGCTCTTGAAGACCTTGAAATAGGGCCGCGCCTCTTCCTTGATGGGCCGGTCGGTGACCGTGGAATAGAGCGCTGAATCGGGGCAGGACGCGGTGCAGATGCCGCAGGCGATACATTTGCCGGGGTCGTAGACCGGCAGGGAGGCGCCGATGTAGCTCATGTCCCGGTAGCGGCTGGTGGCCGCGGGCACAATGGGCAGGAAGCGGTCCCAGGGGACCTTCTTGCCTTCCAAAATGGGCTTCACCATCCGCCGGTGGAAGAGCGCCTGATAGTCCTCCACCAGGTTCACCGGCTGGATGACCCCCATCTCGTCTTTTTCGGAGAGGGTCACAGGGAGTCCGGCGGTGCCGGGGCCCTGGCCGAAGTTTTCCGGCAGCGGCGGCGAATAAACGGGAGTGGTGGCGTCCAGGGCCTGGGCCCCCGGGGCCTTCTCGGAGACATGGCCGGAGGCCTGGTCCGCGCCATACTTGAGCAGCGAGATGTTGGCTTCCAGCATCTCCTTCTTTTTGGTCCCTAATTTTTTCTCCAGGATCTTTTTAAACCGCCGTTCGAACTCCTTCTCCGGCATAATCCCCATTTCTTTGTTGATTAAGCCCAGGATGGCGGCCCCGGGCAGGTTCCGGTTCAGGTGCAGCAGCGCCGCTTTGGTGCCGTCCAGGGTCAGGAGCTTGATGCGCCGGTACTTGATCAGGGCCTGCACCTGGGAGGGAAAGGTGGCGATCACGTCGTAGCAGCTCTGGGTGGTGTTGATGACCAGCAGTCCGTTTTCCTTGATGCCCCCCACGTATTCCCGGAGGATTTGATCCGAGAGGAATTTTTCATTGAAAAAGACCAGCACGTCCCGTTCGGTCAACTCCGAGCTGTTGCGGATGGGCTGGGAGGAGATGCGCAGGTTCATAAAGACCGGTGCGCCTTTCCGGGCCGCGCCGTAGCGGGCCCCGGACTGCACGTATTTGCGGCCGGTGCCCATTTCTTCGGCATAGATGAGGGCCGCGGACTCCAGCGCGGTCTTCACCCCTTCCGCGCCCACGCCGATAAAGGTCATGCTCAGCTCCCGCTCCAGATAGCCGGGCAGAGGCGCGGGCCTGAGCGTCAGGGGCCCTTCGATGCCCACGTAAAAATCCCGGTGGAAGCGCCGCTTTTTTTCAAAGCAGGAGACCATGTTTTCCACCACCGCGGCCGCGTCGTATTTATTGAAGTCCTTGCTCCCCAGGCCGTAAACCCCGTGGAAGAGGGTGGGCATATCTTCCCGGCCGTAGATGCGGTGCTCTTTTTTGCCTTCCCGGCCCGCGCGCAGGGACACCTGCAACGCGGCCTGCAAATCCGCCAGCAGCAGTTGGTTATGGGCGGTGCCGGCGCGCTCCAGCACGCTGATGAACTTGGCTTTGCGCACCCCGTAAGCCAGCTCCTCATAGCAAGGCGGATTGAAGAGGACCGGCCGCACCACGCCAATCCGGTAACCTTTCACATCCCGGTAATAATCCACCACATCTTTGACCACTCCGGCGGCGGAGCCCAAAATCAGAATGACCATGTCCGCATCGTCCGTGCGGTAGCACTCCACCACCTTGAGATTGGTGCCCAGGATGCGGTTCATCAGGTTCATGGCCGCCACGAAGCCGCGCTTGAAAAAGCGGTAAGCCAGGTCCTGGGCCACCTGCCCCTCCATGGTCAGGTCGGTGTCCGTGAAAGTGCCGGTCAAGGTCCCATGTTCGAAGTCCGGCTGGTAGAGGCGGTTGGGGGGCCCCAGAAAATACTCCAGAAAGCCGTTGGAGAGCTCTTTGATATTTTCGATGGCGTGGCTCTTGATGAATCCGTCGCCGATAACCATGGTGGGGAGCATCACCTGCTTCAGTTCCGAGACCTTAAAGGCGATGGGCAGGAGATCGTGCAACTCTTGATTATCTTCAGCCACCAACTGGGCCCAGCCGGAATTGCGCACCGCGTAGAAATCCGTGTGGCCGCAATGGATACTCAGGGAGCCCTTGTTCACCTCCCGGGCCATGAGGGTCATCACCACGGGCAGACGTTTGCCGGCCACGGAAAAGAGATTCTTGGTCTTCAGCAGCAGCCCCTGGGAGGAGGTGTTATCCACGTAACGCCCTCCCTGGACGGCCATGGCCTCCACCGCGGCGATGGCGGAAAGCTCATCGGATGGCTGGAAGTACATGAGTTCCGTGCCGAACAGGTTTTTCTGGCCGTTGGCCGCGGCCTTGGCGAAGTTTTCGGCAATGGGGGTGGAGGGAGTGATGGGATAGCCGCAGAGCCCGTCCACTACCCGGGTCAGCACCGAGATGGCCGCCTGATTGCCGTCCATCAGGACTTCCTGGCGCCGCCGCATGTTTTCCAGCATTTGGGGCGGAATATTGGCCAGGTCAAAGCTGAAAAGCTCCCGGGCGTCAAAGCGCTCCCACTCCGTCTGCCAGTCAATGGGGAGGACTTGGTCCCCTTTGACGCTGCGCAACTTGTGGTAAGGCATCTGCTGGCGCAAGGTGTCGATGGCGGTTGAGGGTCTCATGGCTGGTCTCCCTAAATTTGGACTATTAAATGAAGCTTGGTGGGGGCAGGGGGTCTGCGCCCCCCGGCCTCCTTAAGATGATTTTTGAGAAGTCCCCTAAATTATTTATCTTAAAAATCTAGACATCCGCAAGGAAATATCAATTGACTATCAAAAATTTATCCTTCATATGTTAAATATAACATATTTGAAGGATAACAAATGGCAGGGGTCTATACTTTGACAGAATTAACCCCGGGGCAGCGCCAGACCTCCCGGGCCGCGAGCGAGATTTACCGGGCATATCTGGAAACCCGCAGACAGAGCCGCGCTCTTAAAGGCGGCATGCATTGGAAAAAGATCCGGGGCCGGGATTACCTGTACCGCTACCGGGACCGCTTCGGCCACGGCCAAAGCCTGGGGCCCCGTTCGGAGCACACGGAGCGGCTCTTCACCCGCTTCACCCGGGAGCGCCAAGAGGCAGCCGCCCGCGTCCATAGAGAGCGCCTGCGCCTGCAAGAGCAAAGCCGGTTTTGCCGCGCCGCCCGGCTCCACCGGGTTCCCCTGGCTATGGCCAAAATCCTGCGCCGCCTGGAGGAACACCCGGTAGGGGTCAACCTGCTGGTCATCGGCACTGCGGCCATCTACGCGTATGCAGGCGCGGCCGGGGTTTTTCTTGACTTTTCCGACCCCCCGGACCTTCCGGCGGCCTCCCGCCGCCGCCTCACCCTGGCCGGGGAGATGTCCTGGGAGGACCTGCTGCGGGTGCTGTGCCGGACGGACCGCTCCTTTGCCCCGCTGCCGGGCGCGGAGTGCCGGGCCGCCAACCGGGACGGTTTTCTGGTGAACCTGCTGAAACTCGGGGGCAGGCGCCCCGGAAAACAAAAAACCATCACCCTTCCCGGGGCTAAGGCGCCGCTGCCCCTGGAAGCCGGCAGTCTCCAGTACCTGTTGGCTTCCCCCAAATTCTTCCAGGTGGTCATCGGCCAAGACGGTTACCCGGCCACCATGGTGGCGGCCGATCCCCGGGCCTTTGCCCTCAACAAGTTCTGGTGGAGCCAACAGGAGGACCGGGAAGAAGCAAAGAGGAGGCGCGATTACCACCAGGCCCTGGCCGTGGCCGACCTGGTCCTGCGCTATCTCCCCCCCTACGAGTATTTTTCCACCGAGTTGGACATGCTGCCCCAGGACCTGGTGCAGAGCGCGGCCCGGTTCGCAGAAGGGACGGAATTGACCGAGGAGTAGAAAAATAGGAAGTGTCCCTATTTTTCCCTGGGTGGTGATTCCTCCTCTTCACCAAAAAGGAGGGAATGCAAATAGCGGTAGCTGAATTGGAGCAGCGCCAGGTCGTTCGTCTGGAGATCTTCCAGGGCCAGGCCCGCGTGCTCGGCCACCCGGAAAACCTCAGGCTCGGAAAGATGTCGGCGAAATTGATCGAGATCATAGGCGATGGCAGCAAAGAGGTCTTGCAGCTCCGCGACCGCTCCCTGGGGCCCCTGAAGCCCTTTTTTTAAGAGGATTTCCAGCCATCCCTGGCGTCCTTCTTGGTACTCCGCAAATCCCTGGTCCGCCATCCAGGAGGCCAGGGACCATTCCCGGTCCCCGGCAAATCCCCGGCAATAATCGAGCTGACGGCAAAAGTAGTAGTCCACCGTGCCCTGCTCCGTCAGTTGGCTGCCCATGGTGATGGGAAAGAGGCGGCAAGCCGCGGGCCGATGGGCATAAACCGTACACCCCTCCGCCCCCAGGAAAGGACAGCCTTCGCCCTCAGGGCGATAAGGGTCGATGAAGATCAGGGGGAGATTAGACCACTCTTCGATTTCCCTGCGGGTGTAACGCTCCAAAAACTCCCGGGAAGTGAGGCCCAGAAACTGTTTCAGGCGCAGGAGGTCATAAGGGCTCAGGATGATGGTGGGGGTGCGGCAACAGCGGTTGAAGCAGGGCCGCCCCGCATGGCAATGGAACTGAAAGCGGCTGTCCAGAGACAGCCCCTGGTCCATCTGTTTGTAGAGGGAAACCGCGGCTGGTTTTTCTCGAGTCATAGGCACCTTGGGCGCGATAAGTTTGCGGGTAGGCGAAGGAACGGCCGGCGACCGCCAAAAGTTTGCCGGTTTTATGGGGATATAATAGTAAAATTTATATCATTTTAGACGCGGAATTGCCGAACTTTTCCCGCCCGGGCGCGTCCGGCTAAGGTTCGAGGGGGGTAGGGGCCGCAGGCCCCCAGCCCTCCCGAAAAACGCGTTTTGCAGAGATCTCAAGTAAGAAATGATTTAAGCCTGGGAAGGCTTCCCCATTACCATTGGGAGAGGGGGACGATTTTCTCCTCAAAGAACGGCAGTGGCCCTCTCTCCTCGCCAGGCAGCGGCTGCAATAGCACCACCAGGCGCAAGTCTTGAACCTTCTCCAAGTGGATCGCCAACTTGGACACAGCCCCGTTTGCCGCCTGCCCCTGAGGGTGGGGGGATAAGGGGAAGGGTCGGGCCGGCAAATGCTTGAAGACGGCCTCCCGGGGGGAAAGAATCCGGGCGGCCAGCCGCGCCTTCCCTTGGGACAGGTGCGCCGTCTTTTTATCCTCGCTCAGGCGTACTTCTGTCGTAGTGTGCATAGCCCACCAGTATTCGGCAGGTTTCTCGGCCAGGATTTCATCCTGAACCAGGACTTGTTGCCGGTTTAGCAGAGCCAGGCCCCGCCAGACCCGCTTGGCCTGGCGGGCATAAGCGGGGGTTAAATCGACGATGGCCA
>JACQYN010000271.1 GCA_016208235.1 Deltaproteobacteria bacterium
CCCCTTTTTTTTTTTTTTTTTTAGGGGGATTTTCAGACGGTTATAAAATCCCCCCTACCCCCCTTTAGAAAAGGGGGGATTATTATCGTTCTTAATTTCCCGATTATTTAAATGATTAGGAATCAGACCCGCATATTACTGATCAAACTCAGCTCCTTCGGAGACGTGCTCCATGCGCTCCCGACATTGGAGGCCATCAGGGCCGCGTTCCCGGGAGGGCATATCACCTGGCTGGTGGAAGCCGCGTACGCCCCGCCCCTGGCGGGACACCCGGCCCTGGATGAGGTCTGGCCGGTGCCCCGGGTGCGCCTGGGGCAGAGGGTGGGGCGGGGAGAGTTGCTGAACCTGATGCGACTCATGCGCCGGGTCCGCACTACCCACTTCGACCTGGTCATCGACCTCCAGGGGCTGCTGAAGAGCGCTATGTGGGTGGTCCTAACCAAAAGCCCCCGGAAGGTGGGCTACGACCGCACCCGGGAATTGAGCTCTCTGGCCCTCACAGAAAGGATTCCGCGCTTCGATCCGGAGGCCCACGCGGTCTGGCGTTACCTCAACGTGGCCCGATACCTGGGGGCCCCCCCTACCCTACCCCGCTTCCGTCTGGGGCTGACGCCGATTTTTCCTGATTCCTTGATTCCTCCGGACCGCGCCTTCGTGGTGCTCCATCCCGGCGCCCGGTGGCCCACCAAGCTCTGGCCCCCGGCCTCCTGGGCGCGCCTGGCGGATTGGCTGATCGGGGAGAAAGGCTTAGCGGTAGTCATCACCGGCAGTGCTGCGGACCGGCATCTGGCGGCGCAAATAATAGAACACATGCACGAGAAGGCCTGGAACCTGGCCGGGCGCACGACGTTGGCGGAATTGGCCGGGATCATGCAAAAAGCCCGGCTCGCGATCACCGCGGACACCGGGCCCATGCACCTGGCCGCGGCCCTGGGGACCAGGGTAGTGGCGATTTTCGGCCCCACCGCGCCCGGACGCACCGGCCCCTTTGGGGAAGGCCACCGGGTGGTGCGCCTGGGACTGGAATGCAGCCCCTGCTTTCAGAGGCGTTGCCCGGAGCCCCGGTGTCTCACTACGCTTTCCCCGGACGCGGTGCAGGCCGCAGTGGAGAAATCCTTGTGAGGGCCAGGCAATAATTGATAAGATGAGCAAAATAATGGTCATGGCAGGCATGGAGGCCTGCCCCACCAGCTTACGACCGCGTAGTTAATAATTTTCTGGAAGTGGAGGCGTCATGCCCATCAGCAAGGAATTGTTGGACATCTTAGCCTGCCCCCAGTGTAAGGGGGATATCCGCCTGAATGAGAAAGGCGACGGCCTCATCTGCGAGAAGTGCCGCCTGCTTTACGAAATCAAGGATGATATTCCCATTATGCTCATCGAAGAGGCCAAACCCCTGAAATAACAGTTTTCCGTTTTCAGTTTTCCGTTTTCCGTAAAAGACAAAAGACTTTCATGGGAAGCACGGAAAACGGAAAACGGGAAACGGAAAACGGACCATGAGGCTCTCCGTCACCGTCATCGCCCTTAATGAAGAGGCCAACATCGTCCCCTGCCTCGAATCCGTGCGCTTTGCGGATGAGATCGTGGTGGTGGACTCCGGCAGCACGGACCGTACCCTGGAGTTGGCCCGGAACTTTACCGACCGCATTTTCAGCATCGATTGGCAGGGGTTTGCAGGGACGAAAAACTTCGCCCTGGAGCAAGCCTCCGGGGAGTGGGTCTTTTCCCTGGACGCGGACGAGCGGGTGCCGGAAGGTTTGCGGCAAGAGATACTGGAAGTCGTAAAAGGAGATGGGCCCCTGGCGGCCTACCGGGTGCCCCGGAAAAACTATGTCAGCGGCCGCTGGATCAAGCATTTGGGCTGGTATCCGGATTATACCCTGCGGCTCTTCCGCCGCTCTCAGGGCCGGTTCCGGGAGCGGGAAGTGCACGAAGAAGTGGAAGTGGCCGGGTCGGTGGGTTTTTTGCACACCCCCCTGGAGCATTATTCTTATTATAATCTCAGTGAATATGCCGCGCGTCAGGATCGTTACGCCCGCCTGGCCGCCCGGGAGATGCGCAACGCAGGTCGCCGTCCCTTTCCCGGAGAGCTGCTCTGGCGGCCGGCCCTCACCTTTTTCAACCTGTTTGTCTTGAAACTGGGCTTTCTGGAAGGCGCGTTGGGGTTAAGGCTGGCTCTCCAGTCCAGCCGCTATAATTTTTTGAAATACCATTACCTGCGGGAATTGTCCCGGGGAGTTGCCAAGGATACCTTTGGTCCTAGGGTATAGTCCCAGGATTAACTTATATAATTATAAGGCCTTAACCCCCTCCCCCTGGATGGGGGAGGGCTGGGGTGGGGGTGAACATTCTGCGGTGGGGCGGGCCTCTGTGCCCGCCACCCATGGCGGCCGAGACGGCCGCCCTACCCCCCCCTCCCCCCAACCCCCTCCCACCAGGG
>JACQYN010000272.1 GCA_016208235.1 Deltaproteobacteria bacterium
ATGAACATCACCCGGGAGAGGTCAAAGGGGACGTTCAGGTAGTGGTCGCTGAAGGAGTGGTTCTGCTCCGGGTCCAGGACCTCCAGGAGCGCGGCCGAGGGGTCGCCCCGGAAATCCATGCCGATTTTGTCCACCTCATCCATCATAAAGACCGGGTTGTTGGAGCCCGCGGTCTTCAGACCCTGGATGATGCGCCCGGGAAGCGCACCGATATAGGTGCGGCGGTGCCCACGGATCTCGGCTTCGTCCCGGATGCCCCCCAGGGAGATGCGGGTGAATTTGCGGCCCATGGCCCGGGCAATGGATTGGCCCAGGGAGGTCTTGCCCACCCCGGGAGGGCCCACGAAACAGAGGATGGGGCCCTTCATCTTTTTGTTCAGCTTGCGCACGCTTAAGTATTCCAGGATGCGTTCCTTGACCTTCTCCAGGTTGTAATGGTCCGCGTCCAGGATTTGCTTGGCTTCCAGAACGTCCAGCTTATCCCTGGTGCTTTTGCTCCAGGGCACTTCCACCAGCCAGTCCAGGTAGGTGCGGACAATGGAGGCTTCGGCCGCGTCCGGGTGCATCTGCTCCAGGCGGGAGAGCTGCTTCAGGGCTTCCTCTTCCGCGGCCTTGGGCATGCGGGCCCGGGAGATTTTCAGGCGGTATTCCTCCAACTCCTGGCCCTGCTCGTCCATTTCCCCCAGTTCCTTCTTGATGGCCCGGAGCTGCTCCCGGAGATAATAGTCCCGCTGGGTGCGGTCCATCTCCTCCCGGGCCTGGTTCTGGATCTTGGCCTGGATGGCGGAGACTTCCAACTCTTTCCGGAGAAAGTCGTTGACCTTGATGAGGCTGCGGATGGGGTCCATCTCCTCCAACACCGCCTGGGCTTCGTCGATCTTCAGGCGCAGATTGGCGGCCACCAGGTCGGCCAGGTGCCCGGGGTCCTCGATGGAATCCAGGATGGCCAGCAGGTCCGGGGACATGATGCCCTTTAGAGTGAGGATCTTTTCGGACATTTCCCGGGCGTTGCGCATCAGGGCCTCAGCCTCGGGGGAAATGTCGCCCACCGGGGTTTCCGGCACCACTTCCAGGGCCACCTGGAAGTAGGGGCGCTCCCGCAAATATTCCCGGACCCGGGCCTTGGCCTTGCCTTGCACCAGGATCTTCAACCGCCCATCCGGCAGTTTCAGCATGCGCAAAATAAGGCTCACGGTGCCCATGGCATAGATATCGTCCGGGTCCGGCTCCTCTATGGTCTGGTCTTTCTGGGTGGCCAGAAACAGGAGACGGTCCTGGCCCAGCGCGGCTTCGATGGCCTGCACCGAAGTCTCCCGGCCCACGAACAGGGGGAGCACCATATTGGGAAAAACCACCACGTCCCGCACCGCCAATAAGGGGAGGATGGGGGGAATGTCGATTTCTTGCAATTGTTCTTCTTCTTCTTTATTTCGGGCCATTGTTTCTCCTGGGAGGTGTCGGCGCTAGAGGATGGCGGGGTCCGAAAAAACCCCGGGGATAGGCGTGACCGGGATGTTGGTCAGGTAATAGTATCAATATGGTTTCCCATAACAGAGTTTCAGCAGTTGGTCAAATGCCGCGATCAATAAAAGCGAATCCACACCATTTTTTTAGTAATTATAATACCCTTTGCCCCTAATGGCAACTATCCCCAGCCCCCCAGGAAATTAACCTTTTTAACAAGCTCTCACTGAGGGTTATCATCAGGCCAGGGGGAAATGCGAGTTCGAGCCTCCCCTCTACCCTTACCGGCAACGACGGTGTAATTGTCTAAATTTCCAGGTAATTTCTCTATGCCGGGCCAAATGTTTTGGACGTAAAAAAGTTTGGCCTTTCCTGCTTTCATGATATAGTATCATGATTTAGAAGGAACCAGGGAGGGAGAACCTTGGGGGGGAGATCCAGCCAGGTGGGCCCCAAATTGGTGGCGGCCACGGCTAATGGTTCTGTGGGTCGGCTCCGCAAAGCGGTGGAGCGGGCCGCGGCGGCCATGCTGAAGCTCCAGCACCCGGAAGGGTACTGGTGGGCCGAGTTGGAATCCAACGTCACCATCACCGCGGAATACCTCATGCTGCACCGCCTCCTGGGTCTGGATGAATCCAAGGTGCCCAGGTTGGCCGCGGATATCTTGTCCCGGCAGTTGCCCAACGGCGGCTGGTCCATCTGGTACGGCGACGGCGGCGAACTCAGCGCCACCGTGGAAGCCTACATGGCTTTGAAGATGGCCGGTTTCCCACCCCATGATGAACGCCTGGTGCGGGCCCGCCAGTTTATCCTGGCCGCGGGAGGGCCGCTGAAAAGCCGGGTCTTCACCCGCATTTTTATGGCCCTGTTCGGCCAGGTGAGTTGGGACGGCATTCCCCTCTTACCGGTGGAATTCATCCTCCTGCCATCCTGGTCCGGGCTCAGCATCTACGAGTTTTCCAGTTGGACCCGGGCCACCGTGGTGCCTTTGATGATCATCATGGCCCACCGCCCGGTCTATCCCTTGCCTCCGGAGCAGGGGGTGAGGGAACTCTTTTCCTCCCCTGACGAACCTTTCAGTAAGCACCGGGTGTCCTGGAAGCCTCAGGGTCCGCACCTGGAGAACGTCTTCGTCCTGGTGGACCGGTTGCTGAAGCTCTATTACCGCCTCCCCCTCCCCTGGGTGCGGAACCTGGCCCTGAAGCGGGCGGAGAAATGGATCCTGGAGCACCAGGAAGAGAGCGGCGACTGGGGCGGCATCCAGCCGGCCATGCTCAATTCCATCCTGGCCCTACACTCTTTGAGCTACCCCCTGGACCACGACGTCATGGAGCGGGGCCTTAAGGGCCTGGAGTTCTTTGAACTCCAACTGGGTGACCGCACCTGGCTGCAGTCCTGCATCTCCCCGGTCTGGGACACGGCCTTGGCGGTGCGGGCCCTGGCCGCGGCCGGGGTGCCCCCGGACCACCCGGAGATGGCCCAGGCCACGTCCTGGCTCCTGTCCATGCAGATTTTCAAGCCCGGGGACTGGTGTATAAAATGCCCCGATCTGCCCCCCGGGGGCTGGGCCTTCGAGTTCGTCAATAACTTGTATCCGGACGTGGACGACAGCTCCATGGTGCTGGTGGCCCTGAAGGAAGGCATGCAGGATCCGGACGACCACCATTTCCAGATCAAACGGGGCATCGACTGGTGCCTGGGGATGCAGTCGAAAAACGGGGGCTTCGCCTCTTTTGACAAAGACAACACCAAGGAATGGCTCAACGCCATTCCCTTCGGCGACCTCAAGGCCCTGGTGGACCCGCCCACCGAAGACATCACCGGCCGGGTCCTGGAGATGATGGGGGTCTTCGGCTACAGCCTGGACCACCCGGCCGCGGCCCAAGCCCTGGCCTTTATCCGCCGCACCCAGCAGGCCGACGGCTCCTGGTGGGGCCGCTGGGGGGTCAATTGCATCTACGGCACCTGGTCGGTACTGGCAGGCCTTAAGGCCATGGGCGAAGACCTGCGCCAGCCTTATATACGTCGCGCCGTATCCTGGCTGAAAGAGCATCAGAATGAAGACGGCGGCTGGGGCGAATGCTGCGTCTGTTACCGGGACACAGAGATGGAAGGCTGCGGGCCCAGCACCGCGTCCCAAACCGGGTGGGCCTTACTGGGGCTTTTAGCCGCGGGGGAGGCCGCGTCTCCGGAAGTGGAAGCCGGGGTGGAATATCTCCTCAAAACCCAAACGCTGCAGGGCCGGTGGGAAGAGCCGTATTTTACCGGCACCGGCTTTCCGGGACACTTCATGATCCGCTACCACCTCTACCGGGACTGCTTTCCGCTGATGGCCCTGGGGCAGTATTTGCAGGCGGTAAACGCTGGGGAAGAAGGATAGGCTCCCGGCCCTTTTGCTATGTATCGCTTCAGGATAGTCACAAATAAGTTTTAAGGGCTTTTCTCCCTCCCCCTTGAGGGGGGAGGGCTGGGGTGGGGGTGAGATTTCTGGGGTGGGGCGGGCCTCCGTGCCCGCCACCCATTCCCCCCTC
>JACQYN010000107.1 GCA_016208235.1 Deltaproteobacteria bacterium
TGGTATAAGGCCCTTTGGCTACATTTTTCGTTTTTAGTCTGCCACCTTTCATGCAAAATCTCTACCGGACACTACTGGGGCAGGGGGAGATTACCGTATAAATCCCCATTCCCGGAAGTAAATGCCTCGACTTGGGCGGTTGGGGCATTGGGAAGGCATGACCTTAAAGATTGGTCTGGGGAAGCACCTTTACGGCTTCCTTTAACCCAAAGACCCGGGCTTGCAGTTAAAGTATTGTCCGGGCCAGCCGATTGATTATTTATAAGTCAGCGCCTGCGACCGGAAACCCTACTCGGAGAAAGGCATGGAAGCCCCGGCAAAAACCCACCCCCCGCTGCCCGGTTTTTCTCACCGCTTCCCAAGGATTTGGCGTCTCGTAGCCATCATAATTTTAATCTATGTGGGGGTCTTGGCCGGTAAAGTGGCTTATGACCTGCGCCACCGCCCCGCGCCGGGCCTTGACCCTGCCTCTGCGGCGCGGACCCTGTTGTCCGCTGATACCAAAACCTTTCCCTCACCCTCTGGGCCGGGGGAACAGGAAATACTCGCGGGGGGGACCCAGCAGTTTTCTTCCGCTAACCACCCCCGGGCCCTGGGCCTCCAATTTCGCCTATGTTACCCCCAGGGTTGGAAACAGGAGCCTTCGGAAGGTTCCCGGGCCCTGGTTAAATTCTCCAGCGGCCAGGGTAAGGGCCTGGAATCCGTGGTCCTGTTCGTGGTCCCTGATCCGCCCCGGTCCCCGCTAGTCTCGGAAAAGTTCCGGAAAGAGCTATTCAACGGCATTTTAGCGGGCTATAGGTGCAAGTATTGCGCGGTTTCCTCCCGGCCGGTAAAAATTGGCGGTCAGGAGGGGGTAGCTGTTTCCTTCGATGATTTTAAAAACAATGCCCATATGAAAGTCACCAATTACCTCCTGCCGGTGGGGCATAAAATGATCACCATCCAGTGCCGGGTGGAATCCCTCATCAAAGACGCGGAACTGGAGGCCCGGTTTCAGCGCTGTGCGCCGCTGTTTGACCGCATTGCCCAAAGCCTGACGCTGAATTGAGTTCAAAGTTCAAGGTTCAAGGTTCAAGGTTCAAGGTTTGGAGTATGCCTTAAACGGCGAGCCTTGTCCGCCCTACCAGGCTGAATTGAAAAATATGGAAGTTGGGAGGGGGGTGTGGGGCGTAAGCCTAACTTATACCAAGTCGCAAACAAAAAACGCAGTATCGTAGGGGCGCACCCGTGTGTGCGCCCGAGTCCGGGGCGGACACATGGGTCCGCCCCTACAAGAAAATTGTCTTTTGTTTGCGACTTGGTATTATACCCCTTACTCCGGTAAAATTGTTCGTAGGGCACGCCCTGCGCGCGATAATCCGGTGCGTAAAACGCACCTACGGAAATCCCTTGGCGCCAGGAAAATTTTAATGGTGGAGGTGGCCTTGCCGGAGAGGGTCTGGTATCTTAATTTTAAAGGAATTAATGCGGTTTTCTGTTTTCCAGGTCGTCTATTTCCCCAGCTCGGCTTGGGAACGCCGATGAGGCGCCCAGGTTGAGTTGGGGCCACAATTTCGTTCCCAAGTACAACTTGGGAACGAGAAGGAAGTTCCCTCTAAGCCTTGCTCTTAACTTTGAACCTTGAACTTGGAACTTGGAACTTTTAAAAGCTGGATAAACATGGACCCAAACAACACCGCATCTGCCAAAATCCCCCCCCTCAGGCTTCTCGCCTGGGAGACCACCCGGCGCTGCAACCTGGCCTGCCTCCATTGCCGAGCCGCGGCGGGCTCCGGGCCATATCCGGGGGAACTGAGCACCGATGAGGGTATAAAACTCCTGGACGACCTGGCCACCATGGGCCAGGTGGTGGTCATCTTGACCGGGGGCGAGCCGCTGCTCCGGGACGACATCTACGACCTCGCGGCCCACGGCACGCGGTTGGGCCTTCGCATGGTCATGGCGGTGAACGGCACCCTTCTCACCCCGGCCATTGCTGCGCGCCTGAAAGACGCGGGCATCCAACGGCTCAGCATCTCCATTGACGGGGCCAGCGCGGCCAGCCACGACGCGCTCAGGGCCGTTCCCGGCGCGTACGAGGGCGCGCTTTCCGGCATCACCGCCTGCCGGGAAGTGGGAATGCCTTTTCAGATCAACACCACCGTCACCCGGGCCAACCGGGGGGAACTTCCGGCCATCCATGAGTTGGCTATCTCTCTCGGGGCCGCGGCCCATCATGTTTTTGTCCTGGTGCCCACGGGCCGGGGCGAGGAGATCCGGGACCAAATTGTGCGCCCGGAGGAATACGAGGAAACCCTGCGTTGGTTGCTGGAGCGCCAGAAGGAGGGGAAACTCTTCATCAAGCCCACCTGCGCGCCCCAATATTACCGCGTCTGGCGACAGGACGCCTATGAGCGAGGGGAAAAGATCAGCCCCGCCACCCACGGCATGGAGGCCATGACCAAAGGGTGTTTAGGGGGCCAGGGTTTTGCATTTGTCTCTTATAAAGGCGAAGTGCAGCCCTGCGGCTACCTGGAGATGGTGGCCGGCAACATCCGGGAGACGCCTTTTCCGGAGATTTGGGCCCATTCCGAGCTGTTTCAGCAACTCCGCCGGGTGGACGACTACCGGGGCAAGTGCCACAGTTGCCAATATAGAAAAGTCTGCGGCGGCTGCCGGGCCCGGGCCTACGCCATGATCGGAGACGTCCTGGGGGAAGACCCTATTTGCCCTTATGAGGGAGGGCTGATAAAGAAAAAGATTACCACAAAGACACAAAGGCACAAAGATGCACTAAGATAATTTTTATGCTTTGGCGTTTCACGCCAAAGCATCAATCTTTTCCTTTGTGAAACTCTGTGTCTTTGTGTCTTTGTGGTAAAATCTTATTGCTAAGAGATGATACGTTCATGGAATTCCATAAATCTACCCGACCCTCTTTAGACGACCTGGACAAGGCCATTCTGAACGAGATCCAATCCCATTTTCCCATTGTCTCCCGGCCCTACGCGGAGATGGGGAAGAGGGTAGGGGCCCCGGAGGAAGAGGTGCTGCGCAGGGTGCAGGCCATGTGTGACGCGGGCGTCATCCGCCGCATCGGCGCCAATTTCACCTCCCGGAAGCTGGGCTACACCAGCACCCTGTGCGCAGCCAGCGTGCCCCCGGAGCAGGTGGAACAGTTCGCGGAA
>JACQYN010000072.1 GCA_016208235.1 Deltaproteobacteria bacterium
ATTACTGGCTACTCCTTCTCCTGACCCTCCCCCCACATATCATTCTATAACCATCTAAACAACTTCTCCCGGTGGTCCAGGCGGGTTAGGCCCGCATCCCGGGCCAGTTGTTGGGCTTGACCGTGTTCCACGCCAGTGAGGAATTTGCGCAAAGACGGGTGGTCGCCGGCCCGGCCGCAGGGGCGGTATTGGCCCATGACGTTGACATAGGTGTCGGGAGAGATCTCTCGGGCCAGGAATTGCATTACTTCTTTGGTGCCGGCCAGGCCGTCGGGGAGCACCAGGTGACGCACCAGAAGCCCCCGGTGTGCGACCCCCGCGTCATCGATGACCAAATCTCCCACCTGGCGGTGCATTTCTTTCAGGGCCTGGCGGGCGATCTCGGGGTAGTCCGGGGCCTCGCAGACCTCCACGGCTACCTGGGGGTCCCAGAACTTGAAGTCCGGCATGTAGATATCGATGACCCCGTCCAGGAGCTTAAGGGTTTCCACCGCGTCGTAGCCGCCGGTGTTATAGACCAGGGGCACGTTCAGGCCGCCGTCGATGGCCTGGGGCAGGGCCTCCAGGATCTGGGCCGCCTGATGGGAGGGGGTGACGAAGTTGATATTGTGGCAGCCCTTTTTCTGGAGATAGAGCATCATGGCCGCCAAGTCCGCGGGGGTGATTTCCTCGCCCTCCCCGCCGTGGCTGATCTCATAGTTCTGGCAAAAGATGCAGTAGATATTGCAGTGGGTAAAAAAGATGGTGCCCGAGCCGTGTTGTCCCACCAGGGGGTCTTCTTCCCCGAAATGGGGTCCGTAAGAGGAGACCACCGGCTGATCCCCGGTGCGGCACAGCCCCCGTTCGCCGCGATGCCGGTCCACCAGACAGCGGTGAGGGCAGAGATTACACTGGCTCAGGATGTCATACGCGGCCTGAATCTTTTGCTGCAGTAACCCCCGACGATGCGTCTCTAAGTAAGCCGGTCCCCATTTGGTCATGGCGACTTTCCTCAGTGAGCAGTAGGGTGCGTTCTACGCACCATTTTGGGTGCGTGAAACGCACCCTACGCCTCACCACTCCTCCACCTCCACCCGAAAGGTTTCCAGGAGTTTGGGAGGGAGGTCGGAGATGAAGCGGGAAGGGCTGTTATAGGTCATGCCCAGTTGTCTATTATAGCCCACGGTGGGGAAAAGGATAGCCAAATAGCGCCGGGCCCGGGTGGCGGCCACGTACATCAGGCGCCGTTCTTCTTCCAGTTCCTCCTCCCGTTCCAGGGAGTAGAAGGCCGGAAAGCGGCCTTCCGCGGCCCAGATGATGAAGACCGCGTCCCATTCCAGGCCCTTGGCGGAGTGGATGGTGGAGAGCGTCAGGTAGTCGTGGGTGGGGGAAGTCACGTCCGCCAGGCTGGAGGGCGGGTCCAGCGAGAGGTCGTTCAAAAAGCTCCTAAGCTCCTTGTAGCGGGCGGTGATGGTCAGCAGGTGTTCCAGGTCCCGGAGTCGTTTGGGGTAGTCGTCGTAGCGCTGGGTCAACAGGGGTTCGTAGTAGGCCAGAGCCAGATTCATGCGGGCCACCAGGGTTTGGCCCGGGTCCTGGAGGCTTACGAGCAGCTCCGCCAGGGGTTTAAGGCCGGCTTGGGGGCGCATCTTGCCCAACGCGGCCAATGCTTTTTTCAGACTAAACCCCTCTTTGAGGTTGGCCTGGAACTTCTTGGCGGTCTGGCGTCCCACTCCCGGCACCAGGAGCAGCACCCGGTTCCAGCTCATGGCATCGCGAAAATTAGCCACCACCCGCAGGTGGGCCAGGAGGTCCTTGATGTGGGCGCTCTCCATGAACTTGAAGCCCCCGAACTTCATGAAGGGCAGGTTTTGCCGCACCAGTTCGATCTCCAGGTCAAAGGAATGGAACGCGGCCCTAAAGAGCACCGCCATCTTGTTGAGAGGAGTCCCCCGCTCGTGCAGGTCCTGGATCTGGGCCACCACCAGCCGGGACTGCTCGTTTTCGCTGGCGGGCCTAAAGAGCCGGGGCCGCAGGCCCGTGCCTTTGCGGGTAAAGAGGCATTTGGTGTACTTTTCCCGGGCCCCGGCGATGATTTCGTTGGCCAGGTCCAGGATGGGCTGGGTGGAGCGGTAATTTTCCTCCAGCTTGATGATCCGGGTCCCGGGGAAGAGCTTGGGGAAATCCATGATGTTACGGAAATTGGCCCCCCGGAAGGAATAAATTGATTGGGAGTCGTCCCCCACGGCCATGACGTTCGAGTGGGTATAGGCCAAAAGGCGCACCAGCTCCGCTTGCAGGCGGTTGGTGTCCTGGTATTCGTCCACCATGACGTAGCGGAAGCGCTCGGACAACTGGCGGCGCACCTCCTCTTGCTCCGTGAGCAGGCGTCTGCCTTCCAGGAGCAGGTCGTCATAATCCAGGAGGGAATGGCGCTTTTTCTCCTCCTGGTAGGCCGAGGCGATTTGCAGGAGAAGGGGGCGGTGCGGCAGGAATTGGGGATAATCCCGGTTCAACACTTCTTCGAGGGAGAGGTTCTTGTTCACCGTCGCGCCCAGGATCTCTGCCAGGGTCTCCTTCCGGGGGAAGGGGCCCTCGAGGTTTTTAAAACCCAGGCGCTCTTTCAGCATGCTCAGGAGGTCCCCCTGGTCGGCCCGGTCCATAACGGAAAAACCCTCGGGATAGCCCAGGCGCTCCCCGTACCGGCGCAGCCATTGATAGCAGACGCCGTGGAACGTGCCCCCCATCACCTGGCCCAGGGGCTGCTGGATGAGGTGGGCCGTGCGGTTCAGCATCTCCTGGGACGCCTTGCGGGTAAAGGTGAGCAGCAGGATAGAGCCGGGGTCCACGCCCTGCTCCACCAGGTAGGCCAGGCGATAGACCAGGGTGCGGGTCTTGCCGCTCCCCGCGCCGGCAATGACCAGGACCGGACCGTCTAGGGTGGTCACCGCCTCATATTGCGCGGGGTTGAGCTCTTTTTGATAATCGATCCGGGGAACAACCCCCGTTGCTTGTTTTAACATGTGCGGCATGGTTTTTTTTCTCGTTCCCAAGCTGCGCTTGTGAACAAAAATTTTTAGCCCAAGCTCTGCTTGGGCACCTATGAATCAAAGGAAATTAGGTCATCAAGGAGGATAAGGTGGCAAAGCCAAGCTTTGCACCAAGTAGGTTCCCAAGCAAAGCTTGGGAACCAGCAAAAAAGCTTTGCCCCTACGCGGGTTCCCAAGTGGAACTTGGGAACCGGTGGAAAATACGGTCTCCCGCTCTTCCTCCAACTCATCCCTTCCTAAAATGTTCCACAATCGCCGCGGCCAGGGCGGGGATGGTGAAGTCCTGGGGCTGAATCTGGGGGGTAATGCCATACTCCTTCAGCGTGGCCCCGGTGATGGGCCCGATGGCGGCCACGACCGCGTCATTGGCCAGGGCTTGGAAGCGTTCTTTGCCCAACAGCAAGACAAAATTATGCACCGTGGCGGAGCTGGTGAAGGTGAGGATATCCACCCGGCCTTCCTGGAACGCGGCTTGAGCTTCCGGGGGAATCTCCGTGACGTGCCGGGCTTTGTAAACCGGGGCCACATCCACCTCCACCCCCAGGCGCACCAAGCCTTGGGGCAGCACCTCCCGGGCCATCTGGGCCCGGGCCAGCAGCACCTTGTCTCCGGGCGAGACCTGGGGGGACAGGGCTTCCAGGAGCACTTCCGCCTTGAACTGGGCCGGCATCACGTCAGCTACCAGGCCATGCTCCCGCAAGGCCTGGGCCGTGGCCGGGCCGATGGCCGCGATCTTCGCGCCTCCCAGGGCCCGCAC
>JACQYN010000073.1 GCA_016208235.1 Deltaproteobacteria bacterium
CAAAGAATTTCACCCCCACCCCAGCCCTCCCCCCTCAAGGGGGAGGGAGAAAAGGCATTAAGACTTAGGTAAGATCACCCTGGGATGGCAGACTTGACCAGCGGTCCTTGGACCATCCCCCAGCTTCAACTCATCAAGTACCCTTTAGCGGGGCCGCCGTTTTCCAGGCCGTCCAGGATGGCGTCGATGGCCTCTTCGCCGTCCACACCGGCGTACCAGTAGCCCTGGGGATAGACCACCAACACCGGGCCGCTGTCACAGACCTTCAGGCAGCCGGTGGTGGAGACCATGACGTTGGTGAGACCCCGGTCTGCCAGTTCGGATTCCAAATAGCCCAGGAGTTCCCCGGCGTTTTTCTTGATGCATTTGCCTTTGGGCTCCAGGCCCCGGAAACTCATACACACGAAAATATGATGTTCTGGCTTATTCATGACATTTATCCTTTTTTGGCAACCGCAGGCTTTAGCTGCGGTTTGCACAGGCTGGAAAGCCTGTGCTACCGGTTTGATGCCGATCTGGGTCGACCCCGGGGCGGACACACGGGTCCGCCCTTACATTACCAATTCAAAGCTCTCCTCCGGGGCGTCCCGGTCTTTGCGGTCCAGCAGGGCGTCCAGGATCTTCTCCAGCAACCGCAGGCCGCCCCGGTAACCCACGGTGGGGAAATAGCTGTGGCCGATGCGGTCCAGGATGGGGAAACCGAACCGCACCAGGGGTATATCTTCATCCCGGGCAATGTACTTGAGGTATGTATTGCCCATGAGGAGGTCCACCGGATCGTTCCGGACCCACTGATGCAGCAGGAACATATCGCCGGCGGCGCGCACGTTCACCGGATGCGGCACTTCCTTGGTGATCTCCTTGATCTTGGTTTCAAACTTCTTCCCCGGGGTGCCGGTGACGATGTGGATGGGCCACATGTCAATGTCCACCAGGAACTGGGTGAGGGAGATGAGTTGATCCGGGTCTCCCGCCAGGGCCACCTTGCGGCCGAAGAAATACTGGTGCATATCGGTGATCACGTCCAGGAGCCGGCCCCGCTCAATATTGAGGGAATCGGGCACGGTCACCCCGGCGATTTGCCGCAGGGTGTCGATGAAGATGTCCGTGGACTTCAAGCCGATGGGCAGGTCCAGGATCTCGCAAGGCACCTTGCACTTGGTGTCCAGGGCCCGGGCCGCGGGACCCGAAGCCAGGCGTCCCAGGGCCACCGTGCCCACGCTGCTGCCGGACAGGACCAACTCCTCCACGGTGACTCCCCCGGGGGGGAACATGTGGTACCGGCCGGTTTGGGGGCCGTTGAGCACGTTGGAGGTGTCCGGGAACATGATGTGGGGCACCCCCAACTCTCCGGCCAGGCGCTTGATCTCCTCCATATCGCAGGGCTCCACGTAGCCGGGAATAATATTGACCCGGCTCTCTTTGTGGCCGTTCGCTTTAGCCAGGTAGTCCACCATGCCTTTGACCATGTTGGCGAAACCGGTGACATGGGACCCCACGTAGCTGGGGGTATTGGCATGGATGACGTGGCGGCCCGGAGGAATCTTGCCTTCATCCCTGGCCTTGGCGATGATCTGGGGGATGTCGTCGCCGATGGTCTCCGACAGGCAGGTGGTGTGCACGGCAATGACTTCCGGCTCATAAACCGAAAAGATGTTATTAATGGCCTGGAGCAGGTTGGCCTGCCCCCCGAACACGGACGCGCCTTCGGTGAAGGAACTGGTGGCCGCCATTACCGGCTCCTTGTAATGCCGGGTCAGGGTGCTGCGAACCGTGGCTATGGGGCAGGCAGCTATGAATCCCTAAGGCCGCATACATGGCCCCGATGGGCTGGCAGGTCTTGGCCGGGTTGATGGTCAAGGCCGTGCGTTCGGTGATTTCCATGGGTGTATGTCTCAGTAACATGGTGTTATCCTCGGTTCCGCTGCTCTCCTTCCCTGGTGGGAGGGGGTTGGGGGGAGGGGGAAAGAAGATGTACTTGCCAGCCCCTTTCACCCCCACCCTGACCCTCCCCCCTCAAGGGGGAGGGAAGAACGGTTTTTCCAGCTATTTTTTGGGAGAAACTCTTCAGTCCTGAGCGAGCTTCCTGTTTATTCCCAAACGTATTTGGCCGCGAGTTCCGGATTCTCCTGCCAGGGGGCCTTCAGGTACTTCCAGACCTTGCTGTTGACCATGCGGTCGATCTCCCGGTAGAAGTTGATAGCCCCCCGGAAACCGGCATAGGGGCCGCCGGAGTCATAGCTGTGCAGTTGCTTCATGGGCACGCCGCTCTTTTGGATGGCGTACTTTTCCTTGATGCCCGCGCAGATGATGTCCGGCCGGTAGATTTCGATGAGCTTTTCCGTCTCAAACTGGCTGATATCATCAATGACCAACGCTCCGCTCGCCATCTCCGCCATCATGCCTTCGTAGCCGCTAAGTTCGATGCCGGCCTGTTCCAGCCTGGCGATCCCTTCCGGGGCCAACCGGGGGCGGTAGCGCTCAGGGTCCGGTTCCACGTGGAGTTCTTCAATGTTGCGGCTGTCCGCGTCCACCTTGATGGAGGGCAGGACCCGCCGGCCTTCGTAGTCGTCCCGGTGGGCGAACTCATAGCCCGCGGCGATGGTCTCCATGCCGATCTCCCGGAAAAGCTCCTGGTAATGATGGGCCCGGGAGCCGCCCACGAAGAGCATGGCCCGCTTGCCCTGGCACCGGGCCGCAACGATCTCCCGCACCTTCTCCACGGCGGGCATCTCCCGGGCGATGACCTCCTCCACCCGGGCCGTCAGTTCGAGGTTTTCGAAATAACCGGCGATCTTCCGGAGCGACTTGGCCGTGGCCCCGGCGCCGATGAAATTGACCTTGACCCAGGGGATGCCGAACTTCGTTTCCATCATCTCCGCCACGTAGTTAATGGAGCGGTGGCACATGATGAGGTTGAGGTCCGCGGTGTGGGAGTTGGCAAAATATTCGTAACTGGAGTTGCCGCTGAAGGTGCTGATCAGCGTGACGCCGCAGTCCTCGAAGAGGCGCTCGATCTCGAAGGCGTCGCCGCCGATGTTGTATTCACCCAGCATGTTGATTTTGAATTCGCCTGCCTTCACCGTGTCGTCCAGGCCCACCACGTGGGTGAAGATGCCGTTGTTGGCGATGTGGTGGCCCGCGGATTGACTCACCCCCTTATAGCCTTCACAACTAAAGGCGAAGACGTTGCAATCCCCCAGCTTTTCCTTCATCTCCCGGGCCACCGCGTGGACGTCGTCGCCGATGAGGCCCACGGGGCAGGTGGCGAAAAGGCCGATAGCCTTGGGCTTAAAGAGGTCATAGGCCTCCTGGATCGCCTGGCGTAGTTTCTTCTCACCGCCGAAGATGATCTGCTCGTCCTGCATGTCCGTGGAAAAGCAGTAGGTCATGAAATTATGGTCTTCCGGACCCGGGGGCTTGGTCTGATTCCGGCGGGTGAGCCAGGAATAGAAACCGCAGCCGATGGGCCCGTGAGTAATGTTGACGATGTCCCGGGTGGGGCCCAAGACCACCCCTTTGCAGCCGGCGTAAGTGCAGCCCCTTTGAGAGATGATGCCGGGGATGGTCCGGACGTTGACCGCAATCTCCGGCACCACCCCGCCCGGGTCCACCTGGTTGACGACGATCTGCTTGGCCCGCTTGCGCGCCACCTTGGTGGGATATTTGCTGAGCAGCTCCTTTTTCACTTCCTCAGCATTGATGTCGAGAACCAACAGGTCTTCTGGCATGGTAGCCATGTTGCATTCTCCAGTATTTTTCTCGTTCCCAAGCTGGGCTTGGGAACGCCATTGTCCGCCAAGCTTTGCTTGGCATCGGTAAGCTCCCCCAAGCAAAGCTTGGGTTCAATTTGGGTTCCCAAGCTCAGCTTGGGAACCAGAAGAAAAATCTTCTTTTTGCGTCTTAGCGTCTTGGCGTCTTGGCGTGAGAAAAATCCTCACGCAAAGCCGCAAAGGCGCAAAGAATTAGACTTCATCCAAGACCAGGTCGCCGCTCTCTCCGGTGCGTACCCGGATACTATCCGCCACGGGCATGACGAAGAGCTTGCCGTCCCCGGATTTGCCGGTGTGGTTCACCTTCATGATGGTCTGCACCGTCTTTGACACCAGTTTGTCCGGGACCACCACGAAGAAGACCCTCTTGGGGATCAGGCGCTGGCTCTGGCCCAACTGGGCCACGGCCTCCTCATACCCCTTCTCCGCACCTTCCAGCAGGGTCAGGTCCACCAGGCCCTTGCCCCGGCCCAGCGCGTCCCGGGCGGTGATGGAGGAGATGCCCGCTGCCGCCAGGGCCTTCTTGGTCTTGTTCATCATATTGATGCGCACGATGGCCATGATCTCTTTCATAGCTTGACCTCTTCCATCTCTCCGCTCGGACTCTCCTTGATGCCGGAGCTGATGGTGTAGACTTCCTCCACCGGGGAGACGAAAATCTTGCCGTCGCCGTAAGCGCCCTTGTCACCGGTGCGCGCTGCCTTGAGGACGGTCTTGATGACAAAATCCTTGTCCTGGTCCTTGACCACTGTGAGTAAGAGTTCCTTGGGGATTTCGTCGTAGGTGATCTCCCCGATCTTGATGCCTCTTTGTTTTCCCCGGCCCACCACGCTCATCTTGGTGACCGCGGGGAACCCCGCTTCCATTAAGGCGGCCAGGACCGCGTCCACTTTCTCCGGCCGCACCACCGATCTGATCATAATCATGGTTGTTCCTCCGATACTCTCTCTTGCTATCCTGTAACGATGGCGGATTTCCTGGGAAGCTTCTTCCCAGAGAGCGGGTCGATGGCTACGGCCCTGGCTTTCAGGCCGGCTCTCACCATGGCTAAAGTCCAGCCGCCCATCCACAATAACAACATCACTCCCGTAAAAGTGTTCATGGGCTTACCTCCTCCTGCTCAACCCGCCAGCCCATACTCAATGAGCAGCTTTTCCAGGTCTTGGCGGCCATGGCCTCGACCATTTCCAGTTCGTTATCCACCTTGCGGCTGTTGCAGATAAGGCCGCCTAAGCGCACGCCGCCTGCTTCCGCGAACTTGACGATACCTTTGCAGATATTGTTGGCCGCATACATGGCCATCATTTCGCCGGAGACGACGATGTAGATCTCTTTGGCCTTGCCTTCCCGGATGGGCATGGCGAAGCCGCCGCAGACCACGTCGCCCAAGACGTCGTAGAAGGCGTAGTCCAAATGTTCGCTGTCGGCGTAGGCTCCCAGTTGCTCCAAGAGGTTGATGGAAGTGATGATGCCCCGGCCGGCGCAGCCCACCCCGGGCTCCGGCCCGCCTGATTCCACGCAGACCACCCCGGAGAAGCCGGTGCGGCGGATATCTTCCAGGTCCACGTCCTCCCCTTCCTCTCTGAGGGTGTCCAGGACGCTTTTTTGGGCCAGGCCCCCCAGGAGCAGGCGGGTGGAATCCGCCTTGGGGTCACAACCAACGACCATTACTTTCCGGCCCATTTCGGCGAGCCCCGCCACGGTATTTTGAGTGGTGGTGGACTTGCCGATACCACCTTTGCCGTATATTGCCACCTTACGCATAGCCAAGCTCCTGTACTGATTTTTAATTAGAGAGATAAGCAATGAAGGTGCCAAACTGGCAGGAAAAAATGTAGCTTACTGTTTATTAAGGATTTATTAATTTTTAACGAGGTTTTTGGTTGGTTTCCCAGAGCAGATAATATGCATATTTGTATTTTCTTAAAAGCTATAATTAACGCTATTGTAGTTTAGAATTTATTATATCTACGATATTGTATGTTTAAATCTGGCTGGCTCGTAGAGTGATCCTACAGGAGGCCGACACTTCAAGACCCGCCAAGGTTGAATAAAATTAATATGAAATAAGGGACTTATCAGTCGATGGTGAGAAAAGGAGAGAAACCGAAAACCGAAAACTGAAAACTGAAAACGGTATTACCAGCCGCTCCTCAGGGTCTGGATGACCCACCCCGCCACCCCGCCGCCCAGCACCAGCCAGGCGGAATTAAGGCGGAATTTGAAGAGCAAAAAGGCGCTGGCCAGGGTCAGGCAGGCGCTGGGGAGGTCGATCACCGATGCCCGCCCCAGAATCCAGGTGACCACACCCATGAGGGCCAGGGAGGCCACGTTCAGGCCGTCCAAAAAGGCCCCGGCCACCGCGCTGCGTCGAAGTTTGGGGATGAGGGGTCCGCTTACGGCCACAAAGAAAAAAGCGGGGAGGAAGATGCCGACCGTGGCCACCAGCGCCCCCCTTAGACCGTCTAATACCAAGTCGCAAACAAAAGACGCAGTACCGTAGGGGCGCACCTGTGTGTGCGCCCAGAGCCAGGGCGGACACATGGGTCCGCCCCTACAAGAAAGTTGTCTTTTGTTTGCGACTTGGTATTAGAGATAGCCGATAAAGGTGGCGGTGGTGAAGACCGGCCCGGGGGTGAGCTGGCCCACCGCGGTGGCGTCCAGGAGTTGCCCGGAGGTCAGCCATTGCCAGTGGCCCACCAGGTCGGCCTGCAAGAAGGCCAGAAGCACGTAGCCGCTGCCGTAAAGCACGGAGCCCACCTTGAGAAAATAAAGAAAAAGAGCGGGCAGGCTGAACTCCAGCCTGGCGGCGCTGCGCCAATGGGGGGCCAGGAGAATCAAGCCCAGGAAGATGACGGCCAGGAGGAGGAGAACCGCCAAGGCCCGATGTGAGCCGCGGGGCCGCCGAAAGCCGTGCTTCCCAGACGGAGGAACAACCGGGCCAGCTCCGCCAAGTCCCGGCAATCTTTGGCGGGATTGTTCTGCAGGGAGGGGTTATTCATGACGCCGGATATTTATTAAGGCCGCCATTTCTGCTGAATTTTCTTATAGACCAGAAGATTAAACAGCAGCCAGGAAGAAGCCAGGGCATAAGCTCCTAATACGTCCGTGAGCCAGTGCAGCCGGAGAAAAAGTCGGCTTAAACCCACTAGTATCACTGCGGTCAGGGCGCCGAGAAAGAGAGCAATCTTTGACCACCATTTAGAGGTGTGAGGCGAGATCAAGAAAGCCAGGGAGCCATAGACCACTGCGGCCAAATAAGCGCTGCTGCTGGGAAAACTGAAGCCCCGGGCCCCGGGCAGGTGCGGCAGGGGGCGGGGTCTCTGAAACCAGGACTTCACCGGCTCCACCAACAAATTCCCCAGCAGCACGATGATCAGGAGAAAGAGGAGGGCCGGCCAGTCTTTTCCCCGGGCCAGGAAGAATCCACCCAAGATGACCAACGTCCCCAGAAAGTAAGAATTCCCCAGGATCCCGGCCAGACTGAGAAATTGGCTGAATCCGGGATAGGTGGAAACCACCTTTTCGGTATGCCGGAGAATCATTAAATCCAACTGGGACGAAGGCCCGTGCCGCCACCAATCCCAGGCTATGATATCGAAGACCAGGAGGGAAAGGAGAAAGAGGAAAATTAGGGTGGTGCAGCTATTTTCTTTCTCCGTCATGGAGAGTTATCTCCGCAGGATAATGGAGTAGGGGAGTTGAAGATGAGGTGGACCGGGCGGGAAACCCCGCGTCCTTCCCTTGCCAAAATTAATCATAACAAAATTTAAGGCCGGAAAGGCCAGGCCTCTGGCCCGCTTTTCCGGCCTTAATATGCGGGTGGGAAGGGGGTGTGGGGTAGCAGGGACTAAAGGCGGGCGCGGAGGCCCGCCCCGCCGGGTCTCTGGCCCTCCCCCCACATTCCCCAATGTTTATCCCTCAAATCGGCGCGCCCACTTCGGCCAGGGTCTGGAAGTAGATGCGCCGGATATGCCGCAGGCGTTTCTGGAAGCAGAGGCCCAGTTCCATGCAGGCGTTATAGAAGGATTCCCGGTTGAAGTCCAGGGCCAGCAGGCGGGCCATGGTCTCCTGGGTGACCTGCTGGTGCAGGTCCTTGACTTTCTGCCGGGCCTCCTCCAGTCCCTGCCAGAAGGGCAGCAGGATGAGGTCGGCCTTTTCCTGGAGCCGGGCAATTTCCGCCTGCACCATCTGCAGGGGGGGGGTTTCCGCTTTGTCGGTTGCGGCTTCCTGGACCACTTCCACTCCCAGGCGCTCCAGAAAGCGCAGGAGAAAGTCCCGGGGGCCTTTCTCCCAGGGACCGAGATTCCAGATGTCCGCGGGAATGCCCACCCGCTGGATGCGGGCGCCGCCCGGGAGCCACTGGCGCAGTTGCTGCACCCGGGAATAGAGCCGTTCTTTCAGATGTTGCACGTGCGCGCTTTTGCCCCACCGGGCTTGCCACATCTGGATGCGGCCCCAGGCCTTCATTTTGACATAGAACCAGTCGCGAGCGACCAGGCGTTTGAGAACCGAAGGCCAGGAGTAAAACTTCTTCATGGCCCGGATGGTCTCACATTGGAGTTCATAAGCGGTGAGCTGTCGCGGCTGGAAGACCGCGTGGTGGCCGTCGTAATGGCTCCAGTCGTGGCAAAATATGCGGTTCTGGGCTTCCAGCTCCTGATAGACCGGGGTGCCGGGGATGGGCGTGAGGATGAGATATTGCAAGGAATCCAGGTCCAAATCCCGGGAAAACTTCACGGTGTCCCGGATGACCTGGTAGTGGTCCTCCTCCGAGCCGAAGACGAACATGCCGTGGACCCGGATACCATGGCGGTGGAAATTAATGACGCAATCCTTGATGCCTTCCACGGTTTGGGATTTGTTGTACAGCTTCAAGGTGGCGGGATTGATGGATTCCAGGCCCACAAAAACACAGTAACAACCGGCCCGGGCCATGAGCTCCATCAGTTCCTCATCCTTGGCCGCTTCCACCCGCACCTGGGCGCTCCATTCGAATTTCAGTTTCTCCTGGAGGATGCGTTGGCATAATTCCTTGATCCGCTCCCGGTCGGCGGTGAAGTTGTCGTCGCAAAAAAAGACGTGGTGGGCCTTGACGGCATTCTGCCGGATTTCTGCCAACACCCGGTCCACGGAATTATAACGATACTTACGGCCGAAGAGTTTGATCACCGCGCAGAAACGGCAATTAAAGGGGCACCCCCGGGAGGTGGCGATGGCAGTATAACGGCGGCCCCGCCGGGCGTTCCAGCCGTGGACCACCTCGTAATTGGGGATGGGCAAATCGTCCAGGTTTTCCACCAAGGGGCGCCAGGGGTTCTGCCGCAGCGTCTCCCCCTCCATAAAGGCCAAGTTTTGCACCGCGGCCAGATCCCCGCCGGCATTGAGCGCGGCTACCAATTCCGGCAAGGCTTCATCACCCTCGCCGCAGATGACGTAATCGGCATGTTCCAGGCTCTCCTGGACCACGAAGCTGGGATGGGCCCCGCCCATGACCACCGGCACGCCCTGCTGGCGGTAATAATCGGACAGCTCATAGGCCCGGGGCGCGGTGGAAGTGATGCTGGAGATACAGACCAGGTCGGGGTGGAAGTCCAGGCTGCGATAATCCGGCGCGGAGATCTCTTCAATGATGACCTTTACTTCCAGCCCCTGGCGCTGCAAAATGGTGCCCAGCAGCACCGGTCCCAGACGGGGAATCGCCACCCGGCTGAAGATATGGGGCCGGGGCGCCCGGGGTTCAATGAACAAGACCTTATTTATGGGGCGGGACATAAGAAGCTCCTTTAGGATTCCATCCTGCTTGGCGGGCGGTTTTCAACTTCCCGGTATGGCCAGCTATCCCTGAGTTCAGGTGCAGCTTAAAAAGATATTAATGGCAGTATAATATAGTGGAAGCTTAAGGGATGTGGGGACGAATGTCAATTGATTCTTTACGTCACTCAGGGGCAGGGACTTGCAGCCAGAAAAATAAGCAGATTCCCCCTACTAGCCCAGGGGGAATCTGCTCAAAACCGCAATCAAAGTATATGGAAAATGGAGGACGGCTTAGACGCAACCTGTGGGTTTGGCCAGACCCGCCATCTTGCAAGCGCCTTTGCCCGGCCCGGAGGGGAACAGCTCATAGATATGTTTCAGCTTGAAGCCGGTCACCTTGGAGAGAATCCGCACCATGGGGGCGATACCGTTCTTCTTGTAATAATCCTGGAGCATATTGATGACTTTCCAATGCTCTTCGGTGAGTTCACTGATGCCCTCAGAATCCTTCACATAATCCACCCATTCCTGGCTCCATTGATCCAGGTTCTCCAGGAAGCCGTCTTCATCTACCGTAAAGGTTTTGCCCTTGTATTCGATTGTGGCCATGCCGACATATCCTCCTTAAAAAATTTATCGCCGGGTTTTAGTTTTCAAAATTACGGCATTGTGAAAATTTTGTCAAGCATTAAAAAAATCCAAAAGATTAATTCCTTTGGCCAGATAGTGGAATGGGGGCAGCCCGGGAGATTACCCTGACCTTAACTTCAGATGTCTTCCCTCAGATTCCCTCTTGTTCCCTGGCCCTGGCTTTGGGGGGTTGGGGGAAAATCTTGCCCGGATTCATGATATTGTTAGGATCAAAGGCCTGCTTGAGGCGTTTTTGCACGGCAATGGCCGCAGGCGATAGCTCCATGCCCAGGTAAGGGGCCTTGGTCAGGCCGATGCCGTGCTCCCCGGAAAGAGTGCCTTGGAAGCGACGCACCAGGGTGAAGATTTCTTCCACCGTGGGCTCCACTGCCTCCATCTCACCGGGCAAGGCCCGATCATAAAGCACGTTGACGTGAATATTCCCGTCCCCGGCATGGCCGTAGCACGGGATAATCAGCCCCCGGCGCCGGGAAAGATCCTCCAGCGCGGTGATCAAATCCGGGATGGCGCTCAAGGGCACCACCACGTCTTCGCTCACCTTCTGGGGCTTCACCTTTTTAAGGGCCGGGGAGATGACCTTCCGGGCCTTCCACAATTGCTCGGCTTCTTCAGGGGTCCGGGCCCGGATAACCGGGCGGGCGCCTTGCTCCTCACAGAATCGGGCCATGGCCCCGGCCCGCTCTTCCACGTCGTGGGGGTGGCCGTCCACGGCGATGAGCAACAGGGCCGCGGCTTTAAGGTCCACGGCAAAGGGCAGCATCTCCCGGATGCACCCCAGGGTGACGCGGTCTATGAACTCCAGGGCCGTGGGCGCCAGGCCCGAGGCCAGAATCCGGCTCACTGCCTCGGCTGCGGCCTTTAAGCTCCCGAAGGCCGCGGCCAGGGTCTGGCGGGCCGCGGGCTTAGCCACCAGCCTGAGGATGATCCGGGTGATCACCCCCAGGGTGCCTTCCGACCCCAAAAAGAGGCGGGTGAGATCATAGCCCACCACCCCTTTCATGGTGCGGGTGCCGGTGTCAATAATCTCCCCGGTGGGCAGCGCCACCTCCAACCCCAAAACGTAATCCCGGGTGATGCCGTACTGCACGGCCACCGGGCCCCCGGCGCATTCGGCGACGTTGCCGCCGATGGTGCAGAAATCGGCGCTCGCGGGGTCCGGGGGATAATAAAGCCCCTGCTCTTCCACCGCGGCCTTGAGCTTGCCGAGGATCACGCCCGGCTCCACCACCGCCACCAGGTCTTTTGTATTGATCTCCAGGATGCGGTTTAACCGGGTCAAGACCAGCACCACCCCACCCTCAATGGGGACGGACCCGCCGCTGCGGCCGGTGCCCGCGCCCCGGGGGGTGACGGGAAAGCGGTGCTCATTAGCCAACAGCAAAATCCGGGAGACCTCCGCCGCGGACCCCGGAAAGACCACCAAATCCGGCAGATACGCCAGGTCCGTGGCATCAAAGGCGTAGCACCAGCGGTCTTCGGGGGAGGTGAGAATATTCTCTCGCCCTACCACGGTTTCAATTTCACGAATTACTTTTTCGAGAATCATAACCACATGGTAAAAAATAAGATGGATAAATCAAGAACGAGCAATTAAGTCCTGCCATTAAACTGGGAGGTCACCTGTCTCCACCATTGTGCGAAATTGGTCGAGGCTCAGAACCACTACTTCCTGTTCGCATGCTTTCTTGAGCTTCGTTGGTCCAGCATTTGGTCCAGCAACAAGATATCGTAATTGCTTCGTCACAGACTTGACGACTTCAAGATGCGCCTCACGTGCCTCCTGTTCCAACACTTCCTTTTCGCTTACGGTAAAGCCGCTGAAGCATACTTCCGCAAGGTTCTTCTGATTTCGCTTGGCCTTCGGAGGAAAGTGTGCATAGAGCCATGCCCAGGCTTCTCTGTCAGTCATCTTGGCGATCTCTTCAACCGATAGGTCGCTCTTCGCCTTCAGTATCCGAGTTATTCTGTCACCCGGCATTTCCCTACCCCAAATAAAGATAACCAATAACTAAGCAGTCCGCCGTCGTTGCATTCGTCCTCGCTAAGCCTGAGTCAGGTTTGGCACCACATACCTAAAAGCTGGCCTGCTGTGCCAATCAGAATAGCAAGCCAAGAATACACCCAGACTTGATGGCCATTGAGTCCGATAAATTTTTCCGAGGTGTATTTGAGTTCCCAAATGCTGCTCACAAGGGGGAACTTGCAGCCTAACGCTATCATACCACCGGAGCCCACAATAACGAGCAAATAAGAAACGGTCAATAATATCTTATAAATAGGCATTTTCTAGTCCCTGCCCTCCCCCCTCTCATTCTCATAGCATATTATGCTCCGCCAGGGAAAAGTAGCCCTGGCGGCTGACGATGAGGTGGTCGTGGACCGTGAGGTGCAGGGTCTTGGCGGCCTTCACCAGGGCCCGGGTCAGTTCCCGGTCTGCGGCCGAGGGTTTGAGGTTGCCGCTGGGGTGGTTGTGGACCAGGATCAGGGCGGTGGCCTTGTGTTTCAGGGCCAGTTCCAGGACCTTGCGGGGATAGACCACGGTCTGATCCACGGTGCCTTCCTGGACGATCTCCTCGGCGATGATTTCGTTCTGGCTGTTCAGGAAAAGCACCCGGAACTGCTCGTCTTTCAACCCGCCCATGGCGGTGCGGCAGTAGGCTACCAGCGCGTCCAGGGAGTTAATGGGTTTACGTTTCAGGGCCTCTTCTTTTAAATAATATTCCGCGCAGGCCTTTACCAGGTTAATAAGGACCGCGGAGTATTCCCTAAGACCCGTGAAATCCATGAGCTCCTGGGGCGAGGCGTCCAACACCTGGGTAAAGGAGCCGAAGTGGGCAATCAGACTCTTGGCCAGGGGCTTGACGTCGGAGTATGGGATGGCAAAGGTGAGGAGCAGTTCCAGGAGTTCATAGTCCTGGAGGGCTACGGCCCCACCTTTCAGGAAGCGGCTCCGGAGGCGCTGTCGGTGCCCGTGGTAGTGGGGTTTTTGGGTCTCCGTCGTCATTTTTTGCTGGCAGAATGATAAGGATTTTTATGGAAAAATTTCATCCTATTATAGCAGATGCTTCTGTTTTTAAAAGAAAATGGCGGTACTAGAGGCCCTGGTTTGCGTCCAGGTGGATGGAAAAATAGAAAAGAAAAAGCCGGGGCCTTTTGGCCCCGGCTTTTTTCATAATAAGGGATTGGGGGTGGGGGTTCGGGGGCAAAAGCGCTAATATAAGGCTTTTTGTCATTCTGAGCGCAGCGAAGAATCTCTCATTTCATTGGAAAATCGAGATTCTTCACTCCGCTTCGCTCCGTTCAGAATGACAAATATTCGTTAAGTTAGCGCCTATGGGGCTTGGGGGAGGGGACTAAGGTCCACAGGCGAGACGCCTGTGCCACTGGCCCTTAGCCCTCTCCCGCAACCACCATCCTTAAGGTTAATGTTCCTCGCCGGCGGCGGCTTCCAGTTGGCGGCGCATTTCCATATCCATGAGCACCCGTTCCCGGGCCTTGTCGATGCCTAAGGCTTTGCGCTTCA
>JACQYN010000074.1:0-2249 GCA_016208235.1 Deltaproteobacteria bacterium
CTTGACGCTGGGGTCCGCGTTTTCGTTGATGGTCACCGCGGCGGTGGTGTGGGGCACGAAGACGTGGCACAAACCTTCGCTCACGCCGCTCTTGTTAACCACTTCCTGCACCTGGGAGGTCAGGTCCAGGAGTTCGGTGCGGGTGTTGGTGCGCACGGACAGAGTCTCGAGCATGCTCATCTCCGGATCAGCAAAGATTCAGTGGGCGGGGCCAGGAGAGGGGAGGAGGACGCGGCTTCCTTCTGCGTCTGTTCCAGAAACTCCAGGGCCATCTTGAGGGCCTCCCAGACCAGGGCCTTGAGGAAGGGGTTTTCTCCGGCCAGGGGGCCCCGGGGGGCCCCGGCCAGGTCCTGGGCCGCGGCCTGGGCCAACCGGGCCTCCGGCCCTGGACCCCGCAAATCCAGGAAATAAGCCATGGCCAGGAGGCGGCCGCGCCACCGCTCCCGGGCCTCCGGTGGATAAAGGGAGAGGACGGCTTCATCCACCACGTCTCCTACCCGGGCCTGGCGCTGCTGGTCGGAGAGGATCAAGGGGCTCTCCTGCACTTCCCGGAGTTTTTGCAGCCAGGGGGTGAGTTCCTCCGGCCCCGGTAGCCAGGAATGGAACAGGGGGTTAAGGGCCAGGTCCCGGGATTGATCCAGGAGGCGGCTCTGCTCCCCGGGATTCAAGGGGGGCAGGAGGGCCTCCAGATCCGGCGCGTCCTCCGGGCGGCCCCACTCCTGCCAGATTTTTTGCTTCAAGGAGCGGTAACGGCTGCTGCCTTCGGCGTCGGGTTTCAGTGAATCGGCCTCCTCCAGGAGGCGTACCGCATAGGCCGGCGGGGGGGTGGCCAGCTCCGCCAGGCCCTGCTGCCGGAAATGGTCCCAGAATTCCTGGCGCTGGCGGCTTTTGATGGACAAAAGATGGCATTCCTGGATGCCTTCCTGATCGCTGACCAAAGACACCAGGAAGTTGCCCCCCAGGACTTCTTTGGGGCCTTCCAGGATGACGTAGCGTTCGCCGTTCCCCAGTACCTGGGAGACGTAAGCCAGGGCCGGGCCGCGGCCAGGGGCCCTTAAGGAGGCAGCTTCCTCCCGGGGCAGGAGGTCCTCCGGCACCGGCACCCCCCGGGTTTTCAGGAGGTGCAGGGCGCGTTTCAATGCCTTGCGCCGGGGTTTATCTAGATTGGCCCCGAAAAGCGCGGCCAGGAGCCCGGGAACCCCGGGATGCGCCAATCGGCTGAGAGCGGCCATCAGGTGCAGGTCCCAGACCGGGTCCCCGGTGGTCGCAACCAGCATCTGCCTTAAGCTTTCCGGGTCCCGGCCTTCCTCCAGGCCCGCGGCCGCCCGGGCCGTCAGGTCCTTAAGCGCGGTCGCGGCGTCCGCAGGTAAAGGCGGCAGACCCGCCACCCCGGTTCCGGAAACTTTTTTCTGCTTGCCCATGATTATCTTGCCGGAGGGCCGGATTCGATGGCCACCGCGTCCGGCTGCCCCATTTCCTGGAGATAGACGTTGACCCTCTGGGTAGGCGCCAGTTGCACCGTCTGGCCGATATAATCGGCATGAATGGGGAGTTCCCGGCCCCCCCGGTCCACCAGTACCGCCAGTTCGATGCGCCGGGGCCGCCCGTAGTCGATGAGCGCGTCCAGCGCGGCCCTGACCGTGCGGCCGGTGAACAACACGTCATCCACCAGGACCACCTCCTGGCCGTCGATGGAGCCCGGCAGTTCCGTTTTCCCCACCAGGGGCTTATGGCTGAGCTGGGTCCAGTCGTCCCGGTAGAGGGTGATGTCCAGGACTCCCACCCGCACCGCCCGGGAGGTGTGCCGCAGGATCTTGTCCGCCAGGCGCTGGGCGAGAAACGCGCCGCCGGTGCGGATGCCCACCAGGACCAGATCCTGCAGGTTCTGGTGGCGGGCAAGTATCTGCTGGGTAAGACGCTCGATAGTGAGGTCCACTTCCGGCCCGGGCATTGATAGGCTTTTTTTAGGGGTCATGTAACCGGGTTTCCCTTTCAAATTAGGTATTAGATCAATAAATTAACATGCAATAAGAGAGAAGACAAGAGAACATGAAGGGCAAACGGGACCTGGATAGAGGCCAAGGTTGGCGAACCTGGCCCTTTCCTTTATAATATCTAGCCATGACTCTGGAAGAAGCCCGGGAGTTGCTGAGCCTGGACCTGCAAGCCACCCGCAAGGAAATACGGGCCGCGTACCGCCGCGCCGCGCGGCGCTGGCATCCCGACCGGTCCCCGGCGGGCCTAGAAGA
>JACQYN010000074.1:2310-24742 GCA_016208235.1 Deltaproteobacteria bacterium
GGAGTTTTGATATTATGCCTGGCCCTGGGTTTGGGCCAAGTAGGGACCGCTCCGGCCGCGGCGGCGGATCAGGAGAACCTGGAAAACCTGAAATATCGCTTAAGCCTGGGCTTCTGGCAGGACGTGGCCCGGGTGCATCTGCGCCTCATCCGGGTGGGCCCGGAGCGCTATCGCGCGGAGTTCTCTGGCGCGGCCCAGGGGGCCTGGAGCCTCCTGAAACGGTGGCTGCCGGAGAGCTATGAAAGCGAAATGGCCTTGGAAGGAGGTCGGCTCAAACCCCTTCTCTATCGGGAAAAGTTCCACAATAAAGGCCAACATATCTCCAAGGAGTACCGCTTCGATTACGCCCGGGGGGTCCTGGAAATCTGGCGGGGAGTGGATGGCCGGAAACCGGTGTTGGACTGGCAGGGCCCCTTGAAGGAGCCGGTTTACGATCCCTTGACCCTCTTTTACAATCTGCGCCTGGGGGCTTTGGGGCCGGTGACCCCGGGCAAGACCCTGACAGTGGCTCTGATCCCCAACCCGGAACCCCGGGAAATGGTGGTGAGCTTCGGGCCGGAGACCGCCCAAGGCCGCAAGGTGATGGTGAGCGTGAAGTCAGGCGCCGCGGCCGAAGATGGCCCCTATTTTATTTTCGCCAATCCCCAGAAGGTCCCGCTCTTAGCCTGGGTCAGAGTGCTGGTCTTCGGCAAACTATCGGGGCAATTGCTCAACCCCGGGGAGATTATGAAAGAGGGGTTGCCCGCTCCCTCCCAACTCTCACGCCACGGCGGAGAAAACCGCTAGAACTTACGTCCAAGTTATGAAGCACAGCAGTTATTTTCCCCCCTCCTCCTGCCGCAAGACCCTGGCCCTCCTGGCCCTGCTGGCGGTCGTGGTCCTGCAAGCGGGGCTGCCGGTCCCGGCGGCGGCCGGCGCAGCCCAGGAGCAGGTGCTGGAGGATTTGCAATTCCGAGTGGATGCCTGGATCTTGACCGGAGCAGCCCGGGCCGGGGTCATCCTCAAAAGCCTGGGCGATGGACGCTACCGGGCGGAGGTGGCGGCGGAGGCTCAGGGGCTGGCGAAGGCTCTCAGCGGCCAGCGCCGGGACAATTTTTCCACGGAGATGGTGTATCAGAACGGCCGCCTGCTGCCCCTGGTCTATCGGGAAGAGAGCCGGCGCTGGGGGAAACATAGCCTCAAGGAATACCGCTTCGATTATGACCAGGGCCGCCTGGAGCTGTGGCAACATCATGAGGGTAAGGGGCTGCTGCGGAAATGGGAGACGGCCTTAACTAAAGAGCCCATCTATGACCCTTTGACCGCGTTTTATAACTTTCGCCTGGGCGCGTTGGGCCAGCCCAAGGCAGGGCAGACCTTGCGGGTCCGGGGCATTCCCTACCCCCGGCCGGAGGAGATTGTGATTCAAATCGGCCAGGTAGACCCGGAGGGCCGCAAGGTCATGGTGAGCTTAATCAACCGGGTCTTCGACGATGAAGCCGGGGTGGTGTTCGTCTTTTTTGATGAAAAATGGGCTCCTTCCCACGGCTGGACCAGGATATTGAGTTTCGGGAAGGTGGCGGGGAAGATCCTGCCGGAAAGCAGGCCCCTGGCCGGTTCCCTGCTGGAGATGCTCTCCGCCTTGAAAAGTTCCAGGTTCCGAGTTCCAAGTTCCAAGTTAGGAGAATGACCACCAGCAACTTGTCATAATTTAAGGCAGGGCCAAAAGGCTCATGAGCGACTGCTTCGAAGGCTAGTGGGTCCCGGAATTAAAAAACCGTTCCAGGATGGCGGCCGGTTCCAGGCGGCAGAGAAGTTTTTTGAAATTGAGGCAATCCCCGGACTCCTCCGGCAGTTCATGCCAGGGGCAGACCCGGCAGGCCGGGGGCAGAAAGGATTTTTCGCGTTCCGAGCAGATTAGATTTACTTCCGTCATGGCCCCCCCTTGACTAGGGGAAAAAGATGATTACTAGATAACTAGAACAGCCTGAGGACCGGAAAATCTGCCTCCGGCCCCCCTAAAGCACTGCGCCTGGAAGGGGAAGGATGTGGGGGTTGCAGTCCCGCCAGGCTGTTTCAGATAAGAAGCCATGCGCCTGCATGGCTTTTTTAATTTGGGTACCCGGTTAAAAAAACCTTTTCCGGTGGTAAGTTCCGGTTTTTCTTCCGGTTGACAAATAACCTTTCTTTCTTTAAGATTCGGTTGTTACTTTGAGAAACTTAAGGGTCAGAGGATAGGCATGGAAAGACAAGATTTAGAGATTATTGCCGAGTGGAAGGAGCGGGACCCCGAGTTAAAGCGCTACTTGGATGAACACGAGGGATTTGAACGGCGGTTGGAGGAATTCAACCGCCGGCCTTATCTCACCGCGGCCGAGAGTATGGAGCGGAAACGGCTGCAAAAACTAAAACTTGCGGGCCGTGATAAGATAGAACAGATCTTGGCCAAATACCGCCAGAAGGAAAGCGCGTGATGAAGAAAATGACCGGCGCCGAAATCTTTCTCGAATGTTTGAAGCGGGAAGAAGTCAAGCATATCTTTGGCTATCCCGGCGGGGTGGTTCTGGATATTTACGACGAACTCACCCGGCATCCGGAGATCAGGCATATCCTGGTGCGTCACGAGCAGGCCGCGGCCCACGCCGCGGACGGCTATGCCCGGGCCTCCGACAAAGTGGGAGTGGCCCTGGTAACCTCGGGCCCCGGCGCCACCAACACCGTGACCGGGATCGCCTCGGCCTACATGGACTCCATCCCCATCGTGGTCTTCACCGGCCAGGTGCCTACCGCGCTCATCGGCAACGATGCGTTCCAGGAAGTGGACATCGTGGGCATCACCCGGCCCTGCACCAAACACAACTACCTGGTGAAGGACGTCAGCCAGCTGGCCTATACCATCCATGAGGCCTTTCACATCGCCCGCTCCGGACGCCCCGGCCCGGTGCTGGTGGATCTGCCCAAGGACGTCATCCAGGCCCGGACGGTCCCCGAGTTCCCCAAGGAGATCAAGATCAAGAGTTACAACCCCACCTATCACGCCAACCCCAGGCAGGTGAAACGGGCCCTGGAAATGATTCTGAGCGCCAAGAAACCGGTGCTCTATACCGGGGGCGGGATCATCATGTCCAATGCTTCTGAGCAACTGAAGCAGTTCGCGGAAGCATTGCAGATCCCGGTGACCAGCACCCTCATGGGCCTGGGGGGCTTCCCCGGGGACCACCCCCTGTGGATGGGGATGCTGGGCATGCACGGCACCTATTGCGCCAATATGTCCATTTCCGAGACGGATGTTTTGATCGCGGTGGGGGCCCGCTTCGATGACCGGATCACCGGCAAGCTGTCGGAATTCGCGCCCCACGCCAAGATCATCCACATCGATATCGACCCTAGCTCCATCAGTAAAAACGTGGTGGTGGACATTCCCATCGTCGGCGACTGCCGGGATGCCTTGCATCAACTTAATGACTTGCTCAAGGAAAAGCCCCCCAAGGATTGGGCCGCGGCCCGGGCCCAATGGCTGGACACCATCAAAGACTGGGAGAAGAAGCACCCCCTCACTTACACCTGGAGCGACACCGTCATCAAACCCCAGTACGTGGTGGAGAAGCTGTGGGAGTTGACCAAGGGTGAGGCTTATATCACCACCGAGGTGGGCCAAAACCAGATGTGGGCCGCCCAGTTCTATAAGTTCAAGCGCCCCCGGCAACTGATGACTTCCGGCGGCCTGGGGGTCATGGGTTACGGCTTCCCCGCGGCCATGGGGGTGCAGATGGCCAAACCCGGCGCCACCGTCATCGACATCGCCGGGGACGGCAGCATCCAGATGAACATCCAGGAATTGATCACGGTGGTGGAATACGACCTGCCGGTCAAAATCGCCATCCTGAACAACTCGTTTTTGGGCATGGTGCGCCAGTGGCAGCAGTTGTTTTATGAAAAGCGATACAGCGCCACGCCCATGACGGCCCCGGATTTCGTCAAACTGGCCGACGCCTACGGCGCGGTGGGTCTCAGGGCCACCAAGCCCGAGGAAGTGGAGCCGGTGATCCGACAAGCCCTGGAGACCCCCAAGCCGGTGATTATGGACTTCCGGGTGGAGCCGGAGGAGTGCGTTATGCCCATGGTTCCCGCAGGGAAAGCCATGCACGAGATGCTGTTGGCCTAGGAGGGGAGAGATGGAACCGAGACACACGATTTCCGTTTGGGTGGACAATACTCCCGGAGTCCTCTCCCGGGTCACCGGCCTGTTCAGCGGCCGGGGCTTCAATATTGAGAGCCTGTGTGTGGCCGAGACCCTGGACCCCGCGGTCTCCCGCATCACCATAGTGTCCACCGGCGATGAGCAGATCACCGAGCAGATCATCAAGCAGTTGCACAAGCTCATCAACGTCATCAAGGTGGTGGACTTAAGCGAAGTGGAGCACGTGGAGCGGGAAATGGTTCTGGTGACCGTGAAGGCGGAAGACAAGTCCCGGGCCGAAGTTCTCAGAATCACCGATATCTTCCGCTGCCGGGTGGTGGACGTGAGCCCCCATACCTATACCCTGGAGATCACCGGCAACCACGAAAAGATCGGGGCCGTGCTGAGCCTCCTGAAAAACCACGGCATCCTGGACGAGGTGCGCACCGGCACCCTGGCCATCCAGAGGCCGAAGAAGGATTGAGGAATGAGCAGTAAGCAGGGAGCAGTGAACAGCGATAGATGTAAACATAACTGCCATTCTAACGGCTGACAGCTTACGGGAAAGGAAAGTGCATGGCGATCAAGACATACTATGACAAAGATGCGGATTTGAAGGTGTTGAAGGGTAAGATAGTGGCCATCATCGGCTTCGGGTCCCAGGGCCACGCCCAGGCCCTGAACCTGCGGGATTCCGGGGTGGACGTGATCGTGGCCGAGATGCCGGGGACGGCGAACTATGAGGCCGCGCTAAAGTACAAGTTTAAGCCGGTGTCCGCGGCCGAGGCGGCCAAGAAGGCCCAGGTGGTGCAGATTCTCACCCAGGACCACGTCCAGGCCCAGCTCTATGAGAACGACCTGAAGCCCCACATGGGCGCGGGCAAGACTCTTTTGTTCTCCCACGGATTCAACATCCATTTCGGCCAGATCATCCCGGACCCCAAGATCGACGTGGTGATGGTGGCCCCCAAGGGTCCGGGCCACCTGGTGCGCAGCGAATATGAAAAGGGCGCGGGCGTGCCGTCGCTGGTGGCCATACAACAGGACGCTTCGGGTAAGGCCCTGAAAACCGCGCTGGCCTATGCCAAGGGCATCGGCGCCACCCGGGCCGGGGTGCTGGAGACCACCTTCCGGGAAGAGACGGAAACGGACCTTTTCGGGGAACAGTGCGTGCTCTGCGGCGGCGTCTCGGAGCTGGTGAAAGCCGGGTTCGACACCCTGGTGGAAGCGGGCTATGCCCCGGAGATCGCCTATTTTGAGTGCATGCATGAATTAAAGCTCATCGTGGACCTCTTTTACCAGGGGGGCTTGAATTACATGCGCTACTCCGTGTCCGACACCGCGGAGTTCGGCGACTACACCCGGGGCAACCGCATCATCACCGAAGAGACCCGGGAAGAGATGCGCCAGATTCTCTACGAGGTGCAGACTGGCGAGTTCGCCCGGGAGTGGATCCTGGAGAACCAGGCCCGGCGGCCGGTGTTTAATGCCTTGAGACGCCAGGAAGCGGCCCATCCCATCGAAGAGGTGGGGAAGAAACTCCGGGCCATGATGGGTTGGCTGAAGAAGAGCTGAGGGATCGATGCCGAATATTCAGAAACTGATTGCCGCTCCCGGCCCGCGCTTTATTTTGCCCATGGCCGGGGTGCTTCTCCTGGGACTGGTATTAAACTCCACCTGGCTGGCCTTCCTGGGACTCCTGGGGGCCTCCTTTTTCGCCTACTTTTTCCGGGACCCGGAACGCCCCGTGCCCGAGGACCCGGGCCTGATCGTCGCCCCCGCGGACGGCAAGGTGGTCCTCGTGGATGAGGTCCGGGAAGATAAGTTTCTGGGGAGACCGGCCAAAAGAGTGGGCATCTTTATGAATGTCTTTGACGTCCATGTGAACCGGTCGCCGCTGGCAGGGACGGTGGTCACGTCCAGCCACCAGGCGGGAGGGTATAAGGCCGCCCAGCGCCAGGATGCGGCCCAAGTCAATGAACAGCAGGCGACGATGCTGGAGGGCGAAGAAGGCCAACGGCTGCTGGTGGTGCAGATCGCCGGACTCCTGGCCCGGCGCATCATCTCTTACGTGCAGCCCGGACAGAAACTGGCCCGGGGGGAACGCCTGGGCATGATCTGCTTCGGCTCCCGGGTGGATCTTTACCTGCCGCCGGAGGCCGAGGTTTTGGTGAAGGTGGGGGACCGGGTCCACGCCGGCAGCAGCGTCCTGGGCCGGTGGTGGCTGAACGCGGCTTGAGCCGCGAGGACGGCCCCCTCCTCGCCGGATGGTATCGTTCCAGGATTATCTCAACTAAGACTAAGGCCTTTCTCCCTCGCCCTTAATAGGGAGAGGTTGGGGCGGCGGTGAATTCTGCGGTGGGGCGGGCCAATGGGGCGGGCCTCTGTGCCCGCCACCCAAAACGGCCAAAAGGCCTGCCCCCCCAACCCCCTCCCACCATGGGTGGGGAGATATTAAGCTTGGATTTGCTAAGATGTTTGTGCGACATGACCCTATCCCCACGGGGGGAAGAGACATGGCCTTTCGTAGAAGACGCAAGAAAAGGGACCGCCGGCGTTTCCGGGGGGTTTATCTTCTCCCCAACCTGATCACCACCGCCAGTCTGTTCGCCGGTTTTTATGCCATAGTGGCGGCCATGGACGGCCGCTTTCTGGCCGCGGCCTGGGCCATCTTCGTCGCCCTGATCCTGGACGGCCTGGACGGCCGCATCGCCCGCATGACCCACAGCACTTCCAGCTTCGGGGTGCAATACGATTCCCTGGCGGATCTGGTGGCCTTCGGGGTAGCCCCCGCGCTCCTGGTCTATCTTTGGGCCCTGAAACCCTTCAAGCAGTTCGGCTGGGTCGCGGCCTTCCTCTTCGTGGTCTGCGGGGCCTTAAGGCTGGCCCGGTTCAACGTCCAGAGCGGCTCCATGGACCCCCGCTATTTCAACGGTTTCCCCATCCCCGCGGCGGCCATGGTCATTGGCACCGCCATTGCCTTTTACTACCAGATCGGCGAATGGGCCCCGGAGAAGGACAAGTACATCCTGGTGATGATCTATGTGCTCTCCTTCCTGATGGTGAGCAATATCAAATACTTCAGCTTCAAGAAGGTGGAGCTCTTCAAGCGCCATCCTTTCCAGACCCTGGTGGCCGCTGTGCTGCTGTTCGTGGCGGTGGCCGCGGCTCCGGAGCTCATGGGCTTCCCTATCATGTGCGTCTACATGAGCTCGGGCCCCCTCAGCACCTACCTCTTCTATCGGAGCCCCCGCCTGCCGGAGAAACCGGAAGAGGAATCTCCCGCCCCCAGGCCCCTGGGGCCGTAAGGAAATGCCAACGCCAAATCGAACCCTATCCCCCTCCCCCTAACCCCCTCCCACCAGGGGAGGGGGGATAAAACGAGGCTGTTTCACGTCTTGCAAACTTTACGACCGCTTTTGAGGTCTCCTAAAATTCCAAAAGAATTAGCCCCATACCCCCTCCCCCTTGATGGGGGAGGGCTGGGGTGGGGGTGGGTATTTTGACTGGAGAGTTTGTTACTCTAGCGAAAAATTCTGAGCGCAGCGAAGAATCTAGATTCTTCACTCCACTTCGCTCCATTCAGAACGACACTCTTAAAAAATCTTTATGACGGCAACTTGGTATTAGCGACCGCTTTGCAGGTGCCACTAAATTACTTAAAGAGTCAGCCACTTACCCCCTCCCCCTTGATGGGGGAGGGCTGGGGTGGGGGTGGGTATTTTGACTGGAGAGTTTGTTACTCTAGCGAAAAATCTTAGAAAACGCTCCACTGACGCCGAAATATTATTATGGCGGCACTTAAGGGGCAAGCAATTAGCAGGATATAAATTCCGCCGTCAAGAACCCATCGGCAATTACATCGTTGACTTTGTCTGTTTTTCTAAGAGGATAGTTATAGAACTTGATGGCGGCCAGCATGCCATTGAAGCCGATAAAGATTTTAAAAGAGATAACTGGTTACGGGGGCAAGGGTTTAAGGTCTTGAGATTCTGGAATAATGAGGTATTAACCAATATAGAAGGGGTTGTAGAAACTATCTTGGGAGAACTGGCGCAAAATTCACCCTCCCCCTAACCCCCTCCCATCAAGGGAGGGGGGATAAAAGATGAGCTAACTACCGAAGGCTATAACCCGCGAAAATTGCCGCAGGGAACAGACTAGCGAAAAATTGCCTATATTCTGGTTCCCAAGTTTCACGTGGGAATCCAATTGTAGACCAGCTTTGCTCGGGGCTTATGGAGGCCAAGCAAAGGTTGGCGGGAATGGCGTTCCCAAGCCAAGCTTGGGAAACGAGAAATCATAATTTGGGTATAATCATTTTGGCCTTTTTTTCCGAATAATAGTTATATATAATTAATTATCCTGAAATTAAGCGTAATCTCATGACTTCTTCGGCAACTTTCCGCTCTTTAGTCACCGCCTACCAAGGCCTGGCCCTGGTTCTGCTGCTGCCTGCCTAGGCAGGCAAATCTCTCTTCTTTCATCCAAATCCGGCAAAGATATTGTTTTAACTGCTTCTTTTTGAGGCGGACAGTGTTATAATGCCATTGCTTCCCCGGCCGCGGCCAGGGGAGAGGAGACGCATATGCCCGAAAAAATCTATATCTTCGACACCACCCTCCGGGACGGCGAACAGACCCCCGGGGCCAGCCTCAACGTGGACGAAAAACTCCAGATCGCCCGGAACCTGGAGTTACTGAACGTGGACGTCATCGAGGCCGGGTTTCCTTTCTCTTCCCGGGGCGATTTCGAGGCGGTGAAGGCCGTGGCCCGGGAGATCAGGGGGTGCCAGGTCGCAGGCCTGGCCCGGGCCTTTGAAAAAGACATCGACGCGGCCTGGGAGGCCATCAAAGAGGCCACCCAGCCCCGGATCCACACCTTTATCTCCACCTCGGACATCCACCTGAAATACCAGATGAAGAAGACCCGGGAGGAGGTCCTGGAAATGGCGGTGGCCGCGGTGAAGCACGCGGCCCGCTACACCGCCAACGTGGAGTTCTCCGCCATGGACGCGTCCCGGAGCGACCTGGACTACGTGGCCAAGGTTTTTACCGCGGTCATCGACGCGGGGGCCAAGACCCTGAATTTCCCGGATACCGTGGGCTACGGCATCCCGGAGGAGTTCGGGGCCAAGATCAAGTATTTGGTGGAGCACATTCCCAACATCCACCAGGCCATCATCTCCGTCCACTGCCACAACGACCTGGGGCTGGCCGTGGCCAACACCCTGGCCGCCATCGCCAACGGCGCCCGCCAGGTGGAGGTGACCATCAACGGCATCGGCGAGCGGGCCGGCAACGCGTCCATGGAAGAAGTGGTCATGGCTCTGGCCACCCGCAAGGACTTGTTCGATTACTATACGGACATCGTCACCCAATATATCTTCCCCACCAGCCGCCTGGTGAGCAAACTCACGGGGGTGGTGGTGCAGCCCAACAAGGCCATTGTCGGGGCCAACGCCTTTGCCCACGAATCCGGCATCCACCAGGACGCGGTGCTCAAAGAAGCCAGCACCTTTGAAATCATGACCCCCACCGCGGTGGGCATCAAAAAAAGTTCTCTGCCCCTGGGGAAGCTCTCCGGCCGCCACGCGTTCAAAAAGAAGCTCCAGGAGATGGGCTATTATCTGGGGGACGAGGAACTGAACCGGGTCTTCTTCCGCTTCAAGGACCTGGCGGACCGGAAAAAGACGGTGTTCGACGAAGACCTGGTGAGCCTGGTGGAGACCGAGGTGATCTACAAGTCGGTGCCCGAGCATTTCAAGTTGCTGGACCTGGTGGTCCTCACCGGCACCATGGTCAAACCCAACGCCACCGTGAAGATGGAGGTGGGGGGGGAGATCAAGTCCATCTCCGTTTTCGGGGATGGGCCCATTGACGCGACGTATAAGGCCATCACCCATCTGGCCCAGTCCAAGTGCAAGCTCCTCAAGTTCGCGGTGAGCTCCATCACCGGCGGCACCGAAGCAATGGGAGAAGTGTCCGTGCGCCTGGAAGACGAGAGCCAGATCGTCACCGGCCAGGGCGTGGACCCGGACGTGGTCACCGCCAGCGCCCGGGCTTATATCAACGGCCTGAACCGCCTGAAATTCTCGAAGGAGATGGGGCCTAAGCTGGGGAAACCGGAGGAACTGTAGCTGTCAGCTATCAGCGGTCAGCTTTCAGCTTTTTCTATGGTTTCGGTTTTCGCCCTAAATGATCAAACGCAAGTCAATGCGAGTCAACCGCATTGACGTCAGTCTGCGTCATCACTTATTAATGTGAGCATTAAAGGACTTCCTTACTTTTTCCCCTCTCCCCCATTGGGGGAGAGGGCAGGGTGAGGGGGTTTGGGGACAGGTTGTGAAACGCTTTCGCGCGGACCGCGACCGTCCTCCACANGAGGGTAATCTCTAAATGCTCCAAACAATAAATAATTCTAGACCTCTGCGAAAATGCATAAATTGTCATTCTGAGGGAGCGAAGCGACCGAAGAATCTCAAGATACGAGATTCTTCACTCCGCTTCGCTCCGTTCAGAATGACACCTTATACCAAGTCGCAAACAAAAGACAACTTTTTTGTAGGGGCGGACCCATGTGTCCGCCCTGGCTCTGGGCGCACACACAGGTGCGCCCCTACGGTACTGCGTCTTTTGTTTGCGACTTGGTATTAAAAGACTTTCGCAGAAGTCTCAATTCATTAAAGCTGATAGCTGAAAGCTGACAGCTTATTTGAACGGAGAATTTAATGGCAAAACCTCAAACCATAACCCAAAAAATATTAGCCGCGCATGCGGGTAAGGACTTCGTGGAGCCAGGGGAGTTGATCCTGGCCAAGGTGGACATCGCCCTGGCCAACGATATCACTGCGCCGTTGGCCATCCGCGCCTTTCAGGAGGCCGGGGCCAAACAGGTCTTCGACCGGGAGCGGGTGGTATTGGTGTTGGACCACTTCGCGCCCAATAAGGATATCGCTTCCGCGACCCAGTGCCAGATCGTGCGCCGGTTCGCCCAGGAGCAGCAATTGCGGCACTTTTACGACGGCGGGGAGATGGGGGTGGAGCACGCGCTGCTGCCGGAGAAAGGCATCGTGGGCCCCGGCGACCTCATTGTCGGCGCGGACAGCCACACCTGCACCTACGGGGCCCTGGGGGCCTTTGCCAGCGGCGTGGGCTCCACGGACCTGGCCGCGGTGATGATCACCGGCGAGGTCTGGCTGAAAGTCCCGGAGTCCATGCGCTTTGTCTATACCGGTAAAATGCCGCGCTGGGTCACCGGCAAGGACCTGATCCTGGCCACCATCGGCGATATCGGGGTGGACGGCGCCAACTACCGGGCCATGGAATTCACCGGGGAGGCCATCCGCAGCCTGTCCATGGATGAGCGCCTTTCCATGGCCAACATGGCGGTGGAAGCCGGGGCCAAAAACGGCATTATCGCCCCGGATGAGATCACCCTGGAGTACGTGCGGGACCGGGCTTTGCGGCCGTTTAAGACCTATGCGAGCGACTCCGGAGCGGCTTACCTTGCGGAGAAGACCTATGACGTGAGCCGCATGGAGCCCCAGGTGGCCATGCCGCCGTCGCCGGAAAACGTGCGGCCCGTCTCCCAGGTAAAGGACGTGCGCATCGACCAGTCGGTCATCGGCTCCTGCACCAACGGCCGGTTGGGGGACCTGCGCCTGGCGGCCCAGGTTCTGAAGGGACGCAAAGTCTCTTCCGGAGTGCGCCTCATCGTTATTCCCGCCACCCCTCTGATTTACCGCCAGGCCATGGACGAAGGCCTGTTGGCGATCTTTATGGACGCGGGCGCGGTGATCGGCCCGCCCACCTGCGGCCCCTGCCTGGGGGGGCACATGGGCATTCTGGCCCCGGGGGAAGTGGCTGTCGCCACTACCAACCGCAATTTCACGGGACGCATGGGCCATCCCCAGTCCCAGGTCTACCTGGCCAACCCCGCGGTGGCCGCGGCCTCCGCGGTCACCGGGCGCATCTGCGGGCCGGAGGATTTATAAGAAAATAGAGAAAACAGGGACACTTCCTATTTTCTTGGGTTGGTTTGGGCCTGTAAAAAAAGTTGCTTTTTGAATGACAAGTTTGGTAGCATCGCGAATAAAGGGTCTCCGGCAGTTTTACAGCTACTTTCTTTCCGATTTTAACTTATCTCCCCTGGGGCGGCGAGAGATAAGCCCCTCCACACGTTGAGGAACCACCGAACCCGAAGGTCGGGAGACCGGCTTTAACTAATAACCTCCACCAAAAGTCCAGGGCTTAAAGGGACGGGGAGGAAGGCATGGAGAGCCGGAAGTATCGATGGTGGTTGGGATTGGCCCTGGCAGTTCTTCTAGGAGCTGTAGGTTGCTCCGGAATTTTGCAGGAATTACAGTATGAAGACGGAAGTGTGGAGCGCCTCCGGATCCAGAGCGGAGAGAGCTGGAAAACCTGGGACCGCAACTCCACCCGGGAGGATGAAAGCTCGGTTATCCTGAAAAAAGAAGCAACCTTTTGATACAGTTTTCGAGTTCATTGCCTTTAAATGAGTGAAAATCGGGGTTTGCCAGTAATCTCCTGACAACGACAAAGACGAGACGACCGCGCCCTGAGATCAGTTTGAACGCACCATGCCCGTGGGAAAATCTTTTATAATAATAGGGTTGATGTTGATCCTTCTTTTGGGAAGCGGTTGCTCCGGGGTGCTGTTTGAGAAAAAGCTGGAGGGCGGCCGGGTGGACCGGCTGAAAATTGACGGCGGCGAAGGCTGGAGCGAGTACGACGACAAGCCCAGATACCCTCAGTCCAAAACCAAGGATGAATATTATATCGTCATTAAGAAAGAAGCGACTTTTTAATTTTTTCACCACAAAGGCACAAAGACACAAAGATTCACAGAGAGAAAAAAAATTAGCCCTGGCTTGAAAAGCCAAGGCTAAATTTTTTTCTTTGTGTTCCTTTGCGTTCTTTGTGTCTTTGTGGTAAATCTTTACCCCTCCCGCCGCCGGGCCCGGATTACCCGCTTCACCCCCAGGTAGTCCGGAATTTTTTCGATCTGCTCAAACTCCCCGGTCTGCTCCACTAATTCCGCGACCTTTGGGGCCTGCCCGTCGGCCACTTCCAGGGCCAGCCAGCCGCCGGGCTGCAAGATGCCAGGAGCCGCCTGCACCAGGGGCCGGATCAGGTCCAAGCCGTCTTCCCCGCCCAGGAGGGCTTCCCGGGGTTCAAATTCCTTGATGTCTTTAGGCAATTCCTCCCAAACCGGCCTGGGTACGTAAGGGAGGTTGGCCACCATTAAATTAAACCGGGGTCCGGGGTGGAGCGCGGCCAGCAGGTTGGCCCGGAGAAAAAAAATTCGCTCCGCCACCTCATGGCGCCGGGCGTTTTCCTGGGCCACCATTAGGGCCGGGGCGGAAATATCCACCCCCACCCACCGGGTCCGGGGCAGCTCCCGGGCCAGGGCGATGATGATTGCTCCGGAACCGATTCCCACTTCCAAACACCAGTTTTCCGTTTTCTGTTTTTTGTTTTCTGTGGTTTGTTTAAAAACTTGCAGGACTGCATCTATCAGCGTTTCCGTTTCCGGGCGGGGGATCAAGACCGCGGGGGTCATCAGGAAATCCAGGGACCAGAACTCCTTGTGGCCTACAATGTAGGCCACGGGCTCCCCGGCCCGGCGGCGCACCACCAGGTCCTTGAAACGGGCCAACTCCTCGGGGGTGAGGGGCTGGTCATAGCGCAGGTAAAGGTCAAGACGGGTGAGATTCAGCGAATGGGCCAGGAGCACTTCGGCGGAGGCCCGGGGCTCCGACACCCCCTTTTCCTGGAAATAGTCGGTGGTCCACCTCAGGACCTCCATGATGGTCCAGGTGCCTTGGGGAGCGTCGGCCATTTATGCCTGTTGCAGCGCCAGGGTGCGGTAGTGCGTGGTTAAGGCCTGGAGCAGCTCATCAAGGTCGCCGTCCAGCATGTACTCCAATCGGTAGAAGGTGAGGCCCAGGCGGTGGTCGGTGATCCGGCCCTGGGGGAAGTTGTAGGTGCGGATGCGTTCGCTGCGGTCGCCAGTGCCCACCTGGGTCTTGCGCTCCTGGGCGATCTGCTGGTGCTGCTCCTGCTGCTTCAGGTCCAGCAGCCGGGCCCGGAGCACCTTCAAGGCCTTGGCCTTGTTCTTGTGTTGGGATTTTTCGTCCTGGCAGATAACCACCAGCCCACTGGGGATATGGGTGACCCGAACCGCGGAATCCGTGGTGTTTACGCTCTGGCCCCCGGGGCCGGAGGAACGGAAGACGTCGATGCGCAGCTCCTCGGGGTTGATCTGCACGTCCACTTCCTCGGCTTCCGGGAGAATGGCCACGGTCACCGCGGAGGTGTGGATGCGGCCTTGGGATTCAGTGACCGGCACCCTTTGCACCCGGTGCACCCCACTTTCATACTTGAGCCGGCTGTAAACCCGGTCGCCGGAGATGGAGGCGATGATTTCCTTTAAGCCGCCGATGCCGGTGGGGGAATGGCTCAGCACCTCCACCTTCCATTTGCGGCGCTCCGCCAGGCGGCTGTACATGCGGAAGAGATCCGCGGCAAAGAGCCCGGCTTCCTCACCGCCGGTGCCCGCCCGGATCTCCAGGAGGACGTTCTTTTCATCATTGGGGTCCTTGGGGAGCAGAAGCAGGCGCAGCTCTTCCTCCAGGCCCGCGGCCTGTTCCTTCAGGGTCTCGATCTCTTCCCGGGCCAGGGCCTTCAGTTCCTCGTCCGCCTCCTCTTTCAGGAGGGACTGGCTGTCCGCCAACTCCTTCTGCACCTGGCGGTAACGGCGGAAGGCCTGGATCAGGGGCGCCAGCTCCGCGTGCTCCTTGCGGGATTTCTGGTAAAGCTCCTGGTCCCGGATGACCTCAGGATCGGTCAACCGCTGTTCCAGGTCCTCAAATTGGTTTTCCAGTTTTTCTAGTCGCGTTGAAAACATCAGCTTATCTCAAACCAGGATGCCGCTCAGGACTGCCAAGCAGCCTCATGGCCCATTTTAATTTTTTTCTTCAGGGAATTCGAAACCAGGTAGGCAACCCAATCTCATTCAGCCCTTAATATTTAATTATAAAAGAAAAACCGCTGGAAGGCAATGATTTGCAGTTGTTGAGGGGATTTCCGGGAGGAAAGTCGGGTTAGTCGCTTGTTGTTTAAGACCTCTGCCACAAACCAATTTGTCATCCTGAGTGAAGCGCCGGATCTCAACATACGAGATTCTTCACTCCGCTTCGCTCCGTTCAGAATGACAGCCTGAAAGGCTTTCGCAGAGGTCTCTTATTGATAATTAACAATCTTTTTACCGAAAACCGAAAACTGTATTACTCGCCCACCAGATCGACTTCCGCATTCAGTTTGATGAATGCATGCTTACCCACCATGAACCCGCCATGCTCCATCTCGGTATTAAAGACCATGCCGAAATCCTCCCGGTTAATCCTGGCCTCAGCCCGAAAGCCGAAGCTGGTGTAGATTTTCCCCTCATCGTTGAAGTGCGCCGGTCCGGTTCAATGGACGTCCAACGTCACCGGCCGGGTCACCCCACGCATGGTCAAGTCGCCATGGACCCAGGCATGGTCCAGGCCGGCCAACTCCATGCGGGTGCTTTTATACCAAGTCGCAATCAAACGACAATTTTCTTGTAGGGGCGGACCCATGTGTCCGCCCTAATGCGGGCGCACACGCGGGTGCGCCCCTACAATTCCGTGCCCTTTGATTGCGACTTGGTATTAAAGGTGATAGCCGGGTATTTTTCCACCTCGAGGAAATCCGGGCTTTTAAGATGCAGGTCCCGCTGCTCCACCCCGGTATATATGGACGAGGCGTCAATCTCCACCTCCACCGCGGCATTCTCCACGTCCAGGGAGTCAAAGTTGAGCGTGCCCGTGACGTTGGCGAACATGCCGTGCACCCAGGACACCATCATGTGGCGCACCTCGAATGCGGCACTGCTATGGTTGACATTGATATTCCATTTCGCCATGGCCTGCCTCCCTGGATGACGGCTCTCGTACCAGTCTCTATTTAAGTTAAGAACTTCCTGAGCCCGGCATTCCGGGGATTCACAAAATTTTAATTAATCACCAGGGAAGCAATTGTCAATCGGGGGAAGGGATGTAGGGAAAGGGCCCAGGGCCCCAACCCTTCCCCCTGCAAGAATTGAGGCCGGGGAGATTGAAAATACAAATTGGGGACTTAACTTAGCCGTCGGCCAGGGATACGTGCTCCAGGGGGTAGTGAAATCCGCCAAGGATTGCGCGCCCCTGGCCGGGGCCAAGATCGAGTTCTGGCTGGCGGGACCAGACGGCAATTACGATGACGCCCATCGGGCCACGATGACCGCGGATAAGTCCGGGGCCTATCGCTTTGAGAGCAATTTCCCGCCCAATTATTCCTCCCGGCCGCCCCATATCCATATCAAGGTAAGTGCTCCGGGCTTCCGCGCCCTGGTGAGGCAACACTACCCCAAGGAGGGGCAGACTCAGGGGACCTTCGATTTAGTGCTGGTGCCGGCGGGTTAGGGGAGGTGCCAGGGAGTTGAGGGCTTACTCAGGGCAGTTCCCAAGGGCACTTTTGGCGACGTCTTCAAGGGTTCCTCATTTATTCCATCGGAAATATTCTTTTTGCTGCTGGTCATATATCTCCAAGGTATGCAGACCAGCATTTTCTTCCAAATGATGCCTTATTTCGTGGGTTATGGTTTCCCACAATTCTTCCTCGATCTGGGAGATAGGCAACCCCCGGAAAATCTGGCGAAAGGAGCCATAGTAAATATCTATGGACGGCTCAACGTAGCCGCCGTGATTGTAGTTTCCCAAGATGTAAACTTCCGGGATTTCCTCATCCTTAACTTCCTCGGGGGTAACGTATATCCCTGAGATCCCCGTTTTATACATATCCGGTATCTGGCGGATGATCTCATCCGCTAAATCACAAAATTTATTAAATGAAGGAAAGTCATTCATATATCGCTCTTTCCCCTGGCTTTATATCTTGTAATTTGGCTACTAGACCAGAAATCGGAAAAAAAACCCCAATGATAAATCCATTAAGGGATTGGGGGAGGGGGTGAGGGGGCATAAGCGCTAATATAAGGCTTTTTTGTCATTCTGGGCGCAGCGAAGAATCTCTCATTTCCTTGGAAAATCGAGATTCTTCACTCCGCTTCGCTCCGTTCAGAATGACAAATTTTGGTTAAGTTGGCGCCGATGGGGTTGGGGGGAGGGGGTAAGAACCAGCGGCCCTTAGCCCCCTCCCCCACATCTTTTCTAGCCTTCCGCCAATCTCCTGATGATTTCCGGGATAGTGCGGGTGGCGAGATAAGGCAGGGAGCCGCCCCCCAGGACCACTTGCAGGGGGACGTTCATGTCCGCCGCGGCCTTAATCATCAGGTCGCAGATCTGGAAGTAGGGGTCCAGCCCGAGACCCAGGGAGCCGTAGTCGTCCGCGTGGGTGTCGAAGCCGTAGTACCAGAGGAGGAGATCGGGTTTAAAGGGGGGGATCAGGGGCAGGTGACGGCGCACCTGGTCCACGTATTTGCTGTCCGGGTCCCCGGTGTAGGCCAGGCGGTAAACGTCCACGTCTATTTTGGTGCCGTCCGGGGAGCGGTAGTCGTCGCCGCAGAAGCAGAGGTGCAGCACCTCCGGGTCATTCTGGACCAACTGGCGGGTGCCGTCTCCGTGGTGGGCGTCGGTGTCCACAATGGCGAGGCGCCGCCAGGAGCTGACCTCCCGGACGCGGGTCAGGGCCAGGACTACGTCGTTAAAGCAACAAGCCCCCCAGAACTGGCGAAACCCCGAGTGGTGGCCCCCCGCGCCGATAAAGCAGAAAGCCCGGTCGATCTCGCCCTTGGCCAGGGCCTCCATAGCCGCGACCACGCCCCCTGCGGATTCATAGGCCGTGGAGCAGAACCCGTCCCGGGCCACCATGGGGATGATCTCCGGGGAGTGGACCTTAAAAATTAATTCCTCCGGGACCCGGGGGGATTCATAGAGGCGCACGTTGGGTTTTTTCAAGAGCTCATCCAGGGCCTCGGGGAAGTCCCGGAGGCGGTTGCCGATGGTCATGTAGCTCTTGCGGCTGAAGGAAGGGTGATAGAAGATGCCGATGTTTTTCATGGAGAACGGGGTATTGTTTTAATGTTATCCGCGGGATGGATTTGCTTGCGACTCTTGAGTCAATAATCTTTCCCAATCTGCATATTTAGGATAAAAGATATAGAAGTAAAAGAGAGAAATGGCCATAAAAATAAAGAAGTCATTGGCATTCCCGGACAATATGAAGAGAACAAGTCCATAGATGCCGACTGCTTCACTCAGAGCGAACATAATAATTGATCCTGCGGGAAGTCTATTTGCTGCTTTCATGGATATCTTTTGGAATAATTTGATAATAAAATAATGGCATAACGATATGAATAGTAGAATATATTTTATTTTAGTTGAAACGTCGATGTTTAATGCCGGGCGTATTTTAATGGGTATTAATCCATGATTAATACCCAAGACGAGACCGGCATAGATGAAAACAGAACCTATCATCGCCAACCCGATATAATTGATGGTCCTGAATTGCTGCATTAATGCTTCTCGTGAAGTTGGGCTCATGACAGATCTTTCCGCTGCTGGTTTAGGTATTCACCACCTCTTTACACCTCCTCGGACTGCAACTGCCCCTTCAGGATGTCCACGATGAACTGGGTGTCTTCCTGTTCGATGTTCTGGATACTTCTTTCAAAGCGCTCTATTCTTTCCTTTTTTTCCAGGAAGTCCTCTATATCTGCGGCCACCCGCACCGCGTCCTCCAGGATGGCGTGGAGATTTGACAGATTCTGGAGCGTCACTTCTTTACCCTCATAGCTTTGGACTGCGCTCTGTAGGGCCCTAAATTCCTGGAGCCAGGTCTGGAGATGGTTTTCCACCCGGGTGTAGCTCTCTGCGTCCCCTATGATCCAGGACCGCACGTAATCCTTTTCTTCCTGGGTCAAGGGTTCGCCTTCTTCCAGCTTTTTGATGATGGCCTCCATCTCCGGCCCGGTCAGGTCCTGGATCGCTTCCCGCACTTGATTTTTGGCAGTGGCCAAGGCCGCGCCCACGCGGTCCAGATCATCGGCGCTGCTCTTGTCAGATACCCCCATGATCTGGGAAATGCCTCGAGGTAACTCCATTTTACGGCCTCCTGGAAAAAATTAGGGATGCCAATTATATCGGGCGCTTAGGAGAAAGGGTTAAGTTCTGAAAAGTTCCAAGTTCCAAGTTCAAGGTTCAAAGTTCAAGAAACTGGATCACGGGTGTATCCAAGTTCAATTTGGAAACGAAAAAGGGTATTTTTAGTTTAGGCGATGGCAGATTCTATGCCGCGTACCGCAAAATTTCCAGTTCCGCGCCGTTTTTAACCGCGGCCTCGGCGCGGCTGAGTAATTTTTCCGTTACTGTTTCAGATAGATAAAATTCTCCACAGTTTTGGCAAACCTCAGCGGGCACATCTTTAAAAACAATGGTCGTTTCTCCCCGCTGTAAGGTTACGGTAACCTTTCCCGGAGCGGTATCTCCTTGCTTGCAGATGACGCAATTCATCGGGTGATAACTACCCTCCAAACTTCTCCCCCACCTGAGGCTTCTTGGCCGAAATAAAATCCGGGGCCTTCACTTTGCCCAGGTCTTTGGTGCGGAAGCGGGCGATGAGCAGCGCGCCGCCGTTGGCCGCCACTTTAAGCCCTTTATCGCTTACTTCCAGGATTTCACCGGCTGCGGCTTTAGGGGCTTCGCTGAGGAAGGCGGCGTTATAAAACTTCACCTTTTCGCCCTTAAAAGTGGTGGTGGCCCCGGGTTGGGGGTCGCAGCCCCGGATGAAGTTATAGACCTGCCGGGCGGGTTTGCTCCAATCCAGGCCGGCCACCTTCTCATCGCAAGGCGGGTCGTAAGTGGCCTTAGAGTGATCCTGGGGGATACGGGGGGCGTTACCCTGGGCCACCAGGGCCACCGCGTCCAACACCCCTTGCACCCCTAAAGGAAAGAGCTTGTCGAAATAGACCGCGCCCGTGGTTTCGTCCGGGCCGATCTCCACCTTCTTCTGGAGCAGGATGTCCCCGGTGTCGATGCCTTCGTCCACCCAGAAGATGGTGAGGCCGGTCTCGGTTTCGCCGTTGATCACCGCCCAATTGATGGCCGACGCGCCCCGGTACTTGGGCAGGATGGAGGGATGATAACAGATGGACCCCAACTTGGGGACGTTGAAGACCCGGGGGGGCACGATATCGGTGACAAAGGCCAGGACCCCCAGATCGGCGTTGAGTTTGACCATCTGGTCATAGGCTTCCTGGTCCCGCATGTGGCCGGGAGTAAAGACCGGGACGCCGGCCTTAACCGCCGCTTCCTTCAAGGGATCCGCCTTGCCGCCCCGGTCCGGAGGACAAAAAACCCCCACCACCTCCTGACCCTGCTGTACAAAACCCTTTAACACCTCCGCGCCAAAAACCGCCTGACCGATCAACGCGATCCGCATGGCTTCCCTCCGGTAGTGACTTGGAGTGAACAGTAAGCAGTGAGCAGTAAGCAGTAAAAAAAAGACCCCCTTTCTTTTACTGCTTACTGCTCACTGCTCACAGCTCACTGTCCTCAATGGTGGTGTTCGTCCGGAGCTTTTTCCGGTTCCATGCTCGCCGCCCAGAAGCAGATGCCGCAGGCCGCCATAATGGAAAGCACCGCCACCGGGGCGCTGCCGCTCCAGAAGGCCACGCCGATGCAGACAAACACCAGGATGCAGAGCATGCCCTGTTTTTTCCGGTATGCTGGAATATTTTCCTCGGCATGATGTTCGGTATGATGAGCCATGTGCCAAACCTCCTTGATAATTATCGGGCTAAACGTTTTTGATCATCTGGGGTTCATTGCTTCTTATAAATGAAATCCAGGGCCAGATTCAACCTTTTTAATACTTCCGGTTTTCCCAAAATGCTGATGATGTCGAAGAGACCGGGGCTCACGGTCTTGCCGGTGAGGGCCAGGCGCACGGGTTGGGCCAGTTGCAGCATTTTCAGGCCGGTCTCGGTGGTCAGGTCCTGGAAAAGCTGGTTTAAGGCAGTTTCGGAGAAATCAGCCATGGTCTCCAGCCGTTTTTTGATTTCTTCCAGATTGGGCGCGGTCTCCGGGGTGAGAAATTTCCGGGCCCCTTTTTCCTCGTAGGGGCGGGGGTCCTGGAAATAGAAGCGGGCCGCGTCCGCCATCTCCACCAGAGTTTTGCACCGGGTATTCAACGTGCCCGCCACCCGGGCGACATAGTCCAAATCCGGCGCGGTGAGGCCCAGGCGCTCCAGGAAGGGAAGGAGAAGCCGGGCCAGCTCGGGCAGCGGCGTTTCCTTGATATAGTAGCTGTTGAGCCACAAGAGCTTTTCTTCGTCGTACACCCCGGGGGATTTGCTCATGTGCTCCAGGGAGAAGTATTGGATCAGCTCTTCCCGGCTGAAAATCTCCTGGTCGCCGTGGGCCCAGCCCAGGCGCACCATGTAGTTGACCAGAGCCTGGGGTAGAAACCCCTGCTCCCGGTAGGAAAGGATGGGGAGAGCGCCCCGGCGTTTGGAGAGTTTTCCTCCTCCCGGAGCCAGGGTTACGGTCATGTGCGCGAACTCCGGCAGGGCCGCGCCCAGGGCCTGATAGATGAGAATCTGCCGGGGGGTGTTGGGGATGTGGTCTTCCCCCCGGATGACGTGGGTGACCCCCATGGTAATGTCGTCCACCACCACTGCGAAATTATAGGTGGGGATGCCGTCGGCCCGCTGGATTACCAGGTCGTCCAGTTCCCGGTTGTCGAAGGCGATGGGGCCTTTGCCCCGGTCGTGCCAGTTGGTGGTGCCGGTCTGGGCCGTCTTGAAGCGCACCGCGGTGTGGGGTCCGGGTTTCAGGCCCCGGTCCCGGCAGCGGCCGTCGTACTTGGGCTTATCCCCCCGGGCCAGGGCCTCTTTGCGGCGGACCTCCAGGTCGGCGGGGTCGCAGTCGCAGTAGTAGGCCAAGCCCTGATCCAAAAGGCGCTGAATATATTCCTGATAGATCGGCAGGCGTTCAGATTGAAAGTAGGGGCCTTCGTCCCAATCCAGGCCCAGCCATCTCATGCTCTCCTCAATCTCCCGGACGAAGCGCTCTTCGGAGCGCTCCCGGTCCGTGTCTTCGATGCGCAGGATAAAAACGCCGCCGTGGTGGCGGGCGAAAAGCCAGTTGAACAAGGCGGTGCGGGTGCCGCCCAGATGCAGGGAACCGGTGGGACTGGGGGAAAAACGGGTGCGTACTTC
>JACQYN010000011.1 GCA_016208235.1 Deltaproteobacteria bacterium
CTCCTTCAAGGCGCCGTCAGGGTAGCGCCACTCCAGCAGATACCGGCCCTCGTCCCCTTCATAGGTCCAGTGGGAGGGTTGCCCGGCGCTCAGAGGCAGGTCTCCGGCCATCAGGCGCAGCGTCTGGGGCAGGGTCACTGCCGGAGGGATGAAGGCGGCCAGATTTCCTGGGGTGGCTTCCCCCCGGAAGAGTTTGCCTTCCTTGGGGGAGAGCACCTGCACTTCCTGGCCGTTGGTGTAGAAATTGAGCAGCGTGCGGCCCAGGAAATCCAGGACATCCGCCCGGACGGTAGCGGGCAGGCGGCCTTTAATCAGGCTGGTGCCGGAATAATTCCGCTGGGGGGAAAGCAGAGTCAGGCGGCCCTTGGCTTCAAAGGATTGCACACGGGGCTTCCCGGCCTGGAGCCGGGCCACCAGCTCGTCCCCGGAAGCGACGGCCACCGGGGGCGCGGGGGGCGGCAGAGAGCGGCATCCCCACAAGCAGAGAGCCAGCGCCAGCCAAACCAGACGGCGCAGAATCAAAGGTCTATCTCCTTGGTGTGGGACTCCAGGCCTTTGATTTTTTTGCGCAGATCCTGGACGTTGGCGTTTTCCAGGCCCAGGGCCCGGCGATAGGTGCGCAGGGCATCCCCCGGGCGATTCTGTTTGAGGTACGCGTCCCCCAGGTGTTCGGCAATGGTGCCGTCCTGGGGCATCATTTTGGCGGCCCGCTCCAATTCGGCCACCGCCTTGTCGATCTGGCCCTTCTTGTAGAAGACCCACCCCAGGCTATCCACGATGTGGCCGCTTTCCGGTTTGGCCCGGAGGGCTGCCCGGATCAACCTTTCGGCTTCATCCAGATGGATGCCGGCTTCGGCATAGGAATATCCCAGAAAATTCTGGGCATCCGGGTTTTCCGGGTCCACTTCCAAGACCTTTTTAATATGGAGGATGCTTTCTTTTACTTCTTTCTTCTTTTCATAAAGCACCGCCAGGCGAAAATGGATCTCTTCCGAAGACGGCGATTTTTCCAGCCCTTCTTTGAGCGCGACAATGGCCCGGTCCCAACGGAGTTCATCTTCATAGAAATAAGCCAGGGTGAGATAAATTTCCTCCCTTTCCGGGGTCAGCTCCTTGAGTAAATCCAGCAGCCGGTAAGCCTGCTCATGTTTTTTTTGTTGATAGTAAAGGTAGGCCAACCGCAGTTGCGCGGAGATAAAATTATCCGAGTCCCTGGCCACCAGTTGATACTCCTGGGCTGCGGCCGGTAGATCTCCTTTTTCCTCCAGGGCCAGGCCGATGTAATAGCGGGCCCGCTCCTTAAAGCGGGGATTTTCCATGAGTTGGCGAAATTCCCGGATCGCGAAGTCCGGATGTTTCTGTTCCAGATAGATGAGGCCGATATTAAAAATGACCGCGCTCTCGTTTTTTTCCAGCTCCTTGGCCTTCTTGAAGGCCTTCTGAGCCTCACCAACGCGATGCATCAATAAGTAGAGACGGCCGATACTGATCCAGGCCCGGGCATTTTTGGGATACTGTTTCAAGATGCGGCGATAAGTACCCATGGCCCGGGAATATTGTTTTTCCTTTTCCAGGGCCGTCCCCAGGTCGAACATGGCCGGCACGAATTTGGGATCCAGGGTGAGGACCCGGGTCAGTTCCTTCTTCGCTTCCGGCAACTGATCCATCTCCAGGTAAATGCGCCCCAAGTAATAGTAGCCCACCACCAATTTGGGCTCCAGGCGCAGCAATTCCTGGATGGCGCGGATGGCTTTGGCATAGCGGCGCTGCTGGGCATAGAGGGTGGCCAGAAAGAGACGGGCCTCTTTGTTTTCGGGGTCCAGCACCAGGATGCGTTCGTATTCCGCGGTCGCCTCCCGGAGCTGGTTCAAACCCACATGGAGCCCGGCCAGGATGAAATGGGCGTCCTGTTGCCTGGAGTCCAGCTTCAAGGCCTTGGTCACGTGATCCAGGGCCTTTTTCACTTCTCCCATTCGCTGGTATAAGGCCGCGAGTTCCGTTTCCATCTGCGCGGAATCGGGGTCATACTTCAAGGCCTCTTCGTATTCCCTGGCCGCGGCCTCAGCGTCCTCCGCCAGCAGAAAACGTTGGGCCTCTAGATAATGGTAGTAAGCGTCGCTTTTTGAAGGCCTAACCCCCTCCAGCCCGGAATCTCCAGGACGGAGCGGCAGCCATTGGCAGCCCCCCAAGACCCAACCAAGACTCAGCAGCAGACCCCAAATAATGATGCTCTTGGGAGCCGGTAATGCTTTAAAAATATTTCTCATCAGTTAATAGTTCCTCGCCTGGTTCCATGCTCAATAGCAATATCGGCTCTGGGGTCGGCTTTCTCCAGACTAATCACTCATCGGGGTCTGATAATCTTCCCAATCCGGGATTTCCCCTTTGAGGAAGTGGCGCAATTTCTTAATCATCCGGTCTTCGATCTGACGCACCCGTTCCCGGGAGATCTGGTGGCGGGCCCCGATTTCCTGCAAGGTCAGGGGATGTTCCGCCAGCAGCCGCAGGTTCAGGATATCCATCTCTTTCTCGTTCAGGTCCTTCTTAAACTCTTCCAGTTTCCGGCGAAATAGGTTCTTTAATTCCGCCTCGGCCAGGGCCTCTTCCACCTGGGGTTCCGTGGCCGGCAGGAAATTCTTGTGGTATTCATCCGAACCCTCTTTCAAGGGCGCGTCCAGAGAGAGTTCCCAGCCCCCCAGACGCTGGTCCATCTCGATGACTTCCTCTTCCCGGACGTTCAGGGTCTCGGCCAACAGCTTGGGACCCGGCTCGAATCCCAGGGCCCGGAGCTTTTCCTTCTCCCGCCGCAGGTTGTAAAAGAGCTTGCGCTGGGATTGGGTGGTGCCGATCTTCACCAGCTTCCAGTTGTCCATGATGAACTTGAGGATATAGGCCTTGATCCAGAATGAGGCGTAATACGAGAGTTTAATGCCCCGGTAGGGATCGAACTTCCTGATGGCGTGCATCAGACCGATATTGCCCTCCTGGATCAGGTCCAGGAGGTTTTTCATCCAGAACTTCTGGAACTCCAGGGCGATTTTGATGACCAGGCGCAGGTTGCTGGTAATCAGCTTACTGCCGGCTTCCCGGTCCTTGGTTTCATGGTAGAGGAGGGCCAGCTCCTTTTCTTCTTCCGGCGTAAGGAGGGAATAGCGGTTGGCCTCCCGGATGTAGCGTTGCAGGAGGTCCAACTCCACCGGCACCGGGAGCGGGGCTTCTTCCTCGCTCTCCTCGGGCGCCTCCTCGTGGACCTCTTCTGCTTCCGGTTCCAGGATTTCCGGCAATTCCTGGCGGTAGTTGTCGTTGTGGTCCAGATCAAACTGATCGTTCACAGGGACCTTCCTGGGTGAGGGTTGCCGGTTACCAGTGGAGGCGCACGGGAATGCCCCGCTGGTGCAGATAATCCTTGATTTCCTGGATGCTGTAAGTGCCGTAGTGAACCATGGAGGCAATGAGCGCGGCGTCGGCCCGGCCCGCGGTCAGGACCTCGTAAAGATGCTCGGGCGTCCCCGCGCCCCCGGAGGCGATGACCGGGATGGACACCGCTTCCGAGATCATCCGGGTCAGGGTCAGTTCGTACCCCGCCTGGGTGCCGTCCGCGTCTATGGAATTGAGGCAGATTTCCCCTGCGCCCAGCCGCTCCGCTTCTTTAGCCCACCAGAGCGCGTCGATGCCCATGGGGGTGCGGCCCCCATGGATCACCATTTCGTAGCCAGAAGGGATGGCCTCCGAGGGCTCCACCTTTTTCACGTCCATGCCTAAGACGATGCACTGGCTGCCGAAATCCTTGGCCCCCGCGGCGATGAGACCGTGATCCAGCACCGCCGCGGTGTTGACGCTCACCTTTTCCGCGCCCGCGAGGAGCACGGCTCGCATATCCTGGAGGTTGCGGATGCCGCCCCCCACCGAGAAGGGGATGAGGATGGCCGCGGCTACTTTGCGCACCACCTCGATCATGATGTCCCGGCGGTCGCTGGACGCGGTGATGTCGTAGAACACCAACTCGTCGGCCCCGGCTTCGTAATAGAGCCGGGCCATGGCCACGGGGTCGCCGATGTCCACGTTGTTCCGGAACTTGATGCCCTTGGTGGTGCGTCCGTCCCGGACGTCCAGGCAGGGGATGATTCTCTTACTCAGCATAAGACCCGCCCCAGGCCAGGAAATTCTTGAGGAGATGCAACCCGAAACGGCCGCTCTTCTCCGGGTGAAACTGGGTGGCCACCAGGTTCCGCCAGCCCATGACGCTGGGAAAAACGACGCCGTGCTCCGTGACCCCCAGGACCATGCTCTCCTGGGCCGGAGAAGGGTAATAACTGTGCACGAAATAATATTCCGCGCTCTCCGGCAGTCCTTGGAATAGAGGATGCTCCTGGAGAAAACGCACGGTGTTCCAGCC
>JACQYN010000012.1 GCA_016208235.1 Deltaproteobacteria bacterium
GTAACGTATCCCCCCTCACCCCGACCCTCTCCCCCCGCAGGGGGAGAGGGAGAAACGAGTTTCCCCAATATTTATTATGGGAGCATCATAAGCTATTTTTCTTTATTCCCTCTCCCCCCATGGGGGGGGAGAGGGGTAGGGTGAGGGGGGGGTAGGAGTAAACGCCACCATATTTATGAAATCATCTACTAAGCTTGAGAACCAGATAAAAATATGGTCTATAAGGTAACGTCATGAATACACGACTTAAGGAATTGATTGAATATTGCAGTCAGGATAAACGGGTTTGCCCACAACCGATTCCCTGGAACCGGTTGTGGGAAATGTTGCCAAACAAAGAAAGAAAAGGAATAGGTTGGAATCCTCCGTTGCCTTTGATTCTTGGAGCTTGGTGGGAAACTTCTGATGTTCAAAAAGCAGCGCGCTTTAAAGAGCATTTAATATGGGCCTATGAGTAAGATTTTCTTGAGGAAATTGACAGAGAAATTCGCGGCCTTAAAGAAAAAGAATGGCATCATTTAGGAGAATAAACAGCTTTTTTTGACTGTTTGATCCAAACCGATGGAATCATCCCAAGACCTCCATCTCGGCCCCACTGCCCGCCTCGTCAAGGTTTTTCTGCTCTCCAAGCTCCCCACCATCATCATCCTGGTGAGCCTCCTGGCCGGGCTGGCGGCGCTGCTCTACACTCCCCGGGAAGAAGACCCCCAGATCAAGGTGCCCATGGTGGATATCCTCATCCGCTTCCCCGGCGCGTCGCCGGAGGAAGTGGAAAACCTGGTGGTCATCAACCTGGAAAAGAAGCTCTGGGAGATGGAGGGCCTGGAAGACCTCTATTCCCAGGCCCGGGAAGGCTTCGCGGTGGTCACCGCCAAGTTTCGGGTGGGGGAGGACCTGGAGACCAGCCTTTTTAAGGTTTATAACAAGGTCTTTTCCAACATCGACCAGGTGCCCTCCGGGGTGGCGGGCTGGGTGGTCAAGCCCATGAACATCAACGACGTGCCCATCGTCACCCTGACTTTGTACAGCAACCGGGCCGACGACTACGAGCTCAGGCGGGTGGCGGACGAGATGCTGCACCGCTTGCAGAGCATTCCCGACACCGGGCGCTCTTATGTGGTGGCGGGGCGCAAGCGCCAGGTGCGGGTGGTGGCCGATCCGGCGCGTCTGGCGGGGCACAACCTGGACCTGGCCGCGCTGGCAAAAGCCATTGAAGTAAGCAACGTGAATGTCCCCGCGGGCAGGTTTTCCCGGCAGGACCGGGAATACCTGGTGGAGGCCGGGCCTTTTCTTAAATCCGCGGGGGAGGTGGCCGATCTCCTGGTGGGGGTGCACCAGGGGAAACCCGTGTACCTGAAAGACGTGGCGGAGGTCATCGACGGCCCCGAGGAGCCCACGGAATTGAGCACCATCGCCTTCGGGCCCGCGGATGAACTGCCCCCGGGCTTCGAGCGGGGCAAGTTTTACCCCGCGGTGACCATGGCCGTGGCCAAGCGCCTGGGCACCAACGCGGTGACCGTGGCCCAGGGTATTCTGGACAAGCTGGCGGAGCTGAAGGAAAAAGTCATCCCGCCGGCTATTCAGGTGAAGGTGACCCGAAACTATGGGGCCACCGCGGATGAAAAAGTCAATGAACTCATCCGGGAACTCCTCATCGCGGTGCTCTCCATCACCGTGCTCCTCACCCTCTTCCTGGGCTGGCGGGAGGCCCTCATCGTCGCCCTGGCCGTGCCCCTGACTCTGGCCATAACTTTGACCGGCAACATGCTCTTCGGCTACACCATCAACCGGGTGACGCTTTTCGCCCTGATTCTCTCCCTGGGCCTGCTGGTGGACGACCCCATCATCGACGTGGAAAACATCCACCGCCATTTTCAACTGCGGGAGCATCCCCCTCTGGAAGCCACCCTGGTGGCGGTGGACGAGGTCCGGGCCCCCACCATCCTGGCCACCTTCACGGTGATCATCAGCTTCATCCCCATGTATTTTGTGACCGGCATGATGGGCCCCTATATGCGCCCCATGCCCCTGAACGTCCCCCTGGCCATGCTCATGAGCTTAGGGATCGCCTTCACCGTCACCCCCTGGGCCACCTACCACTTCCTGAAAAAGGAGTACGGCAAAGAGGAGAAGCCCTTTGTCCTGGAGGAGACCTGGGTCTACCGGACTTACACCCGGATCATGACCCCGCTGTTGGAGAGCCGCCGCCTGAGCCATCTCTTTCTTTTGGGGATAGTGGGGCTCTTTTTGCTATCGGTGCTGCTGCCAGTGGTGGGCCTGGTGCCCTTGAAGATGCTTCCTTTTGATAACAAAAACGATTTTCTCATTGTCGCGGACCTGCCCAACGACACGCCGCTCGAGTCCACCCAGGAGGCCCTGAAGGATTTGAGCCGTTATCTCACCACCGTGGCGGAGGTGGACAACGTGGTAAGCTTCTCAGGGGGCAGCGCGCCTATCGATTTTAACGGCCTGGTGCGCCACTACTACCTGATGCAGGGACCCTGGGTGGGGCAGCTCCGGGTCAACCTGGCGGAGAAAGAGCGCCGCCGCGCGTCCAGCCACGACGTCACCCTCTGGATCCGCCCGGCCTTGGAGGAGATCGCCCAAAAATACCGGATACGCCTCAAGATCGCGGAAGTGCCCCCGGGGCCACCGGTCCTGCAGACCCTGGTGGCCGAAGTTTACGGGCCCCCCGGGGCCTCATATGGCGGCATTATTAAGGAAGCAGAGCGGGTCAAAGGCTTTTTCCAAAAAACCAAAGGGGTAGTGGACGTGGACACCACGGTGGAGACCCCGGAGCCCCGCTTCCGCTTCCTGGTGGACCGGCAGAAGGCGGCTCTGAGTGGCCTGAGCCAGGCCCAGGTCGCCCGGGGCCTGGCGATGGCCGAGGCCGGGGAGACGGTAGGCCGGGTGCACCTGCCCACGGAACGCCTGCCCCTGGAGATTTTTCTGAGGGGCCCCCTGGCCTGGCGCTCCTCCACCCTGACCCTGGGACAGCTCTACTTCAAAACTCCCGTAGGCGCCATGGCGCCTCTCCAGGAATTGGGGCGGTTTGATTTGGACCAGGCCCCCAATTCCATCATGCGCAAAAATCTGGAACGGGTGGTCTTCGTCACCGGGGATACCGCGGGCTCGAGCCCGGTGAACGCCATTTTGGACCTGAGAGCCGACACTAACAAAGAACCGCCGCCCCCAGGCTACCGGGTGGACTATGCCGGGGAAGGGGAATGGAAGATTACCGTGCAGGTCTTCCGGGATCTGGGCCTCGCCTTTGCCGGGGCATTGGTGGGCATCTACATCCTGCTGGTGCTCCAGACCTCGTCTTACACCATGCCCCTGGTGATCATGGTGGCCATACCGCTGACCATGATCGGGGTGATGCCGGGGTTCGCGCTCTTGAACCTGCTGTTCGCCTCGCCGGTAAAGGGTTTTGCCAACCCCATTTATTTCACCGCCACCGCCATGATCGGCATGATCGCCCTGGCGGGCATCGTGGTTCGGAACTCCATCATCCTCATCGACTTCATCCACCACCACCTGGACCGGGGCGCATCGATAGAAGACGCGGTGCTCCGGGCCGGCGCGGTGCGCTTCCGGCCCATCTTGCTCACCGCCCTGGCCGCCATGTTCGGCTCCTGGGTCATCACCCTGGACCCCATCTTCTCCGGCCTGGCCTGGTCCTTCATCTTCGGCCTCTTCGCGTCCACCGCCTTTTCCCTGGTGGTGGTGCCGGTGATCTTTTACCTCCAGGCCAGCCGAAAACCAAAGGAAATATAAGTATTGCTTTTTCAAAACCTTATCTATTCCTTTGATGTAATATATTTTATTAACTTGCTATGGATATCTTTTTTCTTCAATATTGTATCGTCTTTGCCGTGGCAGTCAATTAATAAAAAGTCCGAATGATCTTTTGTAAGTCTTAAATATTCTTCTTGAACATTTCTTTGAAGCTCCAAACTAGACTCATGAATATCTAATTTTCCTTCAAGGTATTTTCGATCTTTTCCAACTCGAGGATTTAATAATTCCTTTTTGACAAAAGAAAATGGAACATGTAAATAAATAGACAACTCAGGTTTTGGGATTTTGAAATACGAATATTCTAAATCTAATATCCATTTTTCTAGCTCCAATTTAAGATTGATTTCTTTTATTTTGGCACATTGGAATGCAATATTGGAATAAACGTATCTATCAACTAGTATGAAATAATCATTTTTTATCCAATTTATCATCTGTTTTTTGGCATCATATCGATCTAAAGCAAACAGTAATGCAACAATATAAGGGTCGACCTTATCAACCGGGCCGAAATCTCCTTTTAAAAACTTGGCTATTAAATTTCCAAAAAGACCCTCATCGAATCGGGGAAAATGTAGAAATTTGCAAGGAATCCTAACTTTAGAAAGATGATTAATTAATAAGTTTATTTGCGTTGATTTGCCAGACCCATCTAAGCCTTCTATAGCCAAAAATTTAATCATTTTATAGTTTTCCTAAAAAGAAACTTTTGGAAGGGAATAATTTTCCTTTCTACCATTAATTTCATTGATGTGCAAAAAGAGTAGGGTTTCTCAGAAAATTGGCGCCTGGGCCTGGACCCCCCATCTGGTGTTCCTTCTCATAATACCCGTGTCCCCGGCCCTGGCCCGCCTTCAAAGGCCACGCCAGGTGAGCGAATTGCTCCCTTACCTGGAGCGGGTGCGGCCCTCTACGAAAGCCTGCAAGGCCCCCACATCCAGCGGGTGGAGGCCACCGCCTCTTCCCAGGCTCTGCCTGCCGCCCTGTTGGCCCTGACTCTTGCTGCTCTGGAAGAAGTTGGGGGTGGGAGGCAGGGGTTGGTGGAGGCCACCGCCTCTTCCCAGGCTCTGCCTGCCGCCCTGTTGGCCCTGACTCTTGCTGCTCTGGAAGAAGTTGGGGGTGGGAGGCAGGGGTTAGAGATCCCTGCTCCCGCTCCCAAACCTTAAAAGTGATTTATTTGCCGGAGAAGGCGGAGCCAGAGGTTCGCCTTCCAGGCCAGTATGCGGGTGGGGAGCGGGTCTGGGAAGGGAAGGGACTTAAACCGGCTTGCAGGCAAATGGCAAATATTGGCAGCCGCAGGCTCCGGCCTGGGCTGGCACTGGCTGGAAAGGCCTGGGCCACCTGTTGGCTGGAACCCGGTATCTAGGATGGGCAACTGTGCCCGCCTCAGTTGCCGGCTCTCCCCCAAAAAACTAGCCGCCGATTCCCTTGACAACTTTTTTGGCAGGGGTTAAAAATAGAAGGTTTGGGCCGTTAACTCAGTCGGTAGAGTATCTGCCTTTTAAGCAGAGAGTCGTTGGTTCGAATCCAACACGGCCCACCAAGAAAACCTGCACGTCCCCATCGTCTAGCCTGGTCCAGGACACCGGCCTTTCACGCCGGCAACACCGGTTCAAATCCGGTTGGGGACGCCATACCAACTACCTGTTTTTCCTTATAATTTATGTAGCAACACCCCCCCAAAAGGCTGTCCCCAAGCTGTCCCCAGGATTGTCCCCGGATGGGGACTTGTTTTTTCACGTCTCTTTTCATCAGTCTTTCTGAATCCGTCCCAGGCACTTCGTCGTTTCTTCCATTGCAGATTTTTTTCATACCCCATTTCGCTTTTTCACCAGAGCCCTAAGATCAGGGATTTGGGAGACTGCCCCGCTTCTTCCGCAGTCCAGGAAGTAAAGAATAGGCCCGCTCCCCAAATCCGGTCTGCGGCTGCAATGCAGCCGGGGGTAAATCCGTCTCTCTATTTTCCTCGGTATCCCCACGGGGCGGCGCGCCCTCTGGGGATTTTTTTGAAAAACGGACCCGAGGAGGGACGCAAGTCAAGATGAAATGGTTTGAACACCAAACCGACTGTGAGCTCAATAAAAAGTTCCAAAAACTGGAGATGCACTACCATGCCCAGGCGGGAGACGGCTTTTTCGCCGCTTACGGCCGGGTCTGGCGGTTGTACGAGGTAATCGGACGATTAGGAGAGGACCGAACCAATAAGGAAACTTTTGACCTGCCACCAGATTTCACTCTCGATCTTCTGGCCTACCGCCTCAGGTGCCCCATGGATTATCTGCTTGAATTTCTATCGGCCTTGGCTGAGGTCGGTCTGATAGACAAGTCCACCTGGGAAAACGAGCAAAGGGTCTATGTGCCCAAATTGCAGGAAAGGGCTGACACGTACACCAAAAGGAAGAACAGGAACAAAACAGTATCCGAAGAATGTTCGAACCATGGTCGAACACCTTCCAAAGAAGGTCAGACAAAGTTTTCCCCACACTCACACTCACACTCACACTCACAGACTAAACGGGCTAGCGCCTGTGTCGCCGACCCGGCTACGCCGACCGGCGACGCAGCGACCTTACCCGAGCCTACCGAACCAGCTTCGGACAGAGGCGGCGGGTCGGAGAAAGAGCTTGAGCAGACCAATGCCAAGTTCGGTCCTGCCAGCTTGGTGAAACTCTGGAACGACCTGGGCTGCCGGCCCATGGTATCCGAGCTTACTGATGACCGCCGGAAAAAGGCTGGCCTGCGCCTGCGCAAAAGGGGCGATCCCGACTGGTGGGGGCGGCTGTTCGAGAAGGTCCAGGCGCTGAACAAGCCCTGGCTGACCTTCGACTTTCTCATACGAAACGACACCAACTGTTTGAAAGTGCTGGAGGGCAACTATGACCGTGACTTCAGAGCTGGAGGAAACGGCGGGAAAGACAAGCTCCGGTTTGGAGCCCATAAAAGCCCGGATCGAGCGGATCCTGGAAAATATGCCTCCATCGGCCGCACCTTCACCACCGACCCCGGAGCAGGAGGAGCAGGCCCTGCAGCGAATTCTCCTGGACAAGGGGGTGTATCCGATCCACCTGAAAGCTCGCCTTAGCGACTTTCACAACCCCCCGGAAACGCCGCCAGTGTTTATTTACGGTAGCGCAGGAGTGGGGAAAACACATCTGGCCGCGGCCTATCTGGCGCGGGAAATTCAAACCCGGGGAGAAGCAAGTAAGTTTTTTATCCGCTGTGTTGATCTGATGAACCGGCTGCGGGATTCCTTTCGTAACTCCTACAACCTGGCGGCATCAGAAATTATCAGCGCCTTTTCCCGGTATCGCTTTCTGGTGATCGACGACCTGGGAGCGGAACGGGACACTCCCTTGGTACAGGAGGCTCTTTACGATGTTCTGGATTTTCGGGTCGGCCACCGGCTGCCCACCATCATCACCAGCAACTTCTCTCTGGACCGGGTGGCGGGACACTACGGGGATTTTGGAGAACGCATAGCTTCCCGGATCGCCGGTATGGGCGAAACCATGACGCTGCTTGGCAAGGATCGCAGGTGGCAAAAATAATCTACCCATAGGAGGAAACGAGATTGAAAGAAATCGGTAAGGTCAAATGGTTCAATGAAACCAAAGGATACGGCTTTATCGGCCGGGAGAACGGCGCCGATGTTTTCGTGCACTACAGCGCCATCCAGGGCAATGGTTTCAAGACCCTTAAGGAAGGCCAACGGGTGGAGTTCGAGGTGAGCCAGGGACCCAAGGGGCTGCAAGCAGTCAACGTTGTGGTTAAGTGAGGTTTGACCATGGTCGAAGCCTTCAAACTCGGGTACGCCGCCGGGCTGGGTGTTATCGCCGCTGCGATCACCGGCTTGGCTGTCCTGGGGATTTGGGATTGGCTCGGGGGAGTCATCACCCGGTTTAGAATCGCTTGGAACCATTATCGGAGGCCAAACCTGTGAAATTTACCATCATCCTGGAACCCAAAGGCCAGAAGCGGGCACGGGGCCGGGCCTTTTTGGTGGGTGGAAAAGCCATTGCCGGCAAGCCGCGCAAGGATGAGGAGCAGCTCCTGGAAGAGGAAAAGCTCCTCACCCTGATGTATGCGCACCGGCCATCGGAGCCCTTGCAAGGTCCGCTGGTGCTGGGGATCAAGGCATTTCTGCCAATCCCCAAAAGTAAGTCCAAGAAATGGCAGGCCGCGGCCCTGGCCGGTGAAATCCGGCCCACCACCAAGCCGGACCTGGACAACTGCATCAAGAACCTCAAGGACGTGTGTCAAGGTGTTTTTTGGCGGGATGATAAGCAGGTGGTGGAATACCTCCCGGGGACCGGAAAATATTACGGCGATCCGGCTAGGTGGGAGATCGAGATTGAGACGATGGATAAGGCCATATCGAGGGGGCTGTTTTAATGGATTCCTCCACCAGCCCTCAGCCGAACATCACCCCGTGCCGATCCAGTTCTATCGGGGAATCAAGGCCATTGCCAAATTCCTGGAGATGCACCCTGACAGGGTTAGGAAGTTACTCCGGGAGGGCAGGTTTCCGGCCAAGAAGGATGATACCGGGCGGTGGGTGCTGACTAACCTCGATTATTACCAGAGCCTGCAGGGGTGACATGGAAGAATCCAAACCCAGAGTATACGTCGGAATCAAATGGGGCATGGAAAATCCGACCGTCATGGTGGCCGGAAAATACACCCCGGCCCCCAAGGACCATCTCCACATCTTCCGGGAGCTATACGAGGAGAGCTTTTACTTTGACGACCTTTTACCCATCGCCAAGGCCTGGGCCCAAGAGTTGAAGATCAAGAAATTCTACTGCGACCCGAAGGAACCGGAGTTCATCAAGCGGATGCGGAAACAAAGGCTGTGGACGGTGGCGGCTCCGGAGGAGTTGGCCCTGGCCCGGAACCTCTTGGGGAAACGGCTAGGCAATCATGCAAAAGGAC
>JACQYN010000013.1 GCA_016208235.1 Deltaproteobacteria bacterium
GGCCGTTTCCGGCCGCCGGCCCTGAAGTTGGCTGAGGGCCAGACGATCCTGATAGAAAGCCCGGTTCTCACCTTTGGCGTTGGCTTTGAGCAATTCCTGGTAAATCCTGGCCGCTTGGGGGAAATTGCCCTGGCACCACTGCAGTTGGGCTATTTGCAGCAGCAGTCTTTCCTTCACGGCCGGGGGCAGGGGACGGCGCAGAAAATGCTCCAGACACCCAAGCAGGTCCGCTTGCCGGGAAGGGTCCGGAGACTTGCCGCGCCACCAGTCCAGGAGTGCAGCCACGGCATCTTCCTCCGGTTTCCGTTCCTGGCCCGTACCTGGAGCTTCCGCGAAAAGGGCCTCCGGCAAGGGCAGTTTATCCAACCGGGATTTGAGAGCGGGCGTGATCTCCCCCCGGTTGCGCCTCCAGTCGTTCCAGGCCCCGGCAAAATCCGGCAGGTCCCTGGAAGCCCAGGCCCCTTCCAAGAGTCCTACCAACGCCTGGGTGCGCACTTCCGGCGACCCCTGTTCCCGGGCTTGCAGCAGGCAGCTCCGGGCCTCCCCATAGAGCCCGTTTCCCTGGAGGATTTCTCCCAAAACCAGCGCTGCTTCCGGGAGCTGGGTCCCCTCCGGGTGCAGCTCCCATAGGGCCAGGGCCTCTTCCAGCAATTGCACCGGGCAGGGGGAGGTCCGCCGCAGGACCCTCTCCACTGCCAACCAGCCCTGCCGCAGAGGTTCCCGGAGCTTTTCGGGGGTCACTCCCGGTGGCCGGGAGTTCACTTTCCGCAAATAATTCTTGAAGCTGGCCAGGGGGTCACTTTCCCGGAGATTCTGAAAAAATTCCAGGTTGTGCATCTGCCAGCGGGCTTCGGCCGCGGCCTGGCTGCCCGGGTACAGGGAGGCCGTCAGGGCGTAGATTTGCAGGGCTTTATCCTGCTGCCCCCCGGCTTGGGCCAGTTGCGCCATTTTCTGCAAAGCCCCGGCCCGCTCCTGGTTCTGGGGATAAACATTGACGAACTTCGCCAGGGACACTAGGCACCCGGAGATATCCCCGCCGGCCTCCTGACCCCGGGCCCGGGTCAACAAGGTCTTGGGGGCCTCGATGGCGGCAGGCTTGGGTGCAGCCGGGGCTGTTGCCGCCGGCGGTTCAGGATCGGTCTTTTTGCCTTTCTTCGCTGCTTTTTTCCCGGTTTTCTTGTCGGTTTTGATGTCCGTTTTCTTCCCGGGTTTCTCTTCAGACTTGGCCGCGGGCGTGCGAGAAGACCGATTTTCGGCCCAGGCTGTGCTCGCGACGAGGCTTGCCAGCCAGCAGCAAAGAATAATCCAGACCCAAAGGCCCCTGGGCTTACTCATCACCTTACTTCTCCTGGAGAAGGCGTTTGCGGTTGAGTTCTTCCAACAGGTGGATGATGCGTTCGTTCTGCCTGATGAGCGTAAGGTTGGTTTTCACCATAAATTTGGAGGCCACCGCGATCTGTTCCAGCAGAGGCTCCTGGCGGTCGCCGTAAGTAGTGGCGTTGTCCCGGCTCAATTTCTCCAGGGCCTCGAAAAATTCTTTGGTGAGGGGGAGGTAGGCCCTAACTTGGATTGGATCTCCATCGGGTTCCGGCGCCGCCCACCCGGGCGCGGCGGCCAGGATTAATCCCGCCACCAGAAACCCCGCCCCAGCCATCGCCATAAATCGCAGAATCATACGCCTGGCAGACATTGCTCCCTCGCTTTTTGGCCACAAAGAGCAAGACTCATACCAGACCCTGGAAAAGGGCTTGTATGGTGAATTTGGGGCGCAGGCAGGGATGGATGACAAAAAAAATGACGGTTCTCCCCCCGGGAGAGCCGTCAAAATGCCTAAAAATTTGTCACGATTTTGACGCTAGATAAAACTTCTAGTGGTTGGGGTAAAATTTGACGCCATAATGTTTTGCTTCTTCATTTTTTCCAGAAGGGTGGTGCGGTTCAGGTGGAGGAGTTGCGCGGCCCGGCTTTTCACCCAATTGCTCTTATCCAGGGCCTTGAGGATCAGGTCCCGCTCGAACTCCTGCACTGCGGCGGTGAGGTGAATGCCCTGCTCCGGCATTTCCTGGGGCTTGCTGGAGGAAGGCGCAGGTTTGGCCCGGAACCGGTCAGGCAGTTCGGAGACCTGGATTTCTTCCCCCTCGCTGAGAATCACCAGTCTCTCCATAAGGTTTTCCAATTCCCGGATATTGCCGGGCCAAGGGTAGCTCATAAGGAGGTTCATGGCCTCGGGGTTGAGGCGCTTGATGGGTTTCTTCTTTTTCCGGCTGAATTCATGCAGGAAATGCTGCACCAGTAGTGGAATATCTGACACCCGCTCCCGCAGGGGCTGCACCCGGATGGGGATGACGTTGAGGCGATAATAGAGGTCTTCCCGGAATCGGCTCTGGCGCACCATTTCCTCCAGGTTCTGATTGGTGGCGGCGATCACCCGGATATCCACCTTAATGGTCTTGACGCCGCCGATACGCTCAAAGGAGCGGTCCTGGAGGACC
>JACQYN010000036.1 GCA_016208235.1 Deltaproteobacteria bacterium
CTGGGCTACGGCGTCTCCCCGGACGTGATCACCAACCTGGAGATGGAAGAGCTGGCTAAGAAGGGCCGGATCGTACGGCCCTCGGACGGCAAAGCGCCCCAGCGGGTGGCTTTCATCCAGTGCGCCGGCTCCCGGGACCCGGAACATCTGCCATATTGTTCCGATTTCTGTTGTCTGGCCTCCCTGAAACAGGCCCTCTATGTGCGGCAGCAGAATCCGGAGGCCCTGGCTTACATCCTCTATAAGGATATCCGCACGCCGGGCCAGTCGGAGCTGTTTTACAAAGAAGCGCAGAACGATCCCGGGGTGATGCTCACCAAGGCGGAGGTTACCGGCGTAACCAAGGCTGCTGATGGCACGCTCCTGGTTAATGCCCAGGACACCCTCTTGGGTAACGATGTGGCCTTTGAAGCCGATCTGGTGGTTCTGGCCACCGGCTTGGTCCCCGTCACCATGGATGGGCCGGTCATCAACCTGGAGTACCGCCAGGGGCCGGGCCTGCCCGAAACCGAAGAATACAACGGCTTTGCCGACTCCAACTTCATCTGTTTTCCTTACGAGACCCGCCGCACCGGCATCTATGCCGCGGGCGCGGTGCGCCAAGCCATGACCATTCCCATGGCCATGGATGACGGCGTGGGCGCGGCCTGCAAGGCCATCCAGGCGGTGGAGCACGTGGCCGCGGGTATGGCCGTGCATCCCCGAGCCTGGGACGAAACCTTCCCGGATCCCTTCATGCAGCGCTGCACTTCTTGTAAACGCTGCACCGAGGAATGTCCCTTCGGCGCCATTGAAGAAGACGAGAAAGGCACGCCTTTCTTTAAGATCAATCGCTGCCGTCGCTGCGCCACCTGCATGGGGGCCTGCCCGGAGCGGATCGTTTCCTTCAAGGACTATGGTGTGGACATCATCGGCTCCATGCTCAAGTCCTGCGACGTGCCGGAGCTCGAGGATGAAGACGACCCGAATGCGCCTTTCCGGATTCTCAGCCTGATCTGCGAAAATGACGCCTACCCGGCCCTGGATGCCGCGGGGCTCCATAGACTGCGCTTCGATTCGAGGGTGCGCTTCGTCCCGCTCCGCTGCATGGGCTCCTTTAACATGGTTTGGGTCTCGGACGCCCTGTCCCGGGGGATTGACGGGATGCTGCTCATGGGCTGCAAGTACGGCGACGACTACCAATGCCACTTCGCCAAGGGCAGTGAACTTTGCGCCTACCGCCTGACCAAGCTCTCGGAGACTCTGGACAAACTGGGTCTGGAAGCCGACCGGGTGCAGCAAATTCAGGTGGCCGCGTCCGATTACGACAAGCTCCCGCAAATCGTCAACGATTTCGTGGCCCGGGTGTTAGAGATCGGTCCCAACCCCTTTAAGGAATTCTAGGAGGAACGTCAATGGCCGGCGAAACCACAGTTATCAAGCCTGACCTACAATTCGTCAATCAGGTCATCGCCTCCGGGGGGGACACCTTAAAGAAATGCTATCAGTGCGACACCTGTTCGGTGGTCTGCAATCCCACGCCCGATAGCAAGCCCTTTCCCCGGAAAGAGATGCTCCAAGCACAATGGGGCTTGAAGGGGGTTCTCAAATCCCCGGATATCTGGCTGTGCCATCAGTGCAGCGATTGCACGGTCTATTGCCCCCGGGGGGCCAAACCCGGGGAAGTGATGAACGCTCTCCGGAAGATGTGTATCGAGCAGTATGCCGCCCCGCCCCTGCTGGCCAAGATGGTGGGGGACTCCAAGTTCCTGCTGGCGCTCATCGCCTTCCCGGTGTTGCTGCTGCTGGCCGCGTTGAAGATCACCGGCCATCTGGCTATCCCCGCCGGGGATATAGTGTACTCCAAACTTTTCCCCACCTTACTGGTGGACTTCATCTTTGTGCCCGCGTTCTTCTTTGCCGCGGCTGTGTTGGGCAAAGGGGTGCTTGCCTACTGGAAGGATATCAATGAGTCCAGCCCCTTTAAGGTCAAGGTGGAAGGCAACCTGGTGGGTAACCTCATCGCCACCTTGAAAGATATCCTGATGCATAACCGGTTCCGGCAGTGCGAAACCACCTATGCCCGCTCCACCAACCACCTGTTCGTGTTGGCGGGCTTCATCTTCCTGCTGGTGGTCACCAGTTGGGGTTTCCTCAATGAGTGGGTGCTGCACCACGAACCGCCCTACTTCTTGTTCTCCCCCATCAAGCTGATGGCCATGGTGGGGACCGCGGCTTTGCTGTACGGGATCTTCAACATCGTTAAGGAACGCCAGGCCAACGCCGCCCAGGCCGGATTGGGCGGTTACTATGACTGGCTCTTCATCTATGTGGTCTTTGCCGTGGGGGCCACTGGCTTGGGCGCCTGGCTCTTCCGTCTGCTGCACATCAAGATCCTGGCTTACCCCACCTACTTCCTGCACCTGACGTCGGTCTTTTTCCTCTTCTTCTACGCGCCTTACACCAAGATGGCCCACATGGCGTACCGCACCGCGGCCATGCTCTACGCCCGGATGTCAGGTCGGGGCTTCTAGAGGCAGGAAGAAGTTAAGAAAAACCAAACCGGCCCCTAAAGGGGCCGGTTTTTTTTATGGGCAGGCCTATACCCCACAAAGCTGGTTGATGATAATTTGTGGGGTATAGAGGAACCGCGCCACTTTCAGCGACCTGCCTTTTTCTCAAAGGAATTTCCTTTTGGTAAAAATTTTGATAAGATATTCCATACTATAGAAAATACGTGAAGGAGCATTGTATGGTTGATCTGAACATGCAGGTGGTGGAGCCCACCCAACTCAGCAAGGACAGCCGCTTCAAATTCCGGTGCCATCCGGGCGTGTCCTGCTTTACCGAGTGCTGCGGCAAAACCACCATCATCCTCACCCCCTACGACATCCTGCGGCTGAAGAACCGCCTGCGCATACCTTCCGGGGAGTTTCTCGCCAACTACACCCGCCTGGAGCACCATGATAAGTCGGGGCTGCCCCTGGTGATCATGGATATGCCGCGGTTTGAAGGCCGCTGTCCCTTTGTGCGTCCGGTCAGCGGCTGCGAGGTTTACACCGACCGCCCTGCCACCTGCCGCTACTACCCCATCGGCCAGGGCACCCTGATCACCGAGGAAGGGGTGGAAGAGTTCTTTTTCTTCGTCCGGGAGCCCCACTGTCGGGGGTACGAAGAGGACGCGGAATGGTCCGTGGCCACCTGGCGGGCGGACCAGGGGGTCGAAAAGTACGATGAAATGAACCTGCCCTGGAAGACCATGATGCTGCGCCGGGGCCAGGATGGGGGGCCGGTCGCCGATGAGCGGGGCAACAAGCTCTTTGCCATGGTCATGTACGACCTGGACCAGTTCCGGAATTTTGTGTTCAAGAGCCGATTTCTGCAGGTTTTTGACGTGGACGACGAAGTGAAGGAAAAGATCTGGGATGATGACGAAGAGCTCCTGAAATTTGGTTACCAATACATCAAAATGGCGCTGAAAATTGAGTCCGCCGAGACCATCCAGCCCCGCGTGGGCCCGGGTCCCGGGGCTACTACTATGACTTTCTGAGAGGTATTTTGAGTGAGGAGGCCAGGGGCCGCGGGGCCCCGCCACCTCCCCCACCTCAAGGAGTAGGAGCAAATGAGCGGCGACGTGGCTCAAGCCGACCCCCAGGTAATTGCCGAAATCATCAAAAACTACCGGGTGGTGGCGGTGGTGGGGCTGTCCACCGATCCCGGCCGCCCCAGCTATCGGGTGGCCGAGTACCTGCAGCAGCACGGTTTCCGCATCATCCCCGTCAATCCCGGCTGCCAAGAGATCCTGGGAGAGAAGTGCTACCCCAGCCTCCGGGACATCCCTTTCCCCATAGAAGTGGTGGATATCTTCCGCAAGGTGGAAGCCATCCCGGCCATTGTGGAGGAGGCCATCCAGGTGGGGGCCAAGGCGGTGTGGATGCAGCTGGACCTGGTGGAGCCGGAATCTGCCCAAAAAGCCAGGGATGCCGGCCTGCAAGTGGTTATGGACCGCTGCCTGAAAGTGGAACACGCCAGGATTAAACAGCCCGAGGCCAAGTAAGCTGGCGGAGCAGGCCAGGTAAGACAAATTTCTGACGAAGAAAGCCGGGCAAGTGAGTTGCCCGGCTTTTTTTACCACGGAAAAGGCTCGGAAAAGGCGGGAACCGAAAAAATAGGCAGCGCCACGAAGTTGTGTTATGGTATTGCCCAGCAAAGACAGACCTCCTTTAAGAGGCGCAAATGGACAACCTGGTTATAAGCCTCATCGTGGGCTTTTTGGCTGCTTTCATCGGCGCGGTGATCGGCAGTAAAGCCATGTCCTCCGGGCATTACCGCTATGCCCAGAAACGCGACTTTGAAACCAAGAGCAGCCAGATGATCAATCTTTTCCAGGCCCTCAACGCGGAATTGACCGCGATCTGGGAAAGATACATGGCCGTGGTGGGCACTGACCTGGAGAAGGTCCAAAAACCGGATGAACTGCCCTTTACCGTTCTTTTTAGCGCCACCCACAACTATTTCAGCGTCTATGACAACTCCGCCCAATTCTTGGGGGCCCTGGAGCCGGAAGCGGGTAAGAAAATCATTGAAACCTATATCAACCTGAAATCGCTGCTGGACGAACTCCAAAACTACAATGAAATGGCGCAGAAACACCGGGACACGCGCCTGGGCGCCAACCTCAACCTCTACGAAGTCAACCAGGTCCGGGAGGAGCTGGACAGCTTCTTCAAACTGCTGAAAAAGAGGCACGCCCAGGTAAAAGGGCAGTGCCTGCTGACCCTGGAAATGTTTAAAGAGTTCCTGTCCCTGGCCGAGCAGAGCCGGACGTCCGTGAAGATCAAAGTCTAGCAAGTAGGATTGGGGGGAGGGGCCAAGCACCTGAGGTTTTTGCATTCCCCCCACAACCCCCTCCCAACTCGTAGAAGTTTTTTGGCAAAGGCGCTGTTCCCAGCTTAACCAAATGCACGGGATTGGGGGAGGGGGGCTGGGGGAGGGGGTAAGGGCCCGCGGCCCTTAGCCCCCTCCCCCAGAATGCACCGCCAAAGCAGGGGGATACCCATGTTGGCCCGGGTGAAAAGCGGGGCCTTGCGGGGGGTGGACGCCTACCTGGTGGAGGTGGAGGTGGACATTGCCCCGGGCATGCGCGCCTTCACCACTGTGGGCCTGCCGGAGATCGCGGTCCGGGAGAGCAAGGACCGGGTGCAGGCGGCCCTGAGAAATTCCGGCTACAGGTTCCCCGGCACTCGCATCACCATTAATCTGGCCCCCGCGGACGTGCGCAAGGAAGGCACCGGCTTTGACCTGCCGGTGGCCGTGGGCCTGCTCGCGGCCCAGGGGGTAGTGCCGCCGGAATCCCTGGAGAACTACCTCATCTTCGGGGAACTCTCTCTGGACGGCCGCCTGAAGCCCACCCGGGGCGTGCTCTCCATGGCCCTGGCCACCCGGGAAGCCAAGTTGGCCCTCATCCTCCCCCGGGAGAACGCCCGGGAGGCCGCAGTAGTCCAGGGGATCGACGTCTATGCCGTGGACACCCTGGCCCAGGTGGTGGAGTTCCTGGCGGGCCGCGAGGTCCTGACCCCCGCGCCGCCCCTGGAGGCGGAGACCCTTGCCTGGGACCCCGCGGAGGACCTGGACTTCCGGGAAGTCAAAGGCCAGGAGCCGGTGAAAAGGGCGCTCCTCATCGCGGCCGCGGGGGGCCACAACGTCCTGATGGTGGGTCCCCCGGGCGCGGGCAAGACCATGCTGGCCCGGAGATTGCCCAGCATCCTCCCGCCCCTGGGCTTTGAGGAAGCCCTGGAGACCTCCAAGGTGTACAGCATCATGGGCCTGCTCCCCCCGAGCCGGGCCCTGATCACCACCCGGCCTTTCCGCTCCCCCCACCACACCATTGCCGATGCAGGGCTTATCGGCGGCGGCACCACTCCCCGGCCCGGGGAGGTGAGCCTGGCCCATTACGGGGTGCTCTTCTTGGATGAGCTGCCGGAGTTCAAGCGCTCCACCCTGGAGGTCCTGCGCCAGCCCCTGGAGGAGGGGAGGGTGACCATCTCCCGGGCGGCCACTTCGCTCACCTACCCGGCCCGGTTCATGCTGGTGGCGGCCATGAATCCCTGTCCCTGCGGCTACTACGGCGACCCCAGGCGCGCTTGCGCCTGCACCCCCAACCAGATCAATCATTACCGGGGGCGCATTTCCGGGCCGCTCCTGGACCGCATCGATATCCAGATCCAGGTCCCCAGCGTGCGTTTCCAGGAACTGGCGGCCACGGAGGGCGGGGACGGCTCCCCGGAGTTGCGGGCCCGGGTGGAACAGGCCAAAAGGGTGCAGGCCGGGCGTTTTGCCAAAAGCCGCATCTATGCCAACGCGCACATGACCTCCCGGCAGGTCAAGCAGCATTGCCCCTTGGGACCGGAGGCGCAAAAGCTGCTGGAGGCGGCCATGGAGCGGTTGGGGCTCTCCGCCCGGGCCTACCACCGGGTGCTCAAAATCGCCCGGACCATCGCCGACCTGGAAGGAGAAGCGAACGTCGCCCCGGTCCACGTGGCCGAAGCGATTCAGTACCGCACCCTGGACAGGTCTTTCACCAGGTGAGGATTTAAGAATCAGGTCGGTGACTTGCGGCTTATTGCCTGGATTATCTGCCCCCCAACCCTGAGCTGCAATTGCCGGTAGATCTCCGCGGCATCAGGGAAGGCGTAGATGGCTAGGCGATAACCCAGCCGGTGTTTTTCCCGGGTGCGGATGCAGATGGCCGCGGAGATCAGGCGGCTTTGGGGCCGTTCATAGACCCAGGATGAGGCCGAGCCCCAGGGATTTTAAGACCAGCACCCGTCTGATGGAGGGAACATATTTCATCATTACCGGCCTCGCCGCGGTTTCTTGCCGTTAATTTTCAATATCTGCAACGGGAACGCAAGACATGATTGGACTGATTCGCCAGACAGAAACCCAGGTAATCCGGCCTTGTTCCCCCCCGGAGGCTTCCAGGGCAACTCCCGGGGATATTTAGGCACTATCTATGACCCCTTCATCCCTGTCCGAAAAAGAACGGGCTTTGCTGTTGGCAAAGGCCCGGGAGGCTGTAAGCCGGGCCTACGCCCCTTATTCCCATTTCCGGGTGGGGGCCGCGGTCTTGACGGAAAAAGGCGACATCTTCACTGGCGTCAACGTGGAGAACGCCTCCTACGGCCTGACGGTGTGCGCGGAGCGCGCCGCCATCTTCACCGCGGTGGCCCAGGAAGGCCCGGAGATGCGTCTCAAGGCCCTGGCCGTAGTCAGCGATCATCCAGGTCCCTCTTCCCCCTGCGGCGCCTGCCGCCAGGTGATCTGGGAATTCGGGCCGGAGGCGATCATTATTTTTCCGGGAAAGGACGGCCTGGAAGAAGTGTCTATTACCCGGCTTCTCCCCGGTGCCTTCAGTCTGGGGTGATCGATTAGAATCATTTCTAAATCGCCTAATTTTATCACCCTGAGAGCACCGAATGGTCTAAGTCCTTAAAGATTCTTCGCTTTGCTCAGAATGACATGCTGCAAAGTGGGATTTTAAAATAATTCATAGCCTGAAGGGCCCGGCCCCCAGCAATTTTTGTCGATTTCCCGAAGAAAATGTCCAGGCTTATTGCTGGAGCCCCCCGGCTCTCCTAATTTATAAATATGGCGCCGCCGCGGGCAAATTGTCCTACTTCTGAATGGAGGCAGGGGAGAAAACTTCAAGTGGCCGCCGAATTTATGAACCAGGAGAGACGACCATGGGCTATACTATTGCGGGTTTAAAGGACAAGATTATGGAAATGTACCCGGAGATCGACAAGTATGGAGTAGTCTCCAGCCTGATCTTCGACAATTCGAAAAAAACCTATGTCTTTAAGTTAACCAAGGGGCCCCACGAATTATCTCCCTATATCGACCAAGTGGATGCGGACGCCTGCATGGGTGGGAAAGAATGCATCCACCTGGGGATCCGGATCCGGCAATTTTTGGAAAACTTTAAAGAAGGCGAATAAAGTAGTATAATAGTGACCAGTTAGCGGTGAGTAATAAGCGGATGAACAAAATATTTTTTCAACCGCTCGCGCTTCCTATAAACTAAAGGGGGGAGGGAAAAGGGGGGGGCCTGAATTTGGGTTGCTTTTCCCTTCTCCCTTCTCCCCTAAATTTTGATTAAATCACCGAGGAGACAGGTGGGCCTTTTTAAATCCAGCCCGGATCGTTTGGAGAAATACCATCAGCGGCGGCGCTGGGCCCGGCGTCTCACCTGGGTGCTCTACGGCCTGTTTTTCACCTGCCTGCTGGCGGGCGCCGGGGTCGGGGGCTATATCTACTACCACTTTATCCGGGATCTGCCGGACTTCACCTCCATCAAGGAATTCCGGCCCCCGGTGATCACCCAGATCTTCGCCCGGGACGGCCGCCTCATCGGCGAGTTTTTTGCAGAAAAGCGCATTGAGGTGCCGTACAGCCGTCTGCCCCGGCACCTGGTCCTGGCCTTTGTGGCCGCGGAAGACGCCCGTTTCTTCGAGCATCCCGGGGTGGACATCAGCGGCATCATCCGGGCCTTTATCCGCAATCTGGAAGCCGGGGAGGTGGTCCAGGGGGGCAGCACCATTACCCAGCAGGTGGTGAAGCGGATCATGCTCACCTCCGAGAAGAGCTTCGCCCGCAAGATCCGGGAAGCGGTGCTCGCCTATCGCATCGACAACTACCTGACCAAAGAAGAGATTCTCACCCTTTACCTGAATCATATCTTTCTGGGACACGGGGCCTACGGGGTGGAGGCCGCGGCCCAGGAGTTTTTCTCCAAGCACGTGGAGGACCTCACCCTGGCGGAATCCGCGTTGTTGGCCGGGATTCCCAAGGCTCCCAGCCGTTATTCCCCGTATCTCAACCCCCAGCGGGCCAAGGAGCGTCAAGCCTATGTCTTGAAGCGCATGGCGGAGGTGGGGTTCATCACCAAAGACGCGGCGGTCGCGGCCCTCCGGCAACCGTTGAAAATGAAGCCCTACCGGCCGGATTGGATCAAGGAATGCGGTTATTACACCGAGTACGTGCGTACCCTGCTGGAAAACCGCTTCGGCCGGGAACAGGTCTTCAATCTGGGCCTGAAGGTCTATACCCCCGCGGATGTCAGCCTGCATCTGGCCGCCCAGGAGGCCGTCAACCAGGGGATTGCCGGTTTGATCCAGCGGAATGGCTACCGGGGCCCGCTGCGCCACCTCAAGGGCAAGGGCTTGACCGCGTTCCAGGAACGCCAGATCCGTTATTACCGCAAGTATCCCCCCCGGAAAAGGCAGTTGGCTACGGTCCTGATTTCCCAAAGGGACCGCCGCACCCGGGTTCTTACTTTTCGCATGGGTGATCACCAGGGGGTGATTGCCGAGGAAGCCGGGGACAAGGGCCGGACCGGGAGCCTGATGGCGGCCTTGCAGCCCGGAGACGTGGTCCAGGTGCGGTTGGTTAACAAGGACCGCCGCCAGGGAAAATGGACCGCGAATCTGGTATCCGCGCCCATGGTGCAGGCGGCGCTGCTCTCCATGGAATTAAAAACCGGCAAGGTCCGGGCCATGCTGGGGGGCAAGGATTACGGCGACAGCACTTTCAACCGGGCGGTGCAGGCCCGGAGACAGCCCGGGTCCGCGTTCAAACCGATTATCTATGCCGCGGCCGTTGACAAAGGCTTCCGCCCGGATTCCGTGCTGCAGGACGCCCCCATCTCCCTGCCGGGAGGAAAACGGGGCCAGGCCTGGGAGCCCCAAAACTATGACCATACCTTCAGCGGCCCCATCAGTCTGGCCACGGCCATAGCCCGTTCCCGCAATGTTCCCACCGTGCGGCTGATGATGGCCATCGGCGTGCCTTCCACCCTGAAGATGGCCAAGACCCTGGGGATCGCCTCCCCCATCTTTCCCAATTACGCGTCAGCCTTGGGGGCTTCGGAGGTCACGCTCCTGGAGCTTACCCGGGCTTATTCGGTCTTCCCCAACCAGGGCTCCCTGGTGGACCCCGCGTTCATCGATCGTATTGAGGACCGGGACGGCCGGGTCCTGTGGGAGTATCGTCCCCAGCGGCGACAGGTGATCAGTTCCCACACGGCCAACACAATGACCCAATTATTATTGGGCGTGGTGCAGCGGGGCACCGCCACCCGGGTTCAGGCCCTGGGCCGCCCCATCGGCGGCAAGACCGGCACCACCAACAAGACTCGGGATGCTTGGTTCATCGGCTTTACCCCCTCTATAATCACCGGAGCCTGGGTGGGCATGGATGATGAGCGTAGCCTGGGGGGCAAGGAGACCGGTTCCCAGGCCGCGGCCCCGATTTTTATCTCTTATATGCGGGAAGCCTTGAAGAACCAGCCGGTGGAGGATTTTGGGGAGGCCACGGTGTTGGCCAGAAGGGGCGGGGAGGACGCGATAAATAAGGATGATGAAGAAGCGGTGGAAACGGAGGAGTCTTTCTACCCCGAAGGAGAGACCCCGATCCAGGAGAGATCCCCCTCCTCCGGTTCCAGCCAATTATTTTACAAAAGCGATATGGAAGAGTGAGGACTGATGCGACAGGTCAATGTACAGGAGATCACCAAGGCGGTAAAAGAAGCGGCCATCACCGCTAATTTTGATTTGGGAGCAGACCTGCTGGCTGCGCTGCAAAGGGGGGAACAGGAGGAGGAATCCCCCAGCGGCCGGGAAGTCTTCCGGCAACTCCTGGAAAACGCCCGGATCGCCTCCCAGGAGCGCATCCCCATGTGTCAGGACTGCGGCCTGGTCGTGGTGTTTGTGGAGCTGGGCCAGGAGGTGCAGATCACCGGGGGAGATTTTGAGCAGGCCATCCAGGAAGGCGTGCGCCAGGGCTACGGGGAGGGCTTCCTTCGCAAGTCCCTGTGCCATCCCCTGACCCGGGCCAATACCGGGGACAACACTCCCGCGGTGATTCACACCGAGATCGTCCCCGGGGACCGGCTGAAAATCACCGTGGTCCCCAAGGGCGGCGGCAGCGAGAACATGAGCCGGGTCTTCATGCTGAAGCCCGCGGAAGGGGTGGCCGGAGTCATTGACCGGGTGGTGACCACGGTCCGGGATGCAGGGCCCAATCCCTGTCCCCCTATCATTGTCGGGGTGGGGATCGGCGGCACCTTTGAGCGGGCCGCGCTGCTGGCCAAAAAGGCCCTGCTCCGGGAAGTGGGCAGCCCCAACCCTGATCCGGAACTGGCGGCCCTGGAAGACAAGATGTTCCAGGCGGTCAACGATCTGGGCATCGGCCCCCAGGGTCTGGGAGGCAGGATCACCGCCCTGGCGGTGCACGTGGTCATGCAACCTTGCCATATCGCCTCCCTGCCGGTGGCGGTGAATATCCAATGCCACGCCTCCCGTCATAAAGAGGCGGTATTATAGAAAAATAGGGACACTTCCTATTTTTCTTTGCAAGACCTTGGAATGACGAAGATACAATTAGGAAAAATAGGAAGTGTCCCTATTTTTCTCATCATAAAGGTGGAATATGTCTAAAACCGTGAAACTGACACCCCCCCTGACGGACGCGGACGTGCTCGCCCTGGAGATCGGCGACCGGGTGCTGGTCAGCGGGGTCATCTATACGGCCCGGGACGCGGCCCACAAGCGCCTGGTGGATCTGCTGGCCGCGGGCAAGGAACTGCCGGTGGATTTTAAAGGCCAGATCCTGTATTATGTGGGTCCCAGCCCGGCCCGGCCCGGTCGGGTCATCGGCGCCGCGGGCCCCACCACCAGTTACCGCATGGATTCCTATACCCCCACCATGCTGCAGTTGGGGCTGAAGGCCATGATCGGCAAAGGCAAGCGCTCTCCGGAGGTCATTGCCGCGTTGCAACAATATAAAGCCGTATACCTGGGGGCCACGGGGGGAGCGGGGGCCTTGATCTCCCAATGCATCAAGAAAGCCGAAGTGGTGGCCTTCCCGGAGTTGGGACCGGAAGCCGTCCATCGCCTGGAGGTGGAGAACCTCCCCACCATCGTCATCAATGACTGCCAGGGGCGGGATCTCTATGAACTGGGAATCAAGGAATACCGGCGTACAGCCGAAACTGGGGATGAGGCGGTTGCGTGCCGTTGAACCGAAGGCGATTCAGGAAGAGCCAAGGTCTTTCATTTGCTCATGACCGCAGGAGGCTAAAATGACTGTGCCGCCGGACCTGGAAATCGTCGCGGAACGGGTGAAGGAAAAGCGGCAGACCTTCCTGGAGTATAATTTTGGCACCCTGAAAGACGATTTTCTGAAGACCTTCTTCGACCTGGCCCAGGAATACGAAACCTTAGAAAATTTTTACCGCATCTGCGTCAGCGTCGTCAAAGAATTCTTCGACCTGGACTCCCGCCTCTATCTCATTTGCCAGGAAAACATCCTGGAACTGGTGTGCGACAGCCTCCACGGACTGTACCAGGAAAAGCCCAAGCCCCCCCCTTATATCAAACTCTCCAACCAAGCCTACCACGCAGAGCAGGGCTGGGTAATCCCCATCCGGGGCAATCAGCTCCTGGTGGACCGCCTCCCCTTTTATACCAAGGACCAGGTAATCGGCCTGCTGGAGCTCTTCCCCGGAGACCAGCTTTCGGAGAAAGACCGGTTTTTCTTCGAGAAATTCGCCAATCGGGTGGGCTATAACCTCCACGTCAAGATCATCGCCTTCCAGAACATTCAGCGCATCCGCTTCATCAACAGCCTGGTGGCGGATATCGAACACAATGTCATCATCCCCAATATCAGCCTCAGCCTCTACTTGCGCCATCTGCGCCAGAAGATCAATACCGGCCGCGGCCCAGGATAAGTTCCGCACCCTGGTCCAGGAGATGGAGACGGATTACCAGACCCTGGAGCAGCATTACAAGGGAGTCAGTCTCTTCCTGGAGTCTCTGTTCCGGCCCTCCCATTTCTTGAAGGGGCAACTGGTGTTGCGGCGGCGCACCTGCCGGGTCCAGAGCGAGATCATCCAGCCCCAACTGCAGCTTTATCTCCCCAAACTCAAGGAACGTAACATCGACATCAACGACAGCATGGGGGTCATGCCGGACGAGGACCTGGCGCTATCGGTGGATAAAGGTCTGATGGCCCAGGTCTACGCCAACTTCTTCTCCAATGCCGTGAAGTACACCCGCCGCAATTACGAAGGCCGCAAATACGTGGCCTACGGCCGGGATGTGCTCAAGGACTATTTTAGCCCCGGCAAAGACGGCATCAAGTTCAATATGTTCACCACCGGCCCCCACATCCCTCCGGAGGACCGGGCTCATATCTTTGATGAAGGTTACCGGGGGAGCAACGTGGACGGGGAGGTGGGTACCGGGCGGGGCCTCTATTTTGTGCGCAATGTCATCGAGACTCACGGGGGCGAAGTAGGGTATGAGCCCACCCCCGGAG
>JACQYN010000088.1 GCA_016208235.1 Deltaproteobacteria bacterium
CTGGGGTCTTCTCCCGGCGTAAGATCCCCAGATGCTAGCCTTAAGCGGCTAGAGCGTAGCCGTAGTTGTCGGCAATTGTGTGTTTCCTACCCGTTTTACGAGCGGACAGGACCTCGGCATGCAACCAGCAGTTCTCTATCTACGTCGAAGCCGTTACGCCCCCTATTCAAATTATAAGTATTATTACTTACTTTTGCAAGTACCTATCGGGCCCTGGTCCCAAAACTTTAGATAGCCACACCCTGCCAGAAAGCCTTCTCCCCTTCGCTGCGCTCAGGATGACAACCCAGGCGAGACGCCTATGCTACTGCCCTTCCCCAACAAACCACTCAATGGCTCTTGCGCAGTTTGTGGGCCGCGCCCATGAGGCGGTACACGGAAGAGCCCGCCAGGGCCGCGATGTCCTCGGTGGACAGATGCTTAGGGATGGTTTCGTCAAAAAGGATATTGGCCTCCGGGGGAAATTCCTCGTCTCCCCGCCAGAGGACGTGGGTCACGGGCACCAGGGGGAAGGCCATAAAGGTGGCCGAGGCGTCCCCCAGATTCCTGGGCGTCCCCCCTAATGCCCTGGCCACTTCCAGGTAGAAGTCAGGGTCGTTGCCGAAGGTCTCCAGCAAGGGTTTCTTGGCCCGGGAGACGAACGCGGACCAGTAAAAACCGCCCTCCGGCACCTTGCGGAAGTCGATGTCCCGGCCGCTCAGGGGTTCGCCGGTGGTATTCACCAGGTAGTGCAGGATGAGGATCTGTTCCGTCAGCGGCAGATCCCCCTCCCCCTCCGCCGGGGTGACGCTCACTTCCGGCCATAAGACCATCCGGGGCTGGCCGAAAAAGGGGACGATGAGCCACTCCCGGGTATCTTCGTAAAAATATTCACAGCGGCTCAGACCCGCCAGACGCTGGGGGTTGACTTTTTGCAGTTCAGCCGCGGCCAGGGCCCGGGCCGTCTTGTAATCATCAATCCGGGGCATGAGGTCTCCTTGGGGATGTTGGTTGGGGGAGGGGGCGCCTGGAGTAAGCAGTAAGCAGTGAGCAGTGAGCAGTTAAAAAGAGTGGCCCGATAGGTCTGCTTTTATTACTGCTCACTGCTAACTGCTCACCGCTCACTGTTCTCCCGGCCCTCCCCCCACAAACATTTTGATTATATAGCATAATTTTTTCCTTGACATAGGGGGGCGGATATTTTAATTGATTGGGAGAGAGTCGAGGATACAAAATGACGCAGGTCAGCTGGCCCCGGTATTATTATTTTAGCTACTTTTATTTTACCGGGCCGGAGTGCGCCTCGACTTTTAAAAGAAAATAAACAACTAAGAAAATCTTTTAAAAGCCGTGGCGCAGGCGAGGCGACCACGGCTTTTTTTATTTTCTCGCCGTGGCTGTCTCCTGGACCCGGATCGACGGGTCCCCCACGCAAGGAGAGGAGAAATGATCGGCAAACACATTCGCTTGGAACGCATCTTGAACCGGGAGACCGGCCGCGCGGTGATCGTCCCCATGGACCACGGGGTGACGGTGGGTCCCATCGACGGTCTCATCGACATGAAGACCACCGTCAACCAGGTGGCCAGCGGCGGGGCCAACGCCATCGTCATTCACAAGGGCCTGGTGGAAGGAGGCCACCGCCGCCGGGGCAAGGACGTGGGCCTCATCATCCACCTGTCCGGGTCCACGGCCCTGTCTCCCTACCCCAACGCCAAAACCCTGGTGTGCACGGTGGAAGAGGCCATCAAGCTGGGCGCGGACGGAGTCTCCATCCACGTCAACATCGGCAACGGCTCGGAAGGGGAGATGTTGTCCGACCTGGGCTGGGTGGCCCGGGAGTGCCGGGAATGGGGCATGCCGCTCTTCGCCATGCTGTATCCCCGGGGGGAGAAGATCAAGGACGAATACGACGCCGGCGCCATCATGCACGTGGCCCGTCTGGGCGCGGAGCTGGGCGCGGACATCGTCAAGGTCTCCTATACCGGCTCCGTGGAATCCTTCCGCCGGGTGGTGCGAGGCTGCCCGGTGCCGGTGGTCATTGCCGGGGGCCCCAAGATGGACTCCGACCGGGACATCCTGGAGATGGTGAAAGGGGCCATCGAAGCCGGGGGCGCGGGAGTCTCTATCGGCCGCAACGTCTTCCAGCACCGGGACCCCAGCCGCATGGTGGGAGCTATCAGCCTCCTGGTCCACGAAAACAGCAGCGTTGATGAAGCCCTGTCCTTTTTGCAGGGGGTTTAACAAACGGTTTTCAGTTTTCGGTTTTCAGTTAAGCGAGCTGATAGCTGATAGCTTTCCAAAGGAAAAACCATGAAACAGCTTTGGGTCAAAGTGGACCCCTGGGATAAAGAGTTGGTCACGACCGCGTTGGAGTCCGGGGCGGACGCGGTCTGGGTGCCTGCGGGCCGGATCCAGGAGGTCAAGGCCTTGGGACTCATCCGGGTGGTGGCTCCGGATGGGGACCTGGTTCCCGGTAAGGATGTCCAGGAAGTCGCCATCACCGGCATGGACCAGGAGGCGGAGGTCATCCGCCTGAGCCTTCAAGGGCCGGTGGTGGTGCGCACCCCCGATTGGACCGTCATCCCCTTGGAAAACCTGGTGGCCCAGGGCGGCAAACTATGGGTGGAAACCGCGGACCCGGACGCAGCCCGCACCTTCTTGGGGGTGCTGGAGCGGGGGGTGGACGGGCTGGTGGTCACCAGCCGGGACCCCGGGGTGATCAAAAAGATTGCCCGCCTGATTAAAGATGCCTCCCCCCCGGCGGAACTGACCACGGCCCGCATCTCCCACGTCCGGGCCTTAGGGATGGGGGACCGCGTTTGCGTGGACACCTGCGCCAACATGGGGTTGGGGGAAGGCATGCTGGTGGGCAACTCCTCGGGGGGGCTCTTCCTGGTGCACGCGGAATCCCTGGAGAACCCCTACGTGGCCCCCCGGCCCTTCCGGGTCAATGCCGGGCCGGTGCACGCCTATATCCGGGTGCCCGGTGGCAAGACCCGTTATCTGGGGGAGCTGGCTGCGGGCGACGAAGTGCTCATCGTCAACCACCAGGGCCACACCTGGCCCGGGGTGGTGGGCCGGGTGAAGGTGGAGCGCCGTCCCCTGATGCTGGTGGCCGCGACCGCGGCCGGCCAGGAGATCACTACGATTTTGCAAAACGCAGAGACCATCCGCCTCACCCGCCCCAACGGCGAAGCGGTGTCCATCGTCACCCTGCAACCCGGAGACGAAGTGTTGGTGGCCCTGGAAGAATCCGGCCGTCATTTCGGCCATAAGGTCCAGGAAACCATCCTGGAGAAATAAGCGATGACCCAAAAAGAAGAATTGCGACAGCAGATCGACGCCTTGGACCAGGAATTGGTCTCCCTGCTCAACCGCCGCCTGACCCTGGCCCAGGACATCGGCCGCATCAAGAACCGCACGGGACAGCGCACCCTGGATTTCCAGCGGGAAGAAGAAGTCCTGGCCCACCTGATGCGCCTCAACCCCGGCCCCTTGAGCCAGGCTGCGCTAAAAAATATCTTTCGGGAAATCATCTCCGCGGCCCGGCAGATCCAGAGCCCTCTGAGCGTGGCCTTTCTGGGGCCGGAGGCCACTTTCTCCCACCTGGCGGTGCTGAAAAAATTCGGCGGCTCCACCCGTTTCGGGCCCCTGCTGAGCATCCATGAGGTCTTCGCCGAAGTGGAGAAAGGCAATTACGATTATGGGGTGGTGCCCATTGAAAATTCCACGGAGGGAGTGGTCAACGACACCCTGGACCACTTCGTGGAAACTTCTTTGAAAATCTGCGGGGAAATCTTCCTGGAGGTCTCCCACGATCTGGTGTCCAAGTCCGGGCAGCGCCAGGATATCGAGGTGATCTACTCCCACCCCCAGGCTTACGGCCAGTGCCGCCGCTGGCTGGCCGGCCATCTTCCGGAAATTCCCAACATCGAAGTGGCCTCCACCGGCGTGGCCGCCCAAAAAGCCGCCAAGAATCCCAACGCCGCGGCCATCGCCAGCGCCGCGGCCGCCTCCCTTTATGATCTGCGGGTGGTGGAACGGCGCATTGAAGACCAGCCGGGCAACGTCACCCACTTCCTCGTCATCGGCCCGGAATCCCCCGGCGCCACCGGCAGGGACAAGACCTCCATCATCTTCGCGGTGGACAACATCCCGGGCGCGCTCTACAAAACCCTGCAGCCCATAGCCGACCGGGGTATCAACATGACCCGCATCGTCTCCCGGCCCGCGAAAAACGAGGCCTGGCGCTACCTCTTTTTCGTGGATATCGACGGCCACCAGGAAGAACCCCAGGTGCGGGCGGCCCTGGAGGAGATCGAGGCCCTGAGCGCCCATTTTCAAAGCGAAGGATCTCGTATTTAAGAGATTCTTCGGTCGCTCCGCTCCCTCAGAATGACACGTAAGGGGGCTTTCGCTGAGGTTTCAACTTGGAACTATAAGCATGGCGACAGTGTTATCTCCCGATACTGAAAACGAAAAACGCAAAACGCAAAACGCAAAACCACTGCTCCGCATTTGCGTGCCGGTAGTGGAAGGCAATGTCCGCCGGGCCCGCAACCTGTACCTAAGGGCCGCGCGCCGGGGTTATTGGACGGAACTCCGGCTGGATTACCTGGAGCAACCGGACCTCAAACGCCTCTTCCGCACCCGGCCCGGCAAGGTCATCGCCACCAACCGCCTGGAGAGCGAAGGGGGGGGGTGGCGGGGCCGCGAAGCCGAGCGCCGCCTGCTCCTGGAGGAGGCCCTGGGTCACGGCGTGGACTGCCTGGACGTGGAACTCGCGGCGGACGCGGCCTGGCGGCGCGACCTCTGGAGCCGCCGGGGCTCCACCCGGATTATCCTTTCCTGGCACGATTTCTCCGGCACTCCAGATTCCTCCCGGCTGGAGGAGGTGCTGCGTGGCGCCTTATTTAGGAAGCTTCCTGACCTTCGCGCCCTTCAGCAAAAAGGGCGCGTCTGCGCCGGGGCAGTTGACGGTGAATGAGATGCGGCGTCTGTGGAAAATGTTGAGGTAAAAAAGCTGTCAGCTTTCAGCTATTAGCGGTCAGCTAAAATAATATAAAATATAACATTCTAACATAATTGGTACTTTGCTATATTCAGGTGGGGCGGGCCTCCGCCCGCCAGCGTATGCAGTCGCGGGAGCCTGCTTTATCATCTTTTTCCTGGTAGCCGCAGGCTTCAGCCTGCGCTTTACTGACCGGATTGATTGAGAAAACGCAGGCTAAAGCCTGCGCCTACCTGGATCATGTATTAAATCTTTTAAAAGGCTGAAAGCTGATAGCTGACAGCTAATAGCTTCTTTTATGATCAACGGCCACACCAAAATCTACGGCATCCTGGGCCGCCCCGTGACCCATTCCTTAAGCCCGGCTATGCACAATGCCGCGTTCCGGGAACTGGGCGTGAACGCGGTGTACGTGCCCTTTCCAGTGACCGACCTGCCCCGGGCAGTGGCCGGACTCCGGGGCCTGGCCATTGCCGGGGCGAGCGTCACCATCCCTTTCAAAGAAGAAATCATCCCCCTGATTGACGAACTTGACCCCCAGGCGGCTCGCATGGGCGCGGTGAACACGTTGGTCAACCGGGAAGGGCGGCTCATCGGCTACAACACCGACTGGCTGGGCGCGGTTACCGCGTTGAAGGCCCGCACCGGCATCTCGGGGGAGCATTTCCTTATTCTGGGGGCCGGAGGCGCAGCCCGGGCCATCGCCTTTGGGATACTTGAAAATGCGGGATGGGTCTGTATCACCGATCTGGACGCGCCCCGGGCCAACACTCTGGCCAGGGAATTGGCCGTGGAAGCCGTTCCTTTGAACTCCCTGGAGCAATGCCCTGCCTCCATCCTGATCAATGCCACGCCTGTAGGCATGGCCCCGGACCTGGAGGGTATCCCCATTAATCCCGACATACTGAGCCGCTTTTCCCTGGTGATGGACATCGTCTACCGGCCTCTGACCACCCGGCTC
>JACQYN010000037.1 GCA_016208235.1 Deltaproteobacteria bacterium
AGGTGCAGCAGGTGGCCTCCGCGGGCCTGACCATGCCCCGGAAATCCACTTACTTTTACCCCAAGGTTAAGGACGGTATCGTGCTGAGCCCCATCAATCCCGAGGAAGAAATCGTCATACCCTGAGCCCGTCACCGGAAAACCCAACAGATAATTTGAGACCTCTGCAAAAATATCCTTTTCTGTCATTCTGAGGGAGCGAAGCAACCGAAGAATCTCATAAATACGAGATCCTTCGCTTCGCTCAGGATGACAAACAGGACTTTTTCAGAACCCTCAAATTGGAAATCCTCGGCCGCAACCGGGGAAAAATACCCTTGCCCCTTGCCAAGAGAGCCGGTTATTTAGTAAATTATCTCTGAACGTCTAGTGAGGAGGCTCCAGGATGAAGGGTAAGCTTGGTAGTCGCCGGGTGCGAATCCTGGTGGTGGATCCTGAGGACTGGTGCCGGGACTTCCTTACTTCTGTCATGCGGTTGTGCGGGCTGCAGGAATTCACCATGGTGGCCTCAGCGGCGGAGGCTATGCAAGCCTTGGAGGAATCAGCCTTCGATCTCCTGATCGCCGATCACCATCTGGCCGAGCAACAGCGGCTCCTGGAAAGTTGCCGACACCGCGACCCCACCATGCGCTTTATTGTCATGCTGCAGCGGCGGAGCCAGACCTCTCGAATGGTTTATCTGGAACACACTGACTACGTCTTCAAACCCCTGAGCCTGGACGAGATCGTCCGCAAGATCCGGGACGCCATTCACCAGAAGAACCTGCACCGCGCGGAAGAAGAGCTCCGCCGCCTGAAGCAGACCGCGTTTCGGATTTTAGGGTAGAAAAAACAGAAGAATTTGTAGGGGCGAACCTTGTGTTCGCCCGCCACTTATGGGCGAACACAAGGTTCGCCCCTACTTCTCCCTCGCCACCACCAGCAGCCCCAGGCTCAGCCAGAAGGCTTCCCGCAGCCGCCGGAGGATGCTGAAGGCCACTCCCAGAATCATACCCAAATCGAATCCCAGGGCCAGGAGGATATTCCCCCCCTCCTGCACGCCCATGGCCGCGGGGATAAAAAACCCCAGGGCGGTGAAAAGCATGGCCAGGGCGTCCAGGCAGATGGCCAGGTCCCAGCCGATGGGGTGGCCCAGCAGCCAGAACATCAGATAGACCTCCACCCCGTGCAGCACCCAACTGAGGAAAAATAAGGAGAAGGCCAGGAAGCAGCGGCGGGGATGTTCCCGGTAAAACCCGGCCAGGCGGGCATCCAGATTGTTGAAGGTCTCTTCTTTTTCCTTCAAGGCAGGGGGGCAAACCCCCAGTTTAGTAAGGAAACGGAGGCCGAAGCCGCAGGGGGCCTTGCCTTGCACAAAGACAAAGACGCCCCCGGCCGCAGCCAGGACCAAGGCAGCCAGACTCAAGACCCCCAGGTGGGAGGAGGCCCCGGGCAGCAGAAAAGGGGCGAGAGCCAGGCCCAGGAAGATATACAGGGCCAGGCTCAGGACCAGGATTCCTTTGTGAATCACCACCGACGCGGTGGCTTCATCCCAGGGGATGCCCCCGGCCTGGAGGGCCGCGGCTTTAAAGGGCTCCCCCCCCAGGCTGGCGGTGGGAGTCAATTGGTTCAAGGCCTCGCCTCCCAGGCGCAGCCAGAAAAGGCGGTTCAGGGAAGGTATTTGGTCCCGGCTCAACAGCAGATACTTCCAGGAGACGGCCTCCAGCAGATTCACCAGACCGTAGGGCAAAAGCAGCAAGGGCCAATACCAGCCTACCCTCAGCAGGTAGTCTCCCAGGGTGTGCCAGCCTACTTTATCCAGAAGCCAAAAAATAAAGACAACGGCGATGGCCAGGAGAATCAGGTTGAGGCGACGCAAAAAAACATCCTTCCGCCAGAGTGGGATAGCAAAATTGTTAAATAATAACAGAAGGGCGGCGATCAGTGAAGGGCTTCCACGCCTTTTACTTCCCCATGCCTGGGAAGGCGTCGCATCAGCAGGACCAGGGGCAGCAGGGCGATGAACACCAGGGTGAAAAACCAGTAGTCGTCGCAGAAGGCCAACATCTGCGCCTGGCGCTGCACTTCCTGATAGAGTCCGGCCAGGGGCAGGGGGCTGTCCCAGAGATTCCAGTCGGGCCCCAACCCCAGGAGGTTGCCGGCCCGCTCCATCCATTCATTAAAGGGCAGGGACAGGGGGTTAAGGCGCTCCACCAGGTGGGACTGGTGGAACTGGCTCCGCCGGGCCAGGAGGGTGGTGGCCGCGGCAATGCCGAAGCTTCCCCCCAGGTTGCGCATTAGGTTAAAGATGCCGGTGGCGTTGCCCATCTTTTCCTGGGAGATGCGGGACATGGTCAAGGTGGTGAGGGACACGAAGGTGGTCCCCAGGCCGAAGCCCTGGATAAAACGGGGCCAGGTGGCGGTGGCAAAATCCACCTGGGTGCTGAAAAGACTCATGAGATAAACCGCGACCGCGTTGATTACCAGGCCGATCCCCACCAGCCAGCGGCTGTCCACCACCGTGGTCAGGCGGCCGACAATGGGCATGATCAGCAAAGACCCGACGCCGCCCCAGGCCAGGGAAGCGCCGGCCAGGGTGGCGTCATAGCCCATCAAGGTCTGTAAAAACAGAGGCAGCAGCATAATGCTGCCATACAGCACAAAACCGAAGAAGAACATGATGGTGACCCCGGCCGCGTAATTCCGCTCTTTAAAGAGGCGCAAGTCCACCACCGGGTGTGCGGTCTTCAGTTCCCGGTAAATCAGCAGGATCAAAGCCACCCCGGAGATCACCGCCAGGCGGACGATGAACGCGGAGGAGAACCAGTCTTCCCGTTCCCCTTTGTCCAACACCACCTGCAGCGCACCCAGCCCGACGATGAGCAGGCCCAAGCCCCAATAGTCGATGCTCCCGGCCTTTTGCTTACGGATGTATTCGGGATCGAAGATGAACAGGGCCGTCATCACCAGGGAGATCAAGCCGATGGGCAGGTTGATATAAAAGGCCCAGCGCCAGCTCAAATTGTCGGTGATCCACCCCCCCAGCAAGGGACCGATGATGGGGGCGATGACCACCCCCAGGCCCCAGATGGCCATGGCCATGCCCCGTTCCCGCACCGGAAAGGTTTCGAGCAGGATGGCCTGGGAGATGGGCTGCAGGGCCCCGCCCCCCACTCCCTGGAAGATCCGGAAAAAAATGAGGGTCCCCAGGCTGGGCGCGGAGCCGCAGAGCATGGAGCTGAAGGTGAACAGGGCCAGGCAGATCATCAGGAAACGTTTGCGGCCGAACCAGGCCGAGAGCCAGCCGGTGATGGGCAACACAATGGCGTTGGAAACGAGGTAGGAAGTGAGAACCCAGGTGGCCTCGTCCACCCCCGCGGAGAGGCTGCCCGCCATTTGGGGCAGGGCCACGTTGACCACCGTGGTGTCGATGATCTCCATGAAGGTGCCGGCCATCACCGCCATGGTGATGAGCCACTTGTTGACCCGGGGTGGGCCGTTGGCCGCGTTGTTATTCATGGTAAGGGGTTGGGGGAGGGG
>JACQYN010000038.1 GCA_016208235.1 Deltaproteobacteria bacterium
ACTTCAGGGCCGGCGGCCGGAAACGGCCCTGGAAATCTACCGGGGCCTGAGCCAGGAGGGAGACAATTTTTGGCAACTGGTATCCCGCACCCGGCTGGCGGACGTGGAACTGGGACGCATCCAGACGGAGCCGCCCCAATAGATACAGTTTTCAGTTTTCAGTTATCAGTTTTTAGTTAAAAGAAAGAAAAAGAAAGAAAAAGAAATTCAATAGGTTAACCAGCAGGTTTGTAGCCTTTGCAAGGCAAAATGGCATAACCCAAAGGAAGCGCGTATGGAAAAAAAGGCCATTCTCGTCATCGACGCCGACCCCCATTGGGAAGAGTTCCGGTTGCGATTGCAAAAATCCCTGACAGTGGAACTGATTCAGGTCGCCAGCGAAACCCGGGGCCGGGAATTGCTCCTCCAACAGCAGCACTTCTTCCTGATGGTGGCCTTGAGTGAGTCTTTGTCGGAACCCGGCCTCACCGGCCTCATTGCCGAAATTAAGCAGGAAGAGCCCTTTTTGCCGGTCTTCATCATGTCCCGGAGGCCGTCGGTGGAGGGCGCGGTCGCGGCCATGCGCCGGGGCGCGCAGGATTATCTGCCTTCTCCCCTGACCTGGGAACGGCTCAAGGAGATCCTGACTCCCTACCTGCGGAACGGCGGCAAGGAACCCTGGCGGCTTTCCGGGGCCAAAGGGGGCGAAGACTCCAAGGCCCGGCCGGTGATTACCCAGGATCCGGTCATGCTGCAATTGCTGCGGATGGCGGAGGCCGTGGCCCCCACCAAGGCCACCGCGCTCATCCAGGGGGAATCCGGCACCGGCAAGGAGATCCTGGCCCGCTATATCCACGCCAAAAGCGACCGCTCCCAGGGGCCCTTCATCGCCGTCAACTGCGCGTCCCTGCCGGAAGGACTGCTGGAAAGCGAACTTTTCGGCCATGAAAAAGGGGCTTTTACCGGGGCCATTATGCGAAAGCTGGGGAAATTTGAGCTGGCGCAAAACGGCACCATCCTCCTGGACGAGATCAGCGAGATGCATCCCCATCTCCAAGCCAAGCTGCTCAGGGTGCTCCAGGAAAACGAGATCGACCGGGTGGGCGGGCGCCATCCGGTGCCCATTAACGTGCGGGTGATTGCCACCACCAACCGCAACCTCCAGGAGGCCATCCAGAATAACAGTTTCCGGGAAGACCTGTTCTACCGTCTCAATGTGATTTCTTTTAATCTGCCGGCCTTGCGGGCCCGCCGGGGCGATATTCCCTTGTTGGCGGAGTATTTCGTGCACCGCTATGCCAAGCTGTTTAGCAAAGGCGCGGTCAAGTTCACCAGCCAGGCCCTGGCTGCCATGGAAAACGCGGCCTGGCCGGGAAACGTCCGGGAACTGGAGAATGCGGTGGCCCGGGGGGTGCTGCTGGCCCAGGGGAGCCAGGTACATCCCCGGGATATGCTGGCCGACCCGCAGATGGAGACCCCGGCGGCCGCGCCCATGGCCCGCGTGAAACTGGAAAAACCGGTGACTTTAAGGGAAATGGAGCAGAACCTGATCTTTCAGGCCCTGGACGAGACCGCGGGCAACCGCACCCATGCCGCCAAGATCCTGGGCATCAGTGTGCGGACCCTGCGCAATAAATTGCACGAATACCGGTCCATCCCCTTTCCCGGGGCCAACCAGAGTTCCCAGGTGGCTTGATTAAGAGTTCCAAGTTCAAAGTTCCAAGTTCCAAGTTCAGGGTTTATGGTTTAAAGGCTCATGAAGGAATGCTTGGATATTATTTAATCTCGACTTCAAGTTTGGCTTGGCTTTTTACCCTCCGCCTTGATGGGGGAGGGCAGGGCCTAGACGCTAACTTAAACAATGTTTGTCATTCTGAACGGAGCGAAGCGGAGTGAAGAATCTCTATTTTCCAAAGAAATGAGAGATTCTTCGCTGCGCTCAGAATGACAAAAAAGCCTTATGTTAGCGCTTATGGGAGGGCAGGATGGGGGTGAAAATACTTGGTGGTTGCGGCTAATTCCCCCTCCCCCCAACCCCCTCCCACCAGGGGAGGGGGAGTAATTAGGCGAAATCTTAATTAAAAGTATTTGCGATAAACGGGAACCCTATTCTTAACTGACTGCTGGAGGAGAGGAAGATGTCTTGGGGAGGCTTTACTGACGGGGCCATGCGTCTGTTGGAAAAAACCCTGAACTGGCGGGCTCGGAATCAGGAGATCATTGCCGGCAATGTCGCCAACCTGGACACGCCCAACTATACCCGAAAGGAAATGGACTTCCAGAATATCCTGGAAAGCTATTCCCGGGGGAACCTCATGGAAGTGAGCCTCACCCAGACCAACCCGGGCCATCTGGGGGGTTCCAACCCGAGCCAGGCGCTGGTGCAGGAGACCTCGGAAGACGTGGATTTGGATCAGGAGATAGTGCGCATGTCGGAGAACCAGATCTCTTATAATGCCTCGGTGCAAATGCTCATCAAGAAGTTGGACAACTTGCGGGCCGTAATTAATGGAGACGTAAAATGAGCATGTTTAAAGCCATGGATGTGAGCGCCACCGGGCTGACCGCGCAGCGGCAGCGCCTGGACGTCATTGCCGAGAATCTGGCCAACGTCAGCACCACCCGCACCCCCCAGGGCGGGCCATACCAGCGGAAATCCGTGATCATCGGCGCCCGGCCCGCCGAAGATTTTGCGTCCCTCCTGGGGAGTCCGGAAAAGGTGGAGGTGCTGCAGGTCGTCAGGAACCCCGAAGGGTTGAGACCAGAATATGATCCGGGGCACCCGGACGCAGACGATAAGGGGATGGTCCTCTATCCCAATGTCAACCCGGTATCGGAAATGGTCCACCTGCTGTTGGCCAGCCGGGCCTTCGAAGCCAACGTTGCAGTCTTGCGCACCGGCAAGTCCATGGCCCAGAAGGCCCTGGATATTGGCCGGTAAAAAGAACGGTTTTCGGTTTTCAGTTTTCGGTTTTCGGTAAGAAGAAAGGATAAGGGTAATCAGAGATGAAAATTACCGCGCCCAATCCGGGACTGGTCAGCCCCCAAGGAAGCCAGGGGCTGGAAGCCCCGGCCCCCAAGAAAGAATTTGGCAACGTGCTGAACGAGATGGTGGGCGAAATCAACCGCCTGCAGCAGGACGGAGACCAGAAAATTTCCGGTTCCCTGGTGGGCCGGGAAGACCTGCATGAAGCCATGCTCTCCCTGGAAAAGGCCAACCTGAGCCTCAAGGTGCTGATCCAGGTGCGCAACAAGATGATCCAGGCCTATGAAGAGCTGAGCCGCATGCCTCTTTAGTTCGGGTGGATTCTTTTAGTTCTTGACGGGGGAATGGATGAACGCGCTGAAAAAGTCACTTCTGGATTTAACCCAGCGGTATCAGGGCCTGCCTGCCACTCAACGCCTGCTGGTGACCGCGGCCCTGGGGGCCGGGGTTTTGGCCTTGGTAATGTGGGGATATCTGGGCACCGGTTCCGATTATGGGGTCCTGTTTTCCAACCTGGCCCAGGATGACGCCGGGGCCATTACCAGCAAGCTCAAAAGCAAGAAAGTCCCCTACCGGCTGGAAGCAGGGGGAGGCACCATCCTGGTGCCCCGCGCCGACGTCTATGAGATGCGGCTTTATCTGGCCGGCGAAGGCGTGCCCAAAGGCGGGGGGGTGGGGTTTGAGCTTTTCGACCGCCAGGGGCTGGGCACCACCGATTTCGTGCAGCGCCTCAATTACCAGCGGGCCTTGCAGGGGGAGTTGGCCCGCACCATTTCCGGCATTCCGGAGGTGGCGGAAGCCCGGGTGCACATCGTCACCCCCAAGGAATCCCTCTTTGTGGAGGACCAGAAAAAGGCCTCCGCCGCGGTGGCCGTGAAGCTCCGGCAGGGGCGGGGCTTAAGCCCGGCCCAGATTGACGGCATCGTCAACCTGGTGTCCAGCGCGGTGCCGGACCTCCATCCCAGCCAGGTGACGGTGGTGGACTTAAACGGCCGCATTCTCAGCAAACCCCAGGACGCCCTGACCCCAGGCGGCCTGTCCACCGCGCAGATGACCTTCCAACGCCAGGCGGAAGAAAGCCTGGAGCGGAAAGTGCAGTCTCTCTTCGACCAGATCCTGGGCCCCAGGAAGTCCATCGTCCGGGTCTCCGCGGACCTGGATTTTCAGAAGATCGATATCCGGGAAGAATCCTTTACCCCCAACAAAGAGCTAGTCCGCAGCGAACAGAAGACCATGGAGCGCAGCAGTAAAGGTGGCGAGGCCTCCGGCAACCCGGATGCCCGCTTTGAAATGAGCAAGGGCACCATCAGCGCGCCCCCGCCGGGAAAAGGGCCTCCGCCCCTGTCGCCCCCGATGGCTTCGGCCCCTTCTCCCGGGGCAGGCATGGAGCGCCAGAGCGAACTCCGCAATTATGAAATCAACCGGGTAATGAAGCAGGTGGTGGACCAGCCCGGCAAGATCAAGCGGTTGTCCGTGGCGGTGGTGGTGGACGGCATTTATAAAGGCAAGGGCAACGCCTTTAATCCCCGTCCTCCCGAGGAGATGCGGCAATATGCCAACCTGGCCAAAAAGGCCATCGGCTACTCGGTGGATCGGGGCGACCAGTTGGAGATTTCCTCTGCGCCCCTGGCCCTGCAGACTCCTGAAGGGGTCATGGCCGCGGGCTCCGAGGGCAGTTGGCGGGAAACGGTGATGGATTCGGTGAAGATCGGGGTCATGGTCCTTATCGGTTTGGCCGCACTAATGTTCTTGCTGAAAAAACGGCCGGCGGCCCCCGCCAAACGTCCCCTCCTGGAAGGCCCAGCGGCTCCGGGGGCCGCCGCTTACGAAAGGCAGGCGGCAGCCCTGGCCGCGGGAGGAGAGATGGCTTTACCACCACCCGCCCACGGGACCCTGCCCCCGCCCATAACTTTACCGGACGCGGTGGACGGCAAGGAGAAGGTGGTGCAATTGATCAATACCTATCCGGACCGGGCCGTGGAGGTCTTGCGCCTGTGGCTGCATGAAAAGTAGGTAACCCCAGCGAAATCCAAGGATATTAGATTAAGGGAAAAGGGAAACCATGGCCATCAAAACGGAAAAATTAAGCGGCGCGGAGAAGGCGGCGATGCTGCTTGTCAGTTTGGGTGAAGGAAACGCCGGGGAAATCCTGAAGCGTCTCGATGATAAAGAAGTGCAGATTTTAGGACAAAGGATTTCCCGCCTGGAAATGGTGCCCACCAAACAACTGGCCAACATCCTGGAAGAGTTCAACAGAATGATGGAGGCTCCGGAAGCCCTGGTGATCCGGGGGGACCAATTCTTCAAGAACACCATCTCCCGCACCATGGATATGAAGCGCCAAGAGGATCTGATTGACAGCCTGGACCTGGAAACCAGTCCGGAATTCTTCCAAAAGATCAAGAAGCTGGATGCCCGCACCCTGGCCAGTTACATGCGCAATGAGCATCCCCAGACCGTGGCCCTGGTCCTGGCCCACCTGACAAGGGCCCAAGCCGGCGCGGTTCTCTCCCAATTTCCGGAAAACCTGCAAATGGAGGTGGTGCGGCGCATCGCCAACCTGGACCAGGTTTCCCCCGCGATCATCGAGGAGATCGACACCGCGTTGCGGGACGAAATCTCCCTGGTGGAAGAAGTAGGAGGCCGGGCCATCGGCGGCGCCCAGTCGGTCGCGGAGATCCTCAACCAGATGGAGCGGGCGACGGAAAACAATATTCTCAAACGCCTGGAGGAAGAAGATTATGAATCCCTGGCCGAAGACATCCGCCGCTACATGTTTACTTTTGAAGACCTGCTGGGGGTGGAGGACCGGGGCATCATGGCCTTGCTGAAAGAAGTCAATACCCAGGAATTGGCCCTGGCCCTCAAGGCCGCGTCCGAGGACTTGAAAGAGAAGTTCTTCCGGAACATGTCCACCCGAGCTTCGGAAATGCTGCGGGAAGAACTGGAGATCATGGGCCCGGCCCGGCTCCGGGACGTGGAAGCGGCTCAGCAAAAAATCATTCAAATAGCCAAACGTTTGGAGGCCGAGGGCCAGTTGGTGCTGGCCGGCAAAGGCGGCGAAGATGTCTTTGTTTAAAGAAACCCCAGAGCAAGTGGAAGAGTTTCTTTTCCCTGGATTTGATACGGGAGAAGAAAGGGAGCTCATTACGGAGTTCTGCTTCCAGCCCCTGGCCTACCAGGAACCCGGCATGGAACCCACCCCGGAGATGATCGAGGCGGCCCAGGGGATCGTGGGGGAAGCCAGGAAAAGGGCCCAGCACATCGAGAGGCAGGCCTATGAGGAGGGTTTCGAGCAAGGGCAGAACAGTTCCGGGACCTGGTGCAGGCCCTGGACCGGGAAAAGGAAGAGCTTTACCACCGGCGGGAGAAAGAACTGCTGGACCTGGTGCTTCTTATCAGCCGCAAGGTTGTGGTCCGGGAGCTGAAACTGCAGCCGGAGGCCATTCAGGAGATCGTGGCCGCGGGTTTTAAAATCCTGGCCGATACGGAAAACATCAAGCTGCGGATCAATCCCCTGGATCATGAGATTCTGCAGTGGGCCCCCCAGGAATCCTGGCCCCCGGGGGTGGAGTTGGTGCCGGACGGCACCATCAGCGCCGGCGGGTTCATGATGGAAACGGCCTGCGGCGATATTGACGGCACCGTGAAAAACCGTTGGGCCGTGGTGGCCCAAATGGTGCAAAAAGCGCTGCAGGTGGAAGATGAGCACCCAGAGGCAGATTGATTGGGAGCGCCTCCAGGGCGCTTTAGGGGAAGTAGAGCCCTATTCCCTCACCGGCCGCGTCCAGGAAATGGTGGGCCTGGTAATTTCCAGCCGGGGCCCCCAAAGCGCGGTGGGGGGTGTCTGCAGGGTGGAGCTGCCCCCGCCCCGCCGTCCCATCCTGGCGGAGGTGGTGGGCTTCCGCCGCCAGGAAGTGCTCCTCATGCCCTATGGGGAGGTGCGGGGTATCCGCCCCCAGGCCCGGGTGGTGCTCACCGACCGCCAGGCCGCGGTGCCCGTGGGGCAGGGTCTATTGGGCCGGGTGATCGACGGCATGGGACAACCTCTGGATGGCCAGGGACCTATAAACTACCAGGCGGATTATCCCCTGTACAGCCCGCCCCTGAACCCCTGCGCCCGCCAGTCCATCGCCACGCCCGTGGACGTGGGCATCCGGGCCATCAACGGCCTCTTGACCCTGGGAAAAGGGCAGCGCATCGGCATTTTCGCGGGCTCCGGGGTGGGGAAGAGCACCCTCATGGGCATGATTGCCCGCCATACCCGGTCGGACGTCAGCGTCATCGGCCTCGTCGGCGAGCGGGGCCGGGAGGTCAAGGACTTCATTGAGAAGGATCTGGGCCCCGAAGGCCTGGCTCGCTCCTGCGTGGTGGCCGCCACCTCCGACAGCCCGCCCCTGGTGCGCCTCCGGGGCGCGTACCTGGCCACGGCCATTGCCGAATACTTCCGGGACCAGGGACACGACGTCATCCTTATGCTGGATTCCATCACCCGGTTCTCCATGGCCGGCCGGGAGATCGGCCTGGCCATCGGCGAGCCCCCCACGGCCCGGGGCTATACCCCGTCGGTCTTCGCCCAACTTCCCCGCCTCCTGGAGCGGGCCGGAACCTGCGAAGGCAAGGGCAGCATCACCGGTATCTATACCGTCCTGGTGGAGGGAGACGATCTCCTGGAGCCCATCGCCGACGCGGTGCGGGCCATCCTCGACGGGCACATTGTGCTTTCCCGGGACCTGGCGGACCGGGGACATTATCCGTCCATCGACGTCCTGGGAAGCATCAGCCGGCTCATGCCCCAGGTCACGGACCCGGAGCAGATGCAGAACCGGGAAAAATTCGTCAAGGTGGCCTCGGCCTATCGCAAGGCCGAAGACTTGATCAATATAAACGCTTACGTTAAGGGCACCAATCCCGACATCGATTATGCCCTGGAAAAGAACGACGCGGTCAACCGCTACCTGCGGCAGGCGGTAGCAGAGCCGGTCTCCATGGCCCAGGCCCAGGAAGAACTGGCTGCCATCTTCGCCTCATGAGTCCCGTGGGCCGCTTTCGCTTCTCCCTGGAGACGGTCTTAAAGGTCCGGGGATTGCGAGAAGAACAGGCCAAGGCGGAGGTGGCCCGGGCCCAACAAGAACTGGAAAGGAGCCGCCGGGCCTTAAAAGAGAGCCAGGAACTGCGGACCCGGCTGCTGCAGGAATTGCAATCAGGCGAAAAAGAGTGGACGCCCCAGGATTTTCTTATCTTCAGGGCCTATCTGGATCACCTGAAGACCGCGGTGGAGGGTTTTAAGCAGCGGATTCAGGAGCAGGAAGCGGCAGTCCAGGAGAAAATGGAAATCCTGAAACAACGGTATCAGGAGCGGCGGCTCCTGGAGCAGTTGCGGCAGAAACGATACGCCCAATTCCGCAGGGAACTGATGAAAGACATGGAGAAAGAGACGGAAGCCATCGTCCTGGGACGCTGGAACCTCTAAAGACGGTTTTCAGTTTTCAGTTTTCGGTTTTCGGTAAAAGAATTTAGATAGCAAATGTGTCGCTTATGAACAGGAAACTGCCTTATTCTCGTTCCCAAGCTGCGCTTGGGAACGCAATTAGGGCCCAAG
>JACQYN010000097.1 GCA_016208235.1 Deltaproteobacteria bacterium
CAGGGGGTACCAGACCTCCAGTTCCTGATAGAGATCTTCCGCCAGGATGGCGATGCGCTTGCCTTTGAGTTTCATGTAAGACCTCCATTAAGTAGCTGTCAGCTTTCAGCTATCAGCACTCAGCTTAAAAAGTTCCAGGTTTCAAGTTCCAGGTTCGAAGTGAATTTACAGCGCCATTTGGCACCAAGATAACACCCTTCTTTTTTGGGTATCTAAGATAAGAGCCGGGAACGGTGGTAGCAAGATTGGCAGGAAAATTATGGGGAACAGACATTCATAAGGAATTGGTGGGCAGTGTCCACCCTACATTAACTTGTTGATTTATGAAGCAATTATGATGCGGATGCACCCTCCATTTCTATATATTTACGTCTTACTTTGCGCCTTTGCGTCTTTGCGTGGAGCCTATCTTTTCAGAGCTGCTCAAGGTAACAAATGACGGGGATTTTCGACCGGAGGAGCGGTCTGCCGCAAAGACGGCCTGCCGCTGGGCCAGCGCCAGTAGGCGCGTTGCTTTTGGAAGGGAAGGAGAAGCAGAGACCACAACCCGTTATCCCGGGGGAGAAGATACCCGGGGACGCCGATGATCACCTGCCCCTGGGGCACGTTCAGGCGCAGGCTCCGGTGGAGCCGGTCCCACCAGGAAAAGATGACGGAGTAATTGGAATTGGTTTCGTTGCCGATCACCGAATGGTGAATGCCGTGCATACGGGGGGTGACTACCACCTTATTCAACCGCCGCTCCAAGTCTAGGGGCAAGGCCACGTTGCTGTGGTGGAACATGGTGGCCAGGTTGAAGACGATTTCATAGGCCAGATAGGTTAGGGGTGTAATCCCCGCAAGAGCCACCTGCAAGATGCGGAAGAGGCTGGAATAAAAGGTTTCCCCGAAATGGAAGCGGAAGGAGGTGGTGACGTCCAGGTCCGGGTCCACGTGGTGGACGTTGTGGAACCGCCACAGCAGGGGATAGACGTGGTTGGCCCGGTGCCAATAATAGAAGGTGGCGTCCATCCACAAAAAACCCAGGAGGAATTGGGCCCATAAGGGGAGGGCCAGCCAGGGGAAAAGCCCGATCGCCTGGGACTGGGCCCAGGCCGCCGCGGCCAGGGCCGCGGGCCTCACCAGGGCCACGCCCACCCCGAAAGAGAGCGCGGTTACGGCCAGGTTGACGGCCCAGCGCCGGGGCCGGGCCCGTTTGGGACGCCGCAAGGGCCGGAGGGCCTCCAGGGCCCCCAGCAAGACAAAAAAGATAACCAGGAATTCAGGAGCCCAGGAAGAGAAGGTAAGAGGATGCGGCATTTAACCTCCTGTATCCCATCCTACCCGATTATCTCCCGGAACTCAATTCCCGGCTTTTTTCCCGGGGCCTATAGTTGAGTTTATCGCAGGTGAGCTTTATGCGGAGATCTCTCTGCAAGCCTATTCCATAGGTTTTCTGAAAAAAATCGAAGATGCCGTTTATTGCCGCCCGGGCTTGAGCTTCGGCGTTTTTATCCACCCCGTGATCCACGATCAAGTCAATCCGGGCTCCGTAGGCAGTGGGGGAAACGCAGACATTAAGGAAGAAAAGGCAGGAAGCCAGGGCAATAACAAGAGGTTTAGACTTCATGGGGTTCCCAGCCTTATAGTGGTTGGCGGCGATACTCTGCCGGCAATCGCCATTTTTCGGCGGAAACTTGTTTCATCCCAGGATCAAAGATTGCCGGACCTAAAAGGGACGGAATGATTTCTCGAAATCACTTACCTTGGTGCCGAAGGCCTGGTAGAAGGCATCATCCGGCCGGGAACTCTTGAGGGCGCGGAAATAAGTAAACAAGGCCGGGTATCCTCGCCACTCCACCAGGGTCAGGACCGCCATGGCCGCGGTGGTATAGGTTACGCGGCCTCCGTAGGTCCCGCAAGCGGCCATTAGGCCTGGTTGGGTGTGTAAAATTTCCAGGCTGGGAATACTCCGAGCCTTTTTGAGCATCTCCAGCGACCGGTTTTTGTAGCCCTTCGCGCCTTTTACCCCTACGGTCTCCAAAATGTGAGCCGCCAGCGCTTCAGCCGACCCCTCCAACATCCATCCTATGGCACCGTGTTTGTCTTGGCTTTCTTGACCCTGATAAAAATGGACCATCTCGTGGCAGAGGACAAATAACTGGTAATAGTTATCACGAATGTCTCCCAAATCGACCAGGAGGGTTCCCCCCCTTTGGACCCCAAGCGAACCCTTAGCTTCAGAAGCGGCCCTGGCCTCACTTACCCCGTACTCGTTCATGAAGGCCTTCTTATAGTTAAGTTTATCGCAGGAGAGCTTTATGCGAATATCCCTCTGCAAGCCAATCCCATAGGTTTTCTGAAAAAAATCGAAAATACCGTTTACCGCGGCTCGGGCCTGGGCTTCCGCGTCTTTATCCACCCCGTGATCCACGATTACATCAACCCGGCCTCCATATGCAGGTGGAGAGAAGCACACGTTAAGGAGGAAAAGGCAAGCAGCCAGGGTCATAACCAGAGATTTAATCTTCATGGGATTCCCCGCATTAAGGTGTTGGATTTGATATCCTTTCTAAGTATCGGCATTTACAAGGGAAACTTGATATTTCCAGCACTCCCAAGCCTTCTGCGTTCTCTGCGCCTCTGCGGTGAAAATAATTTACCGCAGAGGCGCAGACGCGCAGAGATAGCGCAGAAGCCTGGATGAAGGGCTATTGGGGAGAGGAATGGATTAAAGGAGGGACGTCCTATCGGGAGCCAGGCCCTGAAGTGGCCCGGGTCATCTTCTCCCAGAAGGCCCAGGACTTGAGATTCCGGCCCAGGTGGTGGCGCAGGAAATTTTGTATGACCGCCAGGCTCTGGTCCCGTTGGGACGGTGGAAAACGGAGGCGGGTGAGTTTTTCCAGGGGTAAGGTTGCGGCCAGGCGCAGCAGTTTCCAGGCCCCGGGATTGAGGGGGAGCAAAGGGCCGGCCGCGCCCCGGCTGCAGGCGCCGCAGACCACGCCGCCCCGGGGAACGCTGAAATAGAGCGGGGGGGCCGGCTCCCGGCCGCACTCCCGGCAGCTTTCCCAACGGGGGCCATAGCCCCCTAGTTGCAGGATATGGAGCAAGAACGGGGGCAGCAGGGAGTCGGGGTCGGCCCCGGCGTCCAGATGCTCCAGGGCCTGGTTCAAGGTCCGGAAGATGGCCCCGGTGGTCTCCGGGGGGGTGGAGAGCTCCCCGGCCAACTCCGCGAGCACGGCCGCGGCCGCCAGCCGCCGTAGGTCCCGGCGGAGGTTGGGAAAGGAATTGACCAGCTCGCCTTGCTGGAGGAATTCCAGGTCGCCCCGGGGACAGGGGGAGAGGTGAAAAATCACCCGGTTCAGGGGCTCCAGGCAGTTGGCGAAGCGGCGGCGGCTCTTTTTGGCGTGCTTGGCCACCCCGGAGACCCGGCCCGCGTCGGGAGTGAGAAAATTCACCAGCCGGTCGGCTTCGCCGTAATCGCGGACTTGCAGCACAATGGCGGGGGTCTGCCGGGAGGTCATAAAAAAAAATATTTACCACAAAGACACAAAGAGCACAAAGGGCCACAGAGATTTATTTTAGTCTCTTGCTATGCAAGAGACCAAAAAATAATTCTTTGTGAATCTTAGTGCCTTTGTGTCTTTGTGGTTAAATTTTTTAAATCAGCTTATATTTCTCCCGGAGCCGGGCCGATAACTCCCGGAGCCAGGCAAAGGCCAGGGTCACGGTCTTTTCCCGATCCGGGTTGATCAGGCAGCAGGTGGCCGGGGTGATGAGGCTCTGGGCCAGGAGTTGATCCCTGTCGATGCCGGCCTTTCCCAGGAAGTCCCAGAGGTCCTCCAGGAAGGCCATCAACCCCTCCGTGGTTTCGCCGCCGAAGGCCTCGCAACCGGTGGGAACCAGGCCCCAGGAGAGGACCCCACCTTTGTCCAGGAATCTACGGATGCTGGGAACGTAGGCCTGGAAGACCTCCCGGTTGGTGTAGATATCCATGGAGAGGATGTCCAGGTCCCGGTTCAGGAGAAATTCCCAATCCGGGTTGCCGCAGAGGTGGATGCCCCGGGGCCGGTCGATCTGGGCGAAAAAGCGGTCCAGGTCCTCCTTGGCCCTCAGGTCCGTGTAGCCGGAAATGGAGCTGAAGATGAACTGCATGCCCGGCTCATCAATAAACATGAAGGCCCGGGGGTGGCGCTCCTTCAGGCGCGCCAATTGGGACTGGACCCGGCGGGCCATGAAGTCGATAAGGAGCGACCGCACTTCATCATTAAAAATCAGGGGCCGGTCGTTTTCATCCAGGATTTTCAGGCCGAAGCTAACCGGGCCTTCGAGTTGCCCCCGGATGGCCGCATAGCCGCTTAAGTCCAGCTCCAGGAACCGGTGATAGACTGCGGAATACGCGGGGGAGATGTCGAAATAGTCCAGGTCGTCCCAATGTTCCAGCAATTGGGGCAATTCATCGTAAAATTTGTTGGTGTCGAAGCGGATACTCTCGGTTTCCGGAAAAAGAAGAATGCCGGGAAAGTGCTCCGCGGCCTGGACGTACATGTCTTCGTAATAATTCAGGTGGGGCAACTGGGGCCAGAAGGGGATATCCAGGGATAGGGCCAGTTCCAGGGCCGGCTCCGCCCGGTCGTGGGGAAGGATGGCCATGGCCGTGGTCAGCAAATTGCCGGGAATCAGTGGGGGCATGAGCTTAATATAATTATGGAGATGGATTATAGCAATTAGCAAAATTTATAAGGATTTAGGGGATGGGGGCAGGGGCCTGTGTCCCTTATTTGGGGATTTCGACGGCAAAAGCGGCCCCGCCCTCGGGAGGGCTCCAGGCGGAGAGGCGGCCGCCGCTTTTTTCCAGGAGGTGGAGGCTGACCCTCAGCCCCAGGTGGGTGCTTTCCGCCTCCAGCCGATCAGAGGGAGTCATGAGATGGAGTTTAAGCTTTTTCAGGTCCATACCCGGGCCATTATCCTGCACCTCCACCCGCACCCAATTTTCTTCATCCGAGACGCGCAAACGAACAAGATCACCGAACTTCATGGCGTTGGCCAGGATATTTTGCAGGATCACTTCCAGGGTGTAGGGTTCAAAGGCAAAGACCCGGGACTCCCGACATTTTTCCAGAGGCTGGCCGTTGATCTCCACCCGCAACTCCTTTTCCCGGAAGCGCAGCCCTAAAAGGTCCTGGACGCAGTGAACCAGAAAAGGATAAAAATCCCGGGGCTCCCGGGTCAAAGAGTCGCTGGTGAGGGCCTTGAGGAACATTAGTTCCTGGCCCAGGACATGGGTGAGGCGCTGGGCGGCTTTTTCCAGGATTTCGGCGCTATGGGCCAGGCCTTCGAATTCTTGATGGATCTCCCCGTAGTTGGGGCAACTTTCCTGGGCGCAGCGGCGGAACTGTTCGTCCATGACGCCTAGCTTGCGCCGAATGCGGCTGGAAAAGCCGTGGATGCCCAGGGCCAGGTTCTTGTAATGGTGGCGCAGAGTAGCCACCTGGAGTTCAAATTCCTGGTGCAAGGTGTCCAGGCGCACCCGATTTTCCTTAAGACGCCGGGCCATGCGTCCCAGGAAACCGCCGGCCAGTCCGCCGAATACGCCGTAGATGACGATCATGGGCCACATGTGGAGATGAAAGCTATGGATGATGGCCCCGCATACATTAAGGGGGGTCCCGGAAATGACATGATCGTGGATGTTATAAACCACCATGGCCAGGGGATGGCCGGTGAGCAGGCCCGCAGCTACACCGATGAGGAGGCCCCACCAGGGATAAGGCCGGGTGGAGGCCCGGGGTGGGGGCGGTTTCAGGAGCACTGCCTTGGTTTCTTCGGTCTTCATGGACTTTCCCGGACGGCCTCATCCTTTTCCCGGCGGGCCTCCAGCCTTTTTTTCAGATCGATCATCTTCGTTTCCCAGGCGCTTGCGTACCTGGTGCGGTCAATCTCGGTAAGGCTTTCCAGGGCGGCGATCACTGCCTCGATTTCCTGGGAAGCTTCTTGGATCATCCGGAGTTGGCGGCTCAGCTCCGAATCCGTGAGGCGCTTCTCCAGGCGGGCGCTGAAGCCGCCGATGACCACATTGGCGTTGCGGATATGGTGGGCCAGGGTGACCATCAATTCCTGAAGAGTCGCCAGCGCGGCCAGGCGCCGTTCCGACTCCACCCGGGCCAGGGCCAGGCGCTCTTTCTGCAGACTCCAGGCCCCCAGGAAAAAGCCGGCCACTCCCCCCATAACTGCGAAAGCCAGGCCCATGGCCAGCATGTCGACGCTAAAGGAGAGGCGCGCCTGCAGGCCCCAGAGGGAAAAATCCCAGGGCTTATGGGGATGCTGGGGCCCCAGGATATAGGCCAACATGGCAAAGGGGTGGATCAGGAGGTAACCCACGAGTGCTCCTCCCAAGGTGAACCAGACCATCTTAACGGAGCGCCATGCAGCTGTCATGAACGGCAAACCTGGAGCGGCAAAGGCCCGAAAGCCGGTGCTACCGGAAAAATTCTACAGTCAGGAATGGCGGGCAGCGCCCGGCTAATAAAACTGGGATCCGACACCGGGATCCTCACGGTATCTGGGTTGGGTCCCAGTAAGGAGCGGTGTACCAGTGTCTCAAGGTCGGGTCGCCATTATAGAACGAAGGGGGCAGATCCGTAAGAAAAGGATAGTCGGGGTCCGTCGATGGATAGTATCCCCCGGTGGCGCAGCCGAAACTCAAGGCCAGCAAGGCCAGAGCCGCGAAGAGCAGTCTGATCATAGTTTCCTCCGCTTTTTTCAAGCCAGATCAATCATGATTTAGAGCCTGACGTAATTAAAAAATAAGCATTTATGCTTGCTTGTAAACCGGAGGATTAGCATTAGCTTGAGGTGCCGGGAATATTTAATAAATGACTTTAAATAAGTCGCTTAACTGATAGATTATAATAGTAATTAATAATATTGGAAGAGGGTAATTTAAAGCCGCATCAAGGAGACTGGAGGCGCTTCACCTCGGTGTGCCACTTCCACAACAGGTAAACGGCCGGGTAGATGAGGAGTTCCAGGAGGAAGGAGGTGGTCACCCCTCCGAACAGGGGCGCGGCGATGCGTTTGGCCACTTCCGCGCCGGTGCCCGTGGCCCACATCACGGGGAGCAGCCCGATAATATTGGCCAACACCGTCATCAGCTTCGGGCGCAGCCGCAGGACCGCGCCGTCCATCACCGATTGCTTCAGGTCATCATAGGTGCGCAGGAGTCCCTGTTTCTTGCGTTCGTCGTGCACCAGGTCCAGATACAAGAGCATGATGGCCCCGGTCTCCGCGTCCAGGCCCGCCAGGGCGATGATGCCGACGATGACCCCCACGCTGAAGTTATAGTCCAGATACCAGATGAGCCAGATGGCGCCGATGAGGGAAAAGGGCACGGCCAGGAGGATGATGGACACCTTGGCCATGGAGTAGGTGCTGAGGTAAATGAGCAGGATCACCAGGACCATGGTGATGGGAATGACGATCTGGAGCTTTTCCCGGGCCCGCTCCATGTATTCGAATTGGCCGCTCCACACCAGGCTGTAACCCGGAGGAATCTTCAAGTGGGTGGCGACGGCTTCCTTGGCCTTTTTGATATAGGTGCCCACATCAATGTCCCGGATGTCCACGTAAACCCAGGAGGTGCGGCGGGCGCCTTCGCTTTTGATCATGTCCGGGCCCTGGTGGATGCGGATCTTGGCCACCTGGGCCATGGGGATCTGCGCGCCGTTCATGGTGGGGATGAGGACGCGGTTCAGGGCCGTCAGATTCTCCCGGTAGTCCTGGAGGTAACGCAGATTCACCGGGTAGCGCTCCAGGCCTTCCACCGTCTGGGTGAGGTTCTGACCCCCCAGGGCGGAGAGGATGACATCCTGGATATCCTGAACGTTGAGGCCGTATCGGGCCGCGGCAGCCCGGTCGATCTCAAAGTCTAGGTAATAGCCCCCCGTAGTGCGTTCGGAATAGACGCTGGCGGTACCGGGGACGCTTTTCAGGATCGGCTCCACTTCTTCCGCCAGGCGGTTGAGGACGTTCAGGTCGTCCCCCAGAAACTTAAGGCCCACCGGGGTCTTGATGCCGGTGGAGAGCATGTCGATGCGGGTCTTGATGGGCCCGATCCAGGAGTTGGCCACCCCGGGGAATTTCACGGCCGCGTCCAGCTCCCTGATGAGGCGCTCCATATCATAACCCGGACGCCATTGCTCCCGGGGCTTGAGGCGGATAGTGGTTTCAATCATGTTCAGAGGGGCAGGGTCGGTGGCGGTTTCGGCCCGGCCCGCCTTGCCCAGGACATACTCCACCTCGGGAAAGCTGCCAATGATGCGGTCCGTCTGCTGCAGCAGCTCCCGGGCCTTGGTGACTGAGATCCCCGGCATGGTGGTGGGCATGTATAAAAGATCACCTTCATCCAGCGCAGGCATGAATTCCGAGCCCAGCTTGCTGAAAGGGTAGAAGGTGGCCATCATCATGAGCACGGCGATAAGGATGCAGGTCTTGGGGAAACGCAGCACCACCCGCAGGCAGGGCCGGTAGAGGGCCATGGTGAACCGGGAGAGGGGGTTTTTGGATTCGGGGATGATGCGGCCCCGGATGAAATAGACCATGAGGATGGGAATCAGGGTGATGGCTAGAATTGAGGCTCCACCCATGGCAAAGGTCTTGGTGAAGGCCAGGGGCTTGAATAGTCGGCCCGATTCCCCTTCCAGAGCAAAGATGGGCAAGAAGGATACCGTCAGCACCAGGAGTGCGAAGAACAGGGACGGCCCCACCTCCTTGGCCGCGTTCAAGACAATGGGGAGGGGATCGGTCCCCGGGGGCGCGTGCTCCAGGTGTTTGTGCGCGTCCTCCACCATGACCATGGAGGCGTCCACCATATCGCCGATGGCGATGGCAATGCCCGCCAGGCTCAGGATATTGGCGGTGATGTTGAACTGGTATTGGAGAATAAAGGAAATCAACACCCCCATGGGCAGACTGATGATGGCCACCAGCGCGCTGCGCACATGCAGCAAAAAGAGGATGCAGATGAGGGCGACGATGGCAATTTCTTCGAGGATGGCTTCTTTAAGGGTGTCAATAGCCCGGTTGATGAGCGACGATCGGTCATAGGCGGTGACGATGCGCACGCCCGGGGGCAGGCCTTTCTTGATTTCCTCCAGTTTGGCTTTGACCCGTTCAATAACCGCTTTGGCGTTCTCGCCGAAGCGCATGATCACAATCCCTGCGGCTACTTCCCCCTGGCCGTTGGCGTCGGAGACTCCGCGCCTGAGCTCCGGCCCCAGGCGCACCTGGGCCACGGTTTTCACCAGAATGGGGGTGCCGGAGCCGTCGGTGCCGACGACGATGTTTTCCACGTCGGCGATGTTCTTAATGTAGCCCAGACCTCGGACCATGTATTCAGTTTCCGCCATCTCGATGAGGCGGCCGCCCGTGTCCTGGTTGGATTTCTGGATGGCCTCCTTAACCTTGGCGAGAGGCACGTTATAAGCCGCCAGTTTATTGGGGTCCACCTGTACCTGATATTGCTTGACGAAGCCGCCCAGGCTGGCCACTTCCGCCACTCCCTGGACGGTGCGGAGCCGGTAACGGATGAACCAATCCTGGAGGCTGCGCAGTTGCGCCAGGTCATGTTTCCCGGTGGGGTCCTCCAGGGTGTACATGTACACCCAGCCGACGCCGGTGGCATCCGGGCCCAGGGTGGGGTTCACCCCCGCGGGCAACGTGCCCCGGACGTAGTTAAGGTATTCCAGGACCCGGGAGCGGGCCCAGTAGATGTCGGTGCCGTCTTCGAAGATGACGTACACCAGGGACAGGGCGAACAGTGAGTAGCCCCGGACCACCTTGGCCTTGGGCACGGCCAGCATGGCGGTGGTGAGGGGATAGGTGACCTGGTCCTCCACCACCTGGGGGGCTTGCTCCGGGAAATCCGTGGAGATGATGACCTGGACGTCGGAGAGATCGGGGATGGCGTCCACCGGCAGGTTGTACATATGGTGGATACCCACCGCGGCCACCAGGAGCCACAGGAGGATGATCAAGGCGCGATTGCGCACGCAGGCTTCAATGATCCAGGCTACCATAGAACAGTTTCTGGTTTTCAGTTTTCGGTTTTCGGTTGATGATCAAGTGTCTTCTCGTTCCCAAGCTTGGCTTGGGAACGCCGCTAGACGCCAAGCTGAGCTTGGCGTTATATCTCCAAGGCATCAATTTCCAATATCGCCTCCAATCCCAGATAATTCCGGGCACTGGAATAAACCCAATCTTCTGGTTTATCTACCCAACCGATTCTTACAGGATTATGATGAATGTATTCTATTTTCTGGCGCAACATATCTTCCGAAAAAATTTGCTTCGGATGAAATCCTTCTTGCCATACTTGATAATCGCTATCAGTTTTATATTTTTGTCTATAGAATTTAAACTGTTGCAAAAGCCAAAACTTCTTTTCAAATTCGGCCAATTTTATTATTTCCCGGGCGGTGTGGCGCTTAAAATCTCTGATGATGTTTGATAGGTTATCACCTGAAATCAAAAGGTGAATATGGTTATCCATAATTACATAGGAAAAGATCTTTAATTTTTTATTTTGACGGCAAAATGTTAATGCATTTATCAAAATATCAATATATGGCTTTCTTATAAAAACTGGAATCCATTCAACGATAGTGGAAGTGATAAAAATTGGTTGGCCATCCTCAACAGCTTTATAGCGTGTTCTCATAAATTACGTTTCCAAAGCGCAGCTTTGGTTCTACCTGCGTTCCCAAGCACAGCTTGGGAACGAGTACTAGGTAGTTCATTTTTTTCTCGTTCCCAAGCTGTGCTTGGGAACGCCAGCTTCGCTTCCCAAACCATCTCAATGCTTATGCACCGGCGGCGCAGGCGGAGCCGGCTTCTTCTCCGGCGCAGCCGGGGCGCCCGGGGCCGGCGGTCCGCCGTGGGCTTCATGCCCCGGGGTCCGGAGCATCTTGGCAATGGCCTCCCGGATGCGGGATTCGGAATCCAGCAGGAACTGGGCGGAAGTCACCACCTCTTCCCCGCCTTTCAAGCCCGCGGTCACTTCCCGCAGGCTGTCGTCGCCTTCCACCCCCACTTTTACCTCCCGGGGTTCGAACCGGCCCTTGCCCAGGGCAATGAAAACCAGTTGCTTTTCCCCGGAATCCAGGATGGCTTCCGAAGGCACGGTCACCACCGGTTGGGGCAGGGGGGCGTGGATAAATACCTGGCCGTACATCTCCGGCTTGAGCTTGAGGCCCGGGTTGGGAAAGCTCAGGCGCACCCTGGCGGTGCGGGTGGAGCCTTTCAAGTATGGATAAATATATTGCACTTTGCCGTGAAAAGTCTCTCCGGGGATATAGGCCAGGGTCACTTCCGCGTGCTGGCCCACCTTCACCCAGGGGAGTTCGTATTCATAGACGTCCCCGTCGATCCAGACTTCCGAAAGGTCCGCCACTTCCAGCAGGGGCATGCCGGCCTGCACCATCTGGCCCTGGGTCACCATGCGCTTGATGACGATGCCGTTAACCGGGGAACTCAGGGTCAAATCTTTTTTCACCTCTCCGGTTTTTTGCAGGGTCTCGATCTGGCGGCGGGGAATATCCCAATACTCCAGGCGGCGCCGGGAGGCCTCCACCAGCCTTTTGGCGGAGTCCCCCAATTCCGGGAAAGGGCCTTTCTCCATGGTCTTGAGATTCTTCAAGGCAAGAAGGTATTCCTTCTGGGTGGCCACCAACTCCGGGCTGTAGATGCTGATCAGGGGCTGGCCCTTGCGGATGGGTTCGCCGGTGACCTTGACATACAGGCGGTCCACCCAGCCGTTGATCTTGGTGGTGACTATGGCCAGGCGGCGCTCGTCGTAATTGACGATGCCCACCGCGCGGATGGTGCGGGCCAGGGGCCGCACCTCGGCTTTGGCGGTGCGCACGCCCATGGACTGTAGGGTGTTGGGGTCCACGGCGATGGTGCCCGGGGCCGCGGCTTCGCCCCCTTCTTCTTCATAGACCGGCACCAGGTCCATGCCGCAGGGGGCTTTGCCGGGCTTGTCACGGACGTAACCCGGATCCATGGGGGAGACCCAATACTTGATTTTCCGCTCTTTTTTCGCCACCGCGCCCGGGGGCTCCGGAGCCCCGGCCATTCCTTCCAAGGGCACCAGGTCATGGCCCATGTAATCCTTGCCGGGTTTGTCCCGGACATATTTGGGGTCCATGGGGGAGACCCAGAGTTTCACCTTCTTGCCGTCAGGAACCGGAACGCCGGGCTTGGTGGGGTAAACGGGGACCAGTTCATTCCCCTCCGGGTCTTTGCCCGCCTCGAACTTGACGAATTCGGGATTCTTGGGAGACACCCAGCAAAGGGGTTTTTTCTCCGCCTGGACGGCGGCAGGAGGCGGAGCGCCCGGCATGCGCATAAAATGGAATCCGGCCAGGTACAGACCCCCCAGCGCCAGCAGGCAGAGGAGGATGCCCAGCAGCAGACCCCGGAAGAGATAGCCGCGGGGTGAAGGAATCATTTTTTCCCTCCGGGCCGCCGGGGCAGCTCTTGACCCACCAGCCACTCCAGTTCGGCCCAGTTTTCTTCAAAATCCTTGAGATATTCCTGCAGTTGCATCTCGGCGTTATAGACCGTGATCTGGCTCTGGTAGAGCTGGGCGAAATCCAGGGCCCCTACCTGGTAGGAGGACAGGGACGCGGACGCGGCCTGCCGGGCCTGGGGGATGATCCCCTGGTCCAGGAGGGTGATCTGCTGGGAGAGGCGCTGGAGTTTAGCGTGCCGGTCCCTGATCATGGCGGCCAACTGGTTCCAGGCGGACTGGTGGGCTTCCCTGGCCGCGCTCTGTTTGGCCTGTTCCTCCCGGATGCGGGGCTTGATCTTGGAGGCGTGCCAGATGGGGAGGTTGAACATCACCGTGGAGGTGAACATGTCCGCTTGTTTCTGATTGATTCCGGCCAGGGTCTCCCGGAAACCATAGGCCAAGGTAATTTTGGCATCCGGAAAATAATCCTTCTTGGCCAGGTTCACGGCTTTTTCCTGTTTGGCAATGAGGGCCTTCAGGGCCTGGAGCTGGGGGCGGGCTTCGGCCTGGGCCAGCAGGTCTGCCAGCTTCAAGTTAAAGGGCCGGGCGTTTAAAGGCTGGGGCCGGGTGATAGGAGTCTGGGGCGGTTGGGAACGCAAAGAATTCAGTTCCGCGCGGCTGGATTCCTGTTTCTGAGTCCATTGAAAGAGGCGGTCCAGATAATTGCCCAGTTCCACCTGGGCCTGGAGCACGTCCGCCTGCTGCCCCTGGCCCACACTGTAGCGGGTCTCCGCCACCTGCACCACTTGCTCCCAGAACTGCTTGTTTTTCTGGGTCAGGTCGAAATTGGTGTAGGCCAGAGAGAGGCTCCAGTAGCCGATCACCACCTTGGCCCGCACTTCGTTGGCTTTGTCCCGGTAGATATGGCCGTCGGAGCGGGCCTGCTCCTCGGCTACCTCGGAGCGGAGACGCCTTTTGCCCGGAAAGGGAACCTTCTGGGACAGTTCCAGCATTTTCTGGGTCATGGGTTCCGCGTTCTGGGCCCAGTTGTCAGTGGGAATGTCCTTCAAGGAAAAGCCGATTTCCGGATCTTCCAGGGCCCCCGCGGGTTTAATGGTTTCTTTGGAAGCGGAATGCAAAAAGCGCATCTGCTTCACTTCCGCGTTGGCTTTAAGGGATTCGGTGATGAGGGCTTGCAAATCCGGCGGCAGGCCGGCGTGGTTTTGCGCCCGCAACGGCGTTAACAAGGATAACGTCCCGGCCAGACAGAGGATCAGGAGCAGTGTTACTCGGAAGTGTCGCCGCGGGTAAGCCATCTCTCCTCCCGCCTTCATGAAAATATTGGACAATATAGGCATAATTTAGTTCAAGTTTAAAGGCTAACTTGCTCCTTGGCTTGTCTTTTGGCTGATTTCCAGGATTAATTAACCACTTGCGAGCAATGAAATCCAGAATCCTGCGGGGGCGGTTGGCGAACCGCCCCCGCAGTGGACTTCCTAAGGAATAAGCCTGCATTTCCGGCCGTGACTCTGGTCCGGAGCTATTCCTTAATCTTGCCGCTGCTTAAGGTACTTCCCCGGGTCTTTCTTGAATGCCTCTAGGCAGCCGGGGCAACAGAAATAAACCCGCTGCCCATTATGATCGACGTAGAGATTCGGGTTGATCTTGCCGCCCATGACCGGACAGACGGCCGGGGCCTGATCTGGAGCAGGAGGGTTGGCGGCCAACCCGGCCCAGGCCAGGGACAGCGCCAGTACCGCTCCTAAAAGGACCATAATCATCTTTTTCATAATTTCATCTCCGTGAAAAGAATTTTCGTTATTTGGTAAGCGCCGCGGCCTCCTTTGAGCACGCAGGTTTCAAGGTTTGCCGCTTATTCACCTGGCTTCTGCTGCTCCAGCCTTTGGCCAGGTTCCTTAGCTTGCATCCCGGTTGATTCTGTTGGCGCTTGCGCTTGCGGTTGTGGTCGCGGTTGTGCCTTTTCGGTGAACAAAGGGTCGATTCTGTTGGCGCTTGCGCTTGCGGTTGTGGTCGCGGTTGTGCCTTTTCGGTGAACAAAGGGTCCAAAGCCATGGGGCCGGAACCTCCCGGAGTTCAAGGGAAACCTGAGTTCGGCATTATTCCAAAGCAAACCCTGAAGAGGGCGCGCGAGGCGCCGGGCTCCACAGTCTCCGAAACGACTAAAGCCGGGGAGAAACCGGAACAGCTAAATTAGATGGGCGTAGAAAGGTAAGACGGCTCGGGGGGATGGAAAATGTTGGGGGGAAATAGTTTGGTAGAAACTGTTACCAGGGCCAAACAGTAAGACGAAACCTGCCAGGTCGGGGCATTTGCCGTCGGGGGGAAAATGAACACCAGGTTGCCGGCGCGGCAATGGCACCCCAACGAACCGGCCTGGCCGGAAGCGCCGCAATGGCCGGGCGCGCCGGGTTGACAGCAATTACCGGAGGAAATACCAGGACCCCCGCTCCCACAATGGTGGCAGCAAGGCGTTGGCGCGGCCAACACTAGATTTCCCCACGGCATTAAAAGAACCGCAGAGAAAATGGCGAGCACGGCCCAGAAAAAGGTGCGGAACGCGGTGGCCCTTTTCATATAGACAAAATATTATCCAAGTCCATCCCCAGAAGTCAAGAATTTATTTGCTATAACCTATTTCAAAACCTAATCTGAAGCTTTAGATATGTTCTCAACCTGCAAAATGTTGAAAGGTGTGATATTTAATTCCCCCTTTCCTAAAGGGGGATCTAGGCAGTAGTGTCCGGTAGAGATTTTGCATGAGCGGTGGCAGACTAAGAATGAAAAATGTAGATAGAAGGCCTCAAGGCGCCAATACAGGCTAAGCCTCCAAAAGCAAAAACCCCCTCTCCCCTTCGAGGGGAGAGGGCTGGGGTGAGGGGTGGCGTCTTCAGCTGACCACTCCCCCCTCACCCTACCCTCTCCCCCAGGGGGAGAGGGAAAAATCAAGATAACTCCATAAGTTAATCAGGTATGGAGGTTTCGCTTGCCCTTTCCAGGCCTTAAAGCAAAAACCTTGCCGGACACCACTGGGATTTAGGGGGATTATCAAGCGCTTATCTAATCCCCCCTGCCCCCCTTTAGAAGAGGGGTGGTAATTCTTTCCCTTCTTAACCTCATATGTCTGATTCGAGATGACGCCGGAAATAGGTTTTGATACCGAGTTGCAATCAAACGGCGCGGATTTGTAGGGGGGCACCCATGTGTGCCCCCTGGACGTTCGCAAAAACACAATCCCCCGGTCCTTAAAAATCAATACGATCATAGAATTAACGCGGTGGTATTTGCGGCCGCCGGGGCGGACACGTGGGTCCGCCCCTACAACAAAATTGTCGTTTGATTGCGACTTGGTATGAAATGACTTCTATCAGGATATGGTGGCCTAATTCCTGGGGTGATCTTCTCCGCGTAATAAATATTCCAGGGTGAAAGATTTATTATGGTGGTTTTAATTTTGGGGAGGATTATTGGGTTTTGGGGGCAACTCCCCGGGGCTTGTTTTTGGAGAAGGAAGATGGTGCTTCAGCCCCTCTTTGATCACCCCGGCCGCGAGCCTGGAGCCCGGGTTGGTGAAGTGGACAAGATCATAGATGTATTCCTTTTCTTGGGGCGCCGCCCGGGCCAGGTCGATGGCCAGTACCCCGTTGGCCGCGGCGGTTTGGCGGATGGCCTGGTTGAAGAGGTCAAAGACCTCTTTATATTCTTTATAGGTAATGCC
>JACQYN010000031.1 GCA_016208235.1 Deltaproteobacteria bacterium
CCTGCCGGGGTGTATTACCGCCTGGGCGGCCTTTATGCCCAGCAGCAGATCGCCTTTGCCGGGCTGGTGGTGGTATTTTTGGCTGCAGTGGTCCTGGTCTTTGCCTTGCTGCTTTTTTTGTATGAACGGTTCCTCGGGGCCGTTGCCATTCTAAGTACCACACTCCTGGCTCTCAGCGCCGTGTTTATCGGCCTCTGGCTCACCGGGACGGAACTGAACATCTCTTCCATGATGGGCCTGACCATGATCGTGGGGATCGTGACGGAGGTGGCTATATTTTACTTTTCCGAATACGATGCCTTGCCTGGCGATCTGGAGGGCCCCCAGGCTCTGATTTTAGCGGGGAAAAACCGGATGCGGCCCATCGCCATGTCCACCCGGGCAGCCATCCTGGCCCTGCTGCCCCTGGCCCTGGGCCTCGGCCAGGGCGCCGCCATGCAACAACCCCTGGCCATCGCCATCATCTCGGGATTGTGCCTGCAACTGCCGTTAGTTTTGATCGTTCTGCCGGTTTTGTTGGTGAGCTTCGGGAAACGGACTTGACTTTTACCCCCCCCTAGAATTTAAATAATTTGGGCATTAGGCCATTTATTGCCAAGACGTTTATGTTTTTCTGGAGCGCAGGGTTAGCATTAACAAACCCGCGGCTATTAAGAAAAGGGCCATTTCTATTCCGTGAATTCTAATAAATGCGTATATGTAAAGCCAGGCGATGAATCCCAGACGGTCAAGCCATTCATAATCGGGAGAAGGAAGTCTGTGGACCTGAATTTGCGCTGTACCATCTTTTACCTTTACTTTTAGGTAGTGGTAAAAAAAGTGACTGGGGTCAATCCCATATAATTCTGCCCCGGCACCTCCGGTGATCGTATAAGGAACTCCTTGCCATTGCCCGTTGAAATAGCCATGAATGTGGGAGGCGAAGATATGGGTTACGCGGTATTTCTGAAAAAGTACTGCCAACTTATGGGCTTCACGCTCCGGCAGGCAGTGCTTATACATGCCGCCTCTGGGATCAAAAAGCGGTACATGCATGAAGATGAATCGGGTACTGAAATGCTGGGATTTTATCAATTCTTCCTCGAGCCACCGGCTTTGCCAAAAATCAAGTCCAATTTCATTTGCGTCGTCTAGAACGATGAAGTAGTTATTGCCGATCTGAAAAGAATAATAGAACGGGCCGAAAATGTCGTAATAAAGTCCACGCCCATTTTCTTTGAGTTCGTGATTGCCGATGGCAGTTAAAATAGGCAAGTGAAGATTACGCCGCAACTGGTTAAAGAAATAACGATATTTTTCTTTTTCTCCATCATAGACGAGATCACCAAGATCGAGAGCAAACGCAATGTCATGGTCCTGATCTATATGTTTTAGCAATTCTTCAAAAGTCGTAAAGCTGTTCTTATTATCACCGAAAACTGCAAAGGAAATTTCATTTTGTTGATTTACCTTGATTTTCTTCAAGTTGGTTGCCATCCAGTCATGGGCTGGAAGTGGTGCAAAGTGGTCCCAGCATTCAATAGCCACCAACAGCAAGACGCAAAAGACAAACAGCCCTATCCTGAGTAGCTGCCTTTTAAAATCACCCTTTATCGCCTGGATAAGAGGCCTCACTCGGAAAAAGTTCTTATTCATAGTTTGGTTGCATTTTAATTTTGTTCACTGTTAGACGTTAGCATAATGTTAATAAACAGACCACAGTGACCATCTTTTTATTCTTCTGAGTATTATGCCTTGTCTGACGATTCGTTAAGTATAAGGTATTGTTAGCTGGAAGGGAACAATAAATGGTAAAACTCGAGACACTTAATCGCACACTTTTCTTGAAAATCAACGCTGGTCCTGCCGTTCCGGCTTGGATTATCAATGGAGCCACGCTCATTGCCAACTATCTGATCTACCTGATACCAATTATTCTGCTTGGCATGTGGTTATGGGGTGACGAACCGAGGCGCAGCTTGGCCCTCAAGGCGTGTCTGGTCTCCTTACTTGGTGTCAGCTTGAATCAGATTATCGGGCTTGCATGGCAACATCCGCGGCCTTTTATGCTCGGGCTTGGGCATAACTATCTGACGCATGCGCCAGATTCGTCTTTCCCCAGCGACCACGTGACCATTTTTGCAGGCATCGGTTTGAGCCTGTTGCTTGGTGGTGCGGGGAGGCTTGCATTCCTTACTCTAACAGCGGGAGCGGCGGTCGCGTGGGCGCGTGTTTTCCTTGGCGTTCATTTTCCACTGGATATGCTGGGAGCCGTCGGCATAGCCTGCGGCGCGTTCGCTGTCGTTATGCCTATATGGTGGAAGGCTGGGAGTACTATGACACGACTTTCCGAACAGCTTTATCGGAAGGTTCTGGCAAGACTAATTTTGTCCGGGTGGATACGATATTAGACGAGCGGGGTTGAGCAGGAAAGAACCTTATGTGGCGCATGGCTATCTTCACCCTGACAGTTACTCTGGCCCTTATTGCGGGCTGCGCTTCTTTCCATTCCCGGCCTCTGTCGCCGACGCAAACCGTTGCCGCCCTGGAAAGCCGCCGGCTGGATAACGTTAAGCTTAAGGAATTCATCGAAACCAACCTGAACTGCAAACTCACCCCCTGGCCACCCCGTTCCTGGGATTTCTCCATGCTTACCCTGGCCGCCCTCTATTATCACCCGGACCTGGATGTGGCCCGGGCCAAGTGGCAGGTGGCCGAAGCCGGAAAGATCACCGCCGGCCAGCGTCCGAACCCGAGTATCTCCATGCCGCCCGGGTTCATCGCCAACCCGGGCGAGAGCAATCCCTGGCTTTACGGAGCCTCCCTGGATATTCCCATTGAGACCGCGGGCAAGCGCGGCTACCGCCTGGCCCGAGCCGGGCATCTGGCCGAGGCGGCCTACCTGGATATCGCCACCGCCGCCTGGCAGGTGAGGAGCCGTCTGCGCGCCAGCCTCCTGGACCTGTACCTGGCCCGGGAAAGCGCCGCGCTGCTTAAGCGGCAACTGGCGGTGCAAGAAGACCTGGCCCAGGTATTGGCGGCGCGGCTGGCTCAGGGGGAGATTCCCAGGCCGGAGCTCACCCAGGCGCAGATTTCCTTGGACCAGACCCGCCTGTTGTGGCAGGAAACCCGAAGGCAAATGGCCGAGAACCGGGTGCGGCTGGCCGCGGCCCTGGGCTTGCCGGTGAGCGCCCTCCGGCAGATGGAGATTCCTTACGCTTTCCTGCAACGTCTTCCTCCGGCACCTCTATCGCTTGAGGTCAGGCGGCAAGCTTTGCTGAACCGTCCGGATATCCTGGCCGCCCTGGCGAGCTATGAAGCAGCCCAGTCCGCCCTGCAACTGGAGATTGCCAAACAATACCCGGACCTGCACCTGGGGCCGGGCTACAAGTTCGATGACGCCAAAGATAAATGGACCTTTGGCATTTCTTTGACGCTTCCCGTTCTGAACCGCAACCAGGGTCCCATCGCCGAGGCCAAGGCGCGCCGGGAGGAAGCCGCCGCCCGCTTTACCGTCCTGCAAGCCGGGGTCATCGAAGAACTCGACCGGAGGCTGGCCGGCTATCTGGAGGCGATCCGGAAACTGAAGACCGCCGAGGCCCTGGCGGCGGCGGAAAAAATCCAGGAGCAGTCAGCGCAACGCAACTTCCAGGCGGGTGAGACCGACCGGCTGGCCCTGCTCAGCGCCCAATTGGCCTTGAACAATGCGGCCCTGGCCCGGCTCCGGACCTTCTACCAGACTCAGCAGGCCCTGGGCCTCCTGGAAGATGCCGTAAAGTCGCCGCTGGGGACGACCGCCGGGCTCCCGTCGGGCCTCCAAGCCAACCCCCGCCACGGAGAACATCGCCCTTGAAGAACTCCCGCTTTATCCGTCAAACCGCAGCCGAGTTGCTCATCCTGCTGGCTCTCGGCTGGCCGCCGGCCTGGAGTCCGGTTTTCCAATCGGCGTCTGCCGGGGCCGCCGAACCGGCCACCGAGACGCCGCCTCCGGCGGCTCTGGTCATCACCCTGGAGAAAGCGGCCCAGGAAACGGCCGGCCTTGTCACCGCGCCGCTGGCCCAGGTATTCCATGCCAGGGAACTGCGGGCCTATGGCACGGTGCTGCCGCTCCAGGGTCTGGCCGACCTGGGCCGCAGTTTTGCCCAGGCCAGGGCGCAGGTGGAGAACGCCCAGGCCCGGCTTAAGGCCTCGCAAGCGGAATATGCCCGTCTGAAGTCGCTTCATGCCCAGAATCAGAATGTTTCCCTCAAGGCCCTCCAGGCGGCGGAGAGCACCTGGCGGGAAGATCGCAATAATCTGCGCGCCGCTGAGGCCAGCCAGCGGGCCCTGGAGGGCGCTGCCCGGCAACAGTGGGGCGGGGTGATCGCCCGCTGGGTTTTCCACGGCGCCCCGGCCTTTTCCAGGTTGATTAATCAAGAGGAATTTTTGGTGCAGGTCACCCTCCCCGTCGGCGAAAAGATTGCCCCGATGCCCCGGAAGATAACTATACAACTACCAGGCCAAACCGGGTTGGCGGCCCGCCTGCTCTCCCCGGCACCGCGCCTTGATCCCCAAATCCAGGGGTGGAGCTTTTTCTATGCCGTTTCCGGCCAGGCGGGCCAGTTGCCAGCCGGCATGAACATCGTGGCCCAACTGCCGGCCGGGCCCCGGGTCAAGGGCTTCCTGATTCCGGCAGCCACGGTGGTCTGGCAGAACGGCCAAGCCATGGTCTTTGTGCAAACCGGCCCCGAACGTTTTGCGGCCCGGCCGGTGGCCACCGACAACTTGCTGCCTGACGGCTATTTCGTGACCACCGGCTTCACCGCCGGAGAGCGGCTGGTAGTTCAGGGGGCGCAGGCCTTGCTGTCCGAGGCATCGCATTCCCGGACCAAGGCAGGCAAGGGGGAAGCAGACGAAGAAGGCGATTAAAGGGAAATTGCATGGAACCCGTAGAAACCGGCCTGCTGGCCGCAATAGTCCGTTTTGCCCTGCGGCGGCGCGGCGCCGTCATCGCCCTGGCTATCATCGTCATGGCCTACGGTCTCTACACCCTCACCCGGACCCAGTATGACGTCTTTCCCGAATTCGCCTCGCCCCAGGTAGCGATTCGCACCGAAGCCCCGGGGCTGTCTCCCGAACAGGTGGAGGCGCTGGTCACCCGGCCCATTGAAAGCGCGGTCATCGGCGCCGGGGGCATCACTTCTGTGCTCTCGAGTTCCATCCAGGGGCTGTCGGCCATTAAAGTCAATTTTTCACCGAACATCGATGTTTACCGGGCACGGCAATTGGTGGCAGAGCGGCTGGTGTCGCTGCCGGGCAAACTGCCCCTGGAGGCCAAACCTCCGGTGCTGACTCCCCTGACTTCATCCACGGGGACGGTGATGGTGCTGGGGCTGACTTCGGCAAGCCGCTCCTTAATGGAAGTGCGCACCACCGCCCGCTGGCTGGTGAAGCCCCGCCTGTTGGCGGTTCCTGGCGTCGCCGGCGTGGTAAGTTTCGGGGAAGGAGTAAAGCAATTCCAGATTCAGGTCAAGCCAGAGCGCTTGCTGAAATATCACCTGGGTTTGACCGAGGTGCTGGCCGCGGCGCGCCGAGCCACCGGCGTTCGGGGAGCGGGCTTCATCGAGACCGCCAACCAGCGCCTGGTGCTGCAAACTGAAGGCCAGTCCTTTACCCCGGCCCAACTGGCCGACGTCGTCCTGGTTCACCGGGCCGGCGCCAGCGTACGGCTGGGAGACGTGGCGACGGTGACCGCAGCCCAGGAGCCTCCCATCGGGGCGGGCTTGATCAATGGACAGCCCGGCATCGTGATGGTGGTGAACGCCCAATACGGGGCCAACACCCTGGAGGTGACGCACCGGCTGGACCAGGCGCTCCGGGAACTGCGCCCCGATTTAGAGCGGGAAGGCCTCGCCTTGCACCCGAATCTCTTCCGCCCGGCGAACTTTATTCAAACCGCCATTCATAACGTCCTGTCGGCCCTGGCCATCGGGGCCGTGCTGGTCATTATCGTGCTGTTTTTGTTCCTGTTTAATTTCCGAACCGCCGCCATTTCCTGCACCGCCATCCCCCTCTCTTTGCTGGCCGGGATTATCGTCATGGAGCGCCTTGGTTTCAGCCTCAACACCATGACTCTGGGGGGCCTGGCCATCGCCATCGGGGAGATCGTGGATGACGCGGTGATAGACGTGGAAAACATCTTGCGGCGCTTGCGGGAGAATCGCGGGCAGGCGAACCCCCGGCCGATTCTGCAGGTCATCCTGGCTGCTTCCCTGGAAGTGCGGGCCGCCGTGGTCTTTGCCACCCTGGCGGTAATCCTGGTCTTTTTCCCTATTTTAACCCTGTCCGGGGTGGCGGGCCGGCTCTTCTCGCCGCTGGGAGCGGCTTATATCCTGGCAGTGCTGGCGTCGCTCCTGGTCGCCCTCATGGTTACTCCGGCCTTGTGTCTTCTTATTTTAGGGCGTAGGGAGTTGCCGCCCCACGACCCGCCGGTGATGCGCCGGTTGAAAAACGGCTATCGCCGCCTGCTGGGGCGGGTTGACCGTCACCCCCGCCTGGTGACCCTGGGCGTTATCCTGTTAATGGGGAGCGCCCTGGCTGCCTTGCCTTTTTTGCGGGGCAGTTTCCTGCCCGAGTTCCGGGAAGGCCATATTATTGTCCATATGGTCATGGTTCCCGGCACTTCCCTGGAGGAGTCTTTGCGTCTGGGGGGCCGGGTCACCCGGGAACTGCTCAAACTTCCCTATGTGCAGAGCGTAGCCCAGAAAGCCGGAAGAGCCGAGGCAGGCGGCGAAGCCCGGGGGCCCAATGCCAGTGAGATCGAGGTGAACCTCAAACCCGGCCGGCAGCCGACGTCGGTAGAGTCCGAAATCCGCCGGGTGGTGGACCAAATCCCCGGAGCCTCTTTCACCGTCAACACCTTCCTGACAGAGCGCCTGGAGGAGACCATTTCCGGTTACGGGGCCGCGGTGGTTATCAATGTTTTCGGCAATGACCTGGACGTCCTGGATCATAAGGCCCAGGAGATCGTTGCGGTGCTGCAAAAGATTCCCGGAGCGGCGGATATCCAGGTGCAATCCCGGACCGGCGCTCCCCAAATCGCCATCCGGCTTAAAAGAGCGGCGCTGCTGCGCTGGGGGCTGGACCCGGTGAGCGCTCTGGAGGCCATTCACACCGCCTATCAAGGGAGCCTCGTGGGCCAAATCTACCAGGGCGAGCGCGTCTTCGACACCACGGTGATCCTGCCGCCCCAGGAGCGGCAGACAGTGGCGGCCCTCGGCCAGTTGCCCTTGCGCACCCCAAACGGGACTTATCTGCCACTGAAGGAGTTGGCCGACATCCAGGCGACCTCTGGCCGCTTCGCCGTCCTGCATCAGGGGGCCCGGCGGGTCCAGACCGTGACCTGCAACGTCACCGGCCGCAACAGCTCAGCCTTGGTGGCTGAGGCCAGGCGCCGGGTTCTATCCCAGGTCTCCTTTCCGCCCGGCGTTTATGCGGAATTTACCGGCACCGCCGCGGCCCAAGCCCGGGCCCAACGGGACCTGCTTTTCCACGCCCTTTTGGCTGCCGTGGGCATTGTGCTACTCGTCTCCGCCATCGCCGGTCACTGGCGCAACGTCTTGCTGCTCCTGCTCAATCTGCCTTTTGCCCTGGCCGGCGGGGTTTTGGCGGTTTTACTTACCGGCCGGACGATGTCGCTGGGGTCTCTCGTCGGCTTTATTACGGTATTTGGTATAACGCTACGCAACGCCATCATGATGCTGTCACATTATCAGCATCTGGTGGCCGTGGAAGGGGTGAACTGGAGCCCGGAAGCGGCTGTCAGAGGGGCCTCGGAGCGGCTGGCGCCCATCCTGATGACCGCTTTGGTCACCGCCTTGGGATTGCTGCCCCTGGCCATCGGCAGCCAGAGGCCTGGACAGGAGATCGTTGGGGCATTGGCCATCGTGGTACTGGGTGGCATAGCGACCTCGACGGCTCTCAATCTCCTGGTATTGCCAACCCTGGCCCTCCGATTTGGCAGGTTTGCAGATATAGTCAATTCCCCATGAAAAGAACGTCATGAAAAGAGAAACCTTCACCCAAGCTGAAGGGGAATTGATAACCCAAGGCCCGGATTCCCGGGAATATGGCGGCCGGCAGAAAGATAATGAAAAGGCTGGAAGGAGCCCAAAGGCAGTATTTTCCGGCCAAAGCCTTGCGGGATGCTGCGTCAGGACCGATTTTGGACGCACCTCTCCCAGGGGGTTAAGCAGTACAGGGGGAGAGCGAGATTAACCGAAACTGGCCCGCAGGTTTTGCAACACCAGGGCCAACAGGTGGCGGTAAGGGTAACCCGAGGACAGGTGGACCCAGATCCGGCGGCTGGTCTCCCGCATGCGGGCCCCCGATCTTCAAGAGCTTGAGGCGCAAGGTACTGACTTGGGCCGTGGCCAGTTCCGTGTCCCGGAGGTGGTACCGCAGCAGCCAAAACAGGCAGTAGGCGGCGGTGTGCAGCAGCAGCCGGAACTGGTTGGCCAAGAAGCAAGGGCAACTCAAGCGGTCGACCTTGATCTCCAGCTTCAGTCCTTTTATACGGTTTTCCACATCGCCCCGCAGGACGTAAATATCATCATAGAAGAACTGGGGGGTTGCTGCTCAGGTTAGTGAACACAAAGCGTTGATTGGCACCTAGATGGGTGTATTCCACCTTGGCGATAATGCGGCGGGGCCGGGTTCTTCAACGGTATCTTTAGCGCTGGCATCTTACCGCCTTACCGGCAGCCCTGATGACGGCCGTGGAATAGCCTGAACTGAGTTTGAATCATCCCCGCCTTTATCCAAGGTTCGGTGATCCTGGAGGAGATTGGTTATGAACGGTGGCCCGGTGAAGCAGGAACGCCTAGAACTCCAATCCGGACTGCAAATTGTCCCGGGGATAGGCTTCCCCATCGGCATAGGGCCTTCAAGAGGAGAATACGGGGTATTTTTCTACCTCTCTTTTGAACACCCTTTCCCGCTTCTTTATGGCAGGCAAAACGAGTCTTCTTGATCCCTTCGAGCACTTGAATAAGCTTGGGAAGATAAGCTTGGGAAGATGGTTGCCTTTTTGTGCCGGTTAGGATAATGAATATATCATGAAGTTAACGCGGGTTTACAGATGGCTCTGCGCCTTGATTTTTCTTGTCGCACTCTTGCCGGGTTTGGCTTTTGGCGGGGGCGTTTGCCACGACGGAACCTGCCAGAGCCAGGCGTCCTTAGCACCTTGTTTTTGCTCTTGTGCCTGTCATCTGCCTTGCCTCGCCGCTAACCCTGAAATTAGCACGGCTTTGGCAGTAGCCCTCCACCAAGCAATTATTTTGCACCCAACAGCGGAAATCCTTTCCCACGATATCTTCCAACCTCCCAGGTCTTGAAAAGACTTCCTTTATCTTATTCTCTTAATAACATTCATTAGTTATTGGTCCTTTTTATAAGCGGAGGTGGCCTATGACCCCAAACGGGTTGGCCCTGAAGGCGGCTTTATGTCTGGCGCTGCTCATGTCGACGCCGGCAATGGCCGGCCCCCGGGCCTATTCTCTCCCGGAGTTGGAGGAGATCACTCTTAAAGTTCACCCCGGCCTCCGAAAAGCCCGGGAAGAGGTACGGAAGAACGAAGCCGAATTGCGCATCGCAAAACAATATCCCAATCCGGAAGTGGAGTTCGAAGGGGGCAATCAAAGGGAAAGGTTCGGAACTGAAAGCGGCCTCACCTATGCCGCGGCCCTCTCTCAGACCGTGGAATGGCCCGGACGCCGGGCTAAAAAGCAGGAGGCCGCCCGCTTCGGCATCGACAGCGCCCGGAAGTTAGTGTCCAATGAGGAGCTTACGGTTATTGCCAGGTTGCGGGAACTCTTCTACGTGGTGCTGGCCGACGAGCAATTCGTCAAAGTGGCCCGAGAGAACCTCGACTCCGCCAAACAGCTTCTCGATCTGGTGGAAAAACGCGTCCGCTTGGGAGAGAGTCGCCAGATAGAGCTGATCAAGGCGCAGGTGGAGTTTTACACCCTGGAACGGGAATACGAAAAAGCCAGGACGACGCTTGCCGGAGACCGGCAGGTGCTGAACCGGTTTTTATTGGAGAATCTGCCTGCCGATTTCGCCTTGTCCAGCAAGTTCACCTCCCTGGATGAGGCGATTCCCCTAACGCGCTGGCGCGAGGCAGCACTGGCCGTTCACCCCCTGCTGGCCGCCCAAAACGCCGCTCTTCGCCAGGCTGAAAGCACGTTGAGCGCGGAGCGCCAAGCCTGGGTGCCGGAAGTGAAGCTCAAGTTTTTTCATACGTTGGAGATTGACCAGCGCACTACCGGCGGGGGCATTTCCCTGCCATTGCCCCTCTGGAACCGCAAGGGCGGAGAGGTGGATAAGGCCGCGGCCGCCAGGCGCCAGGCCGCGGCCGAGCTCGGACTCACCCGCCAGGAGCTGGAGACCAAGCTGGCGGCTCAGCACAGCCTCTACATGGTGGCCCGGCGCCAGGTGGAATCTTTTCAAAAGAATATCCTGCCCCAGGCGGCGGAGTCTCTGCGCCTGGCCGAATTTACCTACCGGCAGGGAGAGACGGGGCTGCTGGAGCTGCTGGATTCCCGCCGCGTCTACCGGACCACCGAGAGTGATTATTACCAAGCCTTGCTCGACTACTGGCAGGCCAGGACGGAACTCTGGCGCATCGCCGGGGGAGGAGTATAACCATGCGAGACCTTCTCACGCCCAAACGGGTTCTCATCGGGGCAGGCGTAATGGCCCTGGTAGTTTTGATGTGGTTTTTCATCCCCGCCGGTTTCAAGAAAAAGAGCTCCGAAAAGGACCCCGGGCAGGAGGCTCACACGCCGGGGCAGGTCAAGCTTGACCAGGAAGCGATACAGCGGGCCAAAATTGAGGCGGCTCCAGCCACTATGGGCCCCATGGCGAATAAAGTCCTCCTTACCGGAGAGCTGGTCTTCAATGAAGAAAAAACCGCGCGCGTGAGTTCCCGCCTATCCGGCCGGGTGGTCAAGATTATCGCCGACTACGGGGCCGAGGTGAAGAAGGGAGACGCACTGGCCGTCATAGACAGCGTGGAGTTAGGCCAGGCCCAAAACAGCTTCTTACAAGCTGTTGCCAGTTATAATGTGGCCCAAAAAGCCTACGAGCGGGCGCTCCTGCTCTGGCAGGAGAAGGCCATCAGCCAGGCCGAGTTTCTGGAGCGCCAGGCCAAAGTTGAACTCGGCAAGGCGGAGAGGGATTTTGCCGAGAACCGGCTCCACCTCCTGGGCTTAAGCGACGCCGATATCGCCCGCCTATTGCGGGGAGGCCGAAAAACCCAAGGACCAAGCTTCCACGCTGCAGTAGATTCCACCTTCATCTTGCGCGCCCCCATCGCCGGGCGGGTGGTGGACCGCAAGGTCACTCCCGGCTTGGTGGTCAAGGCGGAAGAAGAACTCTTCGTGGTCGCCGACACCGCCACCTTGTGGTGCTTCGTCCAGATTCCGGAGAAGGACCTCCCCCTGGTCAAACCCGGCTGCATGACCGCTATCAAAGTAAGCGCTCTCCCCCAGGAGGAGTTCACCGGCTGCATCGACTACATCGCGGCCATGGTGGATAAAGCTTCTCGAATGACCCGGGCTCGCGTGCAGGTGAACAACTCCGGCGGCCTGCTGAAAGCCGGAATGTTCGCCACCATCTCCGCGACCGCGGGCATGCGGACGGCCCTCAGCGTGCCGGAGGCCGCAGTGGCCGCTTCCGGCGGGGAGCAGATTATCTTTATTGAACAGGAACCCGGCCTCTACCTCAAACGCGCCATCAAGCCCGGCCTGAAGGCGGATGGCCGGGTGGAAGTGCTGGAGGGCCTGAAGGAAGGCGAGCGGGTGGTGGTAGAGGGGGTTTTCACCCTCAAGTCCGAATTGGAAAAAGAGAGCCTGGAGGCGGGGCATGATTGAAAAAATCGTTCAAGGCTGTCTTCGGCACCGCTTTTTGGTCCTCATCATCCTGGCCGGGCTGATAGGCTATGGCTCCTACGCCGCTCTTAAATTACCGGTAGACGCCTTTCCCGATGTAACCAATGTCCAGGTCCAGGTGCTCACCACCTGGCCGGGGATGTCGCCGGTGGAGGTGGAACAGCAGGTCTCTTTCCCCATCGAGGTGACGATGGCGGGGCTCCCTGACATGGCGGAACTGCGGTCGCTGTCCAAGTTCGGCCTGTCGCTGGTGACCGTGGTCTTCCAGGACTGGGTGGACGTCTATTTCGCCCGGCAGCTGGTATTGGAGCGTCTCATAGAGGCCAAGGAAAAACTTCCCAAGGGAGCCGAGGCGATGTTGGGGCCCATCTCCACCGGCCTGGGGGAAATATACCAGTATATCCTGGAAGAGCCGAACGCCCCGCCCCCAGCCTCGCCCCGGGAAGAAGAGCTACGCCTGATGCGCCTGCGCACGGTGCAAGACGGCATCGTCCGGCCTATTCTCAAGACCGTGCCCGGGGTGACGGAAGTTAACACCTTTGGGGGCTACGTGCGGCAGTACCAGGTGTACGTAGATCAGGACCGCCTGCGCAAATACGATCTCTCCCTGCACCAGGTCTTCAGCGCCCTGGCGGCCAATAACGCCAACGCCGGGGGCAACATTCTGGAAAAAGGCAGCGAACAGGCCCTGGTGCGCGGCATCGGCCTCATGCAGTCGGTTCAGGACATCGAGGAGGTGGTGCTCAAGGAAGTGGACGGCGCCCCGGTGCTGGTACGGGACGTAGCCGAGGTCCGGGAGGGTCCCGCGACCCGCCTGGGTGCGGTGGTGAAAGACGGCAAAGCCGAAGCCGTGGCCGGCATCGTCCTGATGATCCGTGGCGGCAGCGGCCGGGAGGTGGTGGCCGCGGTCAAGGATAAAGTAAAAGAAATCAACAAGGGCGGCATCCTTCCCGCCGGCATCAGGCTGGAAGCCTTCTACGACCGCGCCGGCCTAGTGCGGGACTGCATTAACACGGTGGGCAAGGCCATCGGCGAAGGGGTCATCCTGGTTATCCTGATAATTTACCTGTTTCTGCGCAATTTCCAAGGCGCTCTGGTTATTTCCTTGACCATGCCGTTGGTGGCCCTGGCAACCTTCATCGTTATGCGCCAGGTGGGAATGTCGGCCAACCTTATGTCCCTGGGGGGTCTGGCCATCTCCATCGGCATGATCGTGGACGGCGCGGTCATCCAGGTGGAAAACGTCATTCATCGGCTGGGAGATACCAACGCCCGGCTGGGCTTCATGCGCATCGTTTTGGAAGCTGTGACCGAGGTTCTGAAACCGAGCCTTTTCGGGATATTGATCATCGCCATCACTTTTTTGCCCATCATGACCCTGAAAGGCATGGAAGGCAAAATGTTTGCTCCTTTGGCCTTCACTGTGGCCATAGCCCTGTTGGCCTCCCTAGTCTTCTCCATTTCCGTGACCCCGGTCCTTTGCTCATACCTGCTCAAACCGGGTGCCGAGCGAGAGAGCCCGCTCCTCAGGTGGGCCCGGCGCCTTTACCAGCCATCCCTCAACTGGGCCCTGGGTAACCGGAAGCTGGTGGTTATCGGAGCTGCCGGCCTTTTAGCCTTTTCCCTGCTGACGGTTCCATTTTTGGGCTCGGAGTTCATCCCCCGAATGGATGAAGGCTACCTGACTCCCCAGGTCATCCGGCTTCCGTCTGTCTCCATTGCTCAGTCTTTGGCCATGGAGCGCCAGATGCAGCAGGTCCTGCTCAAATTTCCGGAAGTGGCCTCGGTGGTTTCCAAGGTCGGCGCCCCCGAAATCGGAACCGACCCCATGGGGCCTGAGCTCAGCGACCCCATCGTGATCCTCAAGCCCCGCCGGGAATGGCGGACGGCCCGCACCAGCGAGGAGCTGACGGACAAGATGCGGGCCGAATTGGCCAAGATACCCGGCATCGGCCTTAACTTCTCCCAACCCATCGCTCTGCGGGTGGATGAGCTCATTTCGGGAGTAAAGTCCCAAGTGGCAGTCAAAATCTTCGGGGACGACATGGAGGTGTTGCGACGCAAGGCCGAAGAAGCGGCCCGCCTTTTGAGGACGGTCAAAGGTGTCACTGATTTAAGGGTGGAGCAGGTGGCCGGCCAGCCATATCTCAATGTCAAAATTGACCGGCGCAAAATCGCTCGCTACGGCATCAACGTGTCCGACATCCAGGAGGTCATTGAAACCGCGGTGGGAGGCAAGGTGGCCACCGAGATCCGCGAGGGGCAACTGCGGGTGGGGGTCCAGGTGCGCTTCTCGGAAGAACGGCGCAATAGCATCCAAGCCATTGGCAACATCCTGGTGGAGGCCGCGGGTGGCCGCCAGATTCCCCTGGCTGATTTGGCCCAAATTACCGAGGAGCCCGGTCCGGTGCAGGTCAGCCGGGAGAACGCCCGCCGCCGGGTAGTGGTGGAGTTCAACGTGGAAGGCCGGGACATCGGCGGCCTGGTGGCGGAGGCCCAGGGCCTCCTGGAATCCCGCCTGGGGCTGCCGCCCGGCTATTACCTCAACTGGGGCGGCGCCTTTGAGAACCAGCAGCGGGCCATGCGCTATCTTATGGTCATTGTCCCCATCACCGTGCTCATAATTTTTCTGCTCCTCTTCATGGTCTTCAACTCACTGCGCTACGCCAGCCTTATCATTCTCAATCTCCCCCTGGCCCTTATCGGCGGCATCCTGGGTCTGCTCATCACCGGCCTCTACCTGAGCGTCCCGGCCTCCGTGGGTTTCATCGCCCTTTTCGGAGTGGCGGTGCTCAATGGGGTGGTGCTGGTCTCCCAATTTAACCAGCTGCGCCAGGAGGGTCTGCCCCTGGAGGAAGCGGTGCGGCGAGGTTGTGACCGGCGGCTCCGCCCGGTCTTAATGACCGCCTTGGTGGCCATCCTGGGGCTTGCTCCTCTTCTTTTCGCCACTGGACCTGGTTCGGAAGTGCAGCGGCCCCTGGCGGTGGTGGTGGTAAGCGGCCTGTTCACCTCCACCCTGTTGACTCTGATTATCCTGCCCGTGCTATACGGCAGCTTCGCCGAACGCCTGCCGGAGATTTAGGAGGTGCATCTTGAAAGAGGTTCGAGCTTACATACAGCCCTTCAGGCTTTCCAAGGTAACGCACGCCTTACAGCAGATTGCCGGGTTTCCCGGAATGAGCGTGATCGAGATACAAGGCTTTGGCCGGGGTAAGGTAAGGGTGCCCGGAGACAAGGTCGTCCGGGAATTTGTCCCCAAAATGCGCCTGGAGATAGTGGTCAAGGACGATCTGGTCGAGGAAGTGGTGCGCACTATTGAAAAGGCCGCTCATACCGGGAATCCCGGAGACGGCGTTATCTTCGTATTAACGGTGGAGCAGGCGGTGCGCATCCGCACTGGCGAAAAGGATATCGCCGCTATCAGGTCACTGAAAAATGAGAAAAAAGAAGAAGGCTGAACCAAAAGCCGTGGGTCCGGGAATCGTCAAGGAGGACTTCCCGGTTCAGGGTCTCGACTGCGCGGATTGCGCCCAGTTGCTGGAGAAGGCCGTCGGCAAGGTCAAGGGCGTGGTAGGGGCGCAAGCCGATCTCATCAAATCCAGCCTGCGGGTCGAATACGCTCCCGAGCAGGCTCAACCGGGGGAGATTGTCCAGGCCATCCAGGGGGCTGGGTACGCGGTCCCAGCCGAGTTGAGCTCTACCACTTTCGTGGTGGAAGGGATGGACTGCGCCGATGAGGAGAAGCTGATCAGGAAGGCGTTGGGAAGCCTGCCGGGGATTGAAGGGATGGACTTTTATCTGGTCTCGGGAACGCTTAAAGTCCATTATAAGACCGCCATGCTGAGTCCGGAAGCAATTATCAGGGCCATAGGCCAGGGCGGATTCAAGGCGAGGGTCAAGAAGTTCGAACTGGCGGTTCCTTCCTGGGAAAGCAGGCGGCCCCTCATTCTCCTGGGCCTGTGCGGCCTCCTGGCTGGCGCCGGTTTCGCCCTCGCTCAGTTGGAGTTCGGGCATGCTTTCTCCGACCCCCTTTACGCGCTGGCGATTATAGTGGGCGGCTACCCCACCGCTCGAAAGGCGCTGGCTGCGGCCAGGAATTTAACACCTGATATGAATCTCCTGATGACCGTGGCGGTAATCGGGGCCGCGGCCATCGAGCAATGGACGGAAGGGGCCGCGGTGGTCTTTCTCTTCCTGCTGGCGAATATCCTGGAAAATTACAGCCTGGAGCGGACGCGGCGGGCCATCCGCTCCCTTCTGGAACTCTCGCCGCAGGAAGCCACGGTGATAAGAGGCGAGCGGGAAATAACGGTGCCGGTGGAGGAAGTGCAGTTAGGCGAGGAGATCATCATTTACCCGGGCACCAAGATACCCCTGGACGGCGAGGTTCTGGAAGGGATCTCCACGGTAAACCAGGCCCCCATAACGGGCGAGTCGATGCCGGTTAAAAAGGGCCCGGGGGATGGGGTCTTCGCAGGGTCTATCAATCAACGAGGCTCACTTAAGGTCCGGGTGAGTCACCTGGCCGGCGACACCACGCTGGCCCGGATCATCCACATGGTGGAGGAGGCCCAAGCTCAGAAAGCGCCTTCGCAAGGCTTTGTGGACCGGTTCGCTAAATACTATACACCCTCAGTGATTGCGGCTGCGGTGCTGGTAATGGCCGTGCCGCCGCTCCTATTTTACCAGCCTTTCAATACCTGGTTTTACCGCGCCCTCGTTCTCCTGGTCATCTCGTGCCCCTGCGCCTTGGTCATTTCCACCCCGGTGGCCATCGTTTCGGGGCTGGCGGGCGCAGCCAGGAGCGGCATCCTCATCAAGGGCGGCGTGCACCTCGAAAATGCCGGCGCCATCCGGGTGATTGCCTTCGATAAGACCGGCACTTTGACCCGGGGAGAACCTGCGGTAACCCAGGTGGTCCCTCTCAGCGGCTGGACTGCCGGGGAGGTCCTCGGCATGGCCGCCGCCGTGGAGAGCAGGTCTGAGCATCACCTGGCCCAGGCGATCCTGAACCGGGCAGAGCGGGAAGGAGTCGGTTTTACCAAACAGGTGGAAGAATTTGAAGCAATCCCAGGCAAGGGGGTAAGGGCCAGGATCAACGGGGAAACCTTCTATAATCGTCGTCGAGGACGCGTTGCGCCCCGAGGCGCCGGAGGCCATGGACTTGCTGCGCCGGACAGGGGTTAAGCAGCTGGTAATGCTGACCGGAGATAACCCCAGTGCGGCCCGAGCGGTCGCTGAGCGACTGGGTTTGGATTCTTACATTGCCGGTTTGCTGCCGGCTGACAAGGTGGAAGCGGTCAGACGGCTGTTGGCAGAGGAAGACCGGGTTGCCATGGTGGGTGACGGGGTTAACGATGCTCCCGCCCTGGCCACGGCTACCCTGGGCATCGCCATGGGCGCCGCGGGTTCGGATGCCGCCATCGAGGCCGCGCACATCGCCCTCATGTCCGACGACCTCGGCAAGCTGCCTGTGGCCATAAGGCTTAGCCGCCAGGCGCGGCGCATCATCAAGGCCAACATTATCCTCTCACTGGCCGCCAAAGCGGTCTTCTTGGCTCTTGGCGTGGTGGGATTGGCCACCCTCTGGATGGCCGTCTTTGCTGATATGGGGATATCCATCATCGTGATTTTGAACGGCCTGAGGGTCTTTAGGGTCAAAATGTAATTGGTCACGCTGGTGATGAAAGGAGGAATAGGTGCAACGCCTTCGGCGTTGGCAAGATGAGCGGCTTGTTCATTTCCAAGTTGCTCACCTCGCGTTGTTCCCGGCGCCCTATACCCGGTTCACTGAGTGCGAAGAAGTTTAATAACGTTAACAACTATCCTTTAATTCTAATCAGGAGGATAAAAATGACGCATCGGCGGCTATTAGGCTTCGTGGCCATGGCATTTATCTTGGCGGCTTGCAGCGCCCCCCTCCAGGAGCACAATTACTTGCAAGAATACGGCTATCGGGGCGGCAGAGGTCAAGGATTCCGCATGCTGCCTTATCGAGTTTCGCAAGAGGTTCATGCTTGCGTGGCCGGGAAGGTCAGCGGTCGCATCACCCGTCTCCGAGTTGAAACTTTTTCACAAGACATGGAGCCGGGGTTGGCAATGGATGTGCAGACTCCTGACCGGGGTCTGGTGCACGTCCATTTGGGCCCGCTTTGGTTCCTGGAGCGCCAGGAGGCCGATCTGAAACCGGGGGACGAAGTAACTATCCAGGGCTTTTGCTATAAATTGGCGGGCCAGGAAAGGCTCCTGGCCGGTGAGGTCGCACACAAGGATCACACCTTGCGATTACGGGATAGCCAAGGAAATCCCTATTGGGAGGCCTGGCGTAAGAATTAGCCCGGAGTAGAAAAAGTGATGATAGCTAACCCGGGTGACGATCTATCCTTTGTTAAAAAGGACCGCTTTTTTTCCTCATTACTATCCCCCAATCCGGATTTGTTCTTCGTGGAGAATGCCCACTATTGTCCATCCGGAAAGACACGTTTTTGGGGTTGATTCAAGGGTACAAGACCACTTCCGACGCTAATCGGGCAGATTATGAATCAGAGTTGAAAAAAAAATCCCCTTAGCCAGCCAGTTTCCTGGGATTTTGCCGTCATTCAGAGACACCACCGCCCTGCTGTGGTCAGGTCAGGGAGACTGGCAGTCTCAGGCGGCCGCCATCTGCAAACGGCCCAGCACCGCCAGATTGTAGGAGACCACCGCACTCCAGAGTCGAGTAGCGTGGGGGAGTCTCACCCCCACGCCCTCCCAGAACCGGACATGAATCTCTCGACTCATCCGGCTCCCATCGATCAACCGCAATAAACGGCTTTGCCTTACGCAATGGCTCCTCCCATTGCTGGTTGACCACCAGGTAAGGCTGATCGACACAACCCCTTCGCTCCATCCCCATTACGGGACTTCTTCGCTACTACGGGTTGTTCCGCCACTTTGCCCCGCCTCGGTACTCTCACCCTTGTGGGTCCTCCACTTGGGCTTCTCCCTTCACATCGGGACGACAGGTTCCCACGGTAGGGTCGAGGACTGGCGCGCCTACGGTAGGGTCCGGTGGCTCATCCAAGGCTTTCGCCCCGGGCCTCAGTCCGGCTCCCCTGATAACGTTTCCAACCCCCGCCTCGTCAAACCCGGCGTACGGTTTTCCCGTACCGGGCTTCTTGGCGGGACGAGGAGGGCTTCTCCAGTTGCTTGGCATGTCCTTGCCACCGTGCTGTCGCTACCACCCCGCCGGAGTGAAATGTCGCTTCAGCCAGCCTGCGGCGCTTCATGCTGCCTTCGCCCTACGGAAGGGGGCTCGGCCTCCGGGGCTACTCTCTTTCGGGGCCACCTCTGCGTTCACTCTCGTTACGGCCCGGTGACTCGCTCACCATCCCATGGATGGCTTTGTCGATGGGCTTCAGGTACTCGGTTTCCCTCCTACCTGCCATCCAAGCTACAGGGTCTCTGGCTCTTCCCCTGGCAAGACTAACTCTTGCTGAACATGCCAGCCTTCGCTGGACACACTTCCGTACGAGAGCCTAGATCAAGTTCACGCCATCTTTATGCCGGACGCCGCTCAGGCAGTAAGCAGGTTTTCCCCTTGAACTCATCCTGGCGTCTATATAGCCACCAGTTTTGACGTCACCTTTAACTTTTCGACACCTCATCAGTGGTTCGCTTTTGCTCGTCTCCCTGATCCCTACCTGCCACGGTCTTAAGCCATGACTTTTCCTTAACGCTCACCACCCTGGCTCTTTACCAGCGCAGCTTAAGGCGGTTTGGAGCCTGCTCCTGCAAGCCGGCTCCGAGGGGCCTCCCCTCATCTCTCGCACAGTTGCGCACGCTTTTTCTTATATGACTCCAAGCGCACTCGTGGCGCACATATAGAAGCAGTTGCCTAAAATATTTTCCTGAATGAGCCCTGAGGGGTCATCACGTGAATCGTTCCAGGGAGCAAGTCCTTTGATTGTCATCCGGTCGATTCATCACCCATAAAAGGGCCTGGTCTATGCGATCGATTAATTGCTCCCGGTTTTTGGCGAAGAAATCGGCGAACCATTCGGCTTTTATCAGGAGCCATAAGCGTTCAATAGGATTGAGGTCTGGAGAATAGGGAGGCAAAAACAGCGGTTCAAAAGCTCCCCAATCCAAAGATTTCTTTTTATGCCAAGTGGCGTTATCACAAATAATGATATTTCTTGGCCTTTAGAGTTTTATATCTTGATTGGCATGGTTCAAGAACACTTGAAAAACTTCGCTGTCAGTATGAATGAATTCTAACGCATAAAACTGGCCGATTCGGGGACCGACCATGCCGGTGACATTCATGCGGAGATGCTCTCCGTAATAGGGTACCCGAATCTTGTCCCCTTTCTGGGCCCAACGTCGTCTGGGGCGGGGATCGCCTTCAATGCCCATCTCGTCTAAGTACCAGATATCAATGGTCTCATCGAGAAGGTAGGCTTTGAGTTGCTCCAGAAATATTTGCCGTTGTTCTTCGTTCTGGCGCGCCGGCCAAGGTTGTGGCACTTTTAGGCGAAAATTATTGTCATGCAGCCAACGCACCACCGTGCGATAACCAATTTCATGCTGGAATTGTTGCTTGAGGTAACCATGAAACTTTTTCGCCGTCCAGTGGAGTTGTTCAGCTAGTTCCGGCTGTTGGATAAGTTGGCGGTAATGGGCGCTTTGCTCCGGGGTGATCTTGGGCGGCCGACCGGTACGCGCCCCTTCAATTAGGCCATCAATGCCTTGTTGATTGAACCGTCTGATCCAATTGTTCAAACTGCGTCGCGAGACGCTGTATAAGGCAGCCACTTGCTCGGGAGCAATATTCAAGGCCAAGGCCCTTATGGCCATCAGACGATTATGACTGCGCTTGGAAGGAGCAGCATTGTCTGCAATTTCCAGTTCCGCCAGAGAACAATTCTCTAGGTTGGGCGCAAGTCGTCTGGGCACAAATCCAGGAAAACATATTTTTCACAAAAAATCTAGTTTTTTGTAATCTTTTTAATGCCTTTTATCGGAAAAAACTTTTGGCAATCGCTATAAGCGAAAGAGCTTTCAAAATCTTGAGAAAATTTGACTCCCTATCCCAATTGATATCTTGCCACGAGGAGGACTTATCGGTGGATCAGGGAAAATTGTAGATATGGTCTGGGTATTGGAAGCTTTTGGCCCGGTGATAAGTATCGGGTTGAGCATAAGTGTGGTTTCTCGAGGCCCTTTATAGCGGATGTTGCAACCCCTTTCCCATTACTTGCAGAAGTCGGTCCGGAAGTGGTATGCTGGTCTTGAACCATTTTCCCCGCTGGTCAAGAAATGCTTATCCTACATGCCGGATTCTTTGCAAATCGCTTGCTTCTCTGGGGGGAGACTCCTGCGACCCAAAGTCCCCGTTCCCACGGCGTAAGGAGGGGGAGGCCAAAGGCCGCCAGTCCTCCTCCTTTTCCCTATGACGCCGGGAAGGATAATTTATTGGGAGCGATCAAGGAAGCAGGTTTAGCTTGTCCTGACAGTGCTCACAATTGGCAAACCGCAATTGCCTGGCTTCCCACCCAGAAGAACCAGCCCTGGGTCTCCAGTCCACTGATTTCCGAATCCCCAGCCTCTTCTGCATCGGCTGCCTTATCCCCATGGCAGGTAACCGCACTCTGCTTGCCGGCGCAGGCAGAAGTCGAATTGCTTTGCGCCTGTGTGGGCAAAGAGCTTCTGGCTCCAGGCGTAATCATCGGCAAAGACGTAGCTTTTTGGACCGTCGCCCTGCGCTTTGCCGGATCGTTGACGGCCAGGCAGCGGTTCCTCCCCGGCCTTCCGGATATCGGGGGGACGTACTACGCTCGCTGGGAACCGCTGTTGTCCGGAACCGACTGCGGCGTGGCCGCCAGGCTGGCCGCCCTTATGCCCCGTGTGTGCCGGGCCCTGACCCCGGACGCCGCCTCTCCCCCGGTGCGCCCTACCGCCGAAGTGCTGGCAGACTTCGTGGGCCGTTTGGTGGATCAACTGGTCCGGTTTCCCGCCCCGACCGATCTGGAACCCGCCAAAATCCGGCGAGGCCGCCCGGCCAGGAAAATTTCCGGGTTTGACAGCCTCCATGATCAGTGGCTGCACGCTCTGCAAGCCCAGGATGGGCTGATGTCGGGCGACCCCGGCGATCTGGGCCAGTTGCGCCAGCAAATTCAGCATTGGCGGCGCCCCGTCTCCGTCACGGCAACCGCGCCGTTCCGCCTCTGCTTCCGCCTGGAGGAACCAGAGGAGAGCACCCCGGCTTCGCCCGGCGAAGAGCACTGGTTTGTCCGCTACCTGCTCCAGGCCGCGGCTGATCCCAGCCTACTCATTCCCGTCAGGGAGGCCTGGAATCCCAAAAAGCACATTGCAACCCTGCTGCGACCAGGCGAGTTTCACGCCAAGGAGTACTTGCTGGTGTCTCTGGGCCAAAGCGCTCGCCTGTGCCCCGACATCGAGGCCGGCCTGCACACCGCCCTGCCGGATGGCCACTCTTTGAATACCCGCGGTGCTTTTGCCTTTCTCACCGAAAAGGCCATGTTGCTCGAACAGGCTGGCTTTGCAGTCATGCTGCCCGCCTGGTGGACCGGCCGGGGCGCCAAAATGCGCCTATCGGCCCGGGGCCAGGTAAAGTCCCCTAAGATGACGGGGGGCGGCGGGTTGAACCTGGACCAGCTCGTTCAATTCGACTGGCGGCTGGCCCTGGGCGACGAGAACCTTTCTCTGGCCGAACTCCAGGAACTGGCCAAGCTGAAATCTCCTCTGGTCAAAGTGCGGGGCCAATGGGTGCAGTTGAATGCCGAGGAGATCCAGGCGGCCCTGGACTTCTGGCGAAAAAAGGCGGCCACGGGCATCACCGCCCGGGAAGCCCTACAGATGGCCCTGGGCGGGGTGCAAACCCCGGCCGACCTCCACTTTGCCGGACTGGCGGCCGGGGGCTGGGTCGGCGATCTCCTGGCGCAACTGCAAGGTCAGGCCGCGTTTGCCGAATTGCCGGTCCCCGACGACTTTTGCGGCATTCTGCGGCCCTATCAGGTGCGGGGCTATTCCTGGCTGAACTTTTTGAAGCAGTGGGGCCTGGGGGCCTGTCTGGCAGACGACATGGGGCTGGGAAAGACCGTGCAGACCCTGGCCTTAATCGCCCGGGAGCGGCAAGCTAACTGCCAGGAGCCGATCCTGCTGGTTTGCCCCACCTCCGTGGTGGGCAACTGGCAGAAGGAAGCGGCGCGCTTCACCCCCCATCTGCCGGTGTTGGTTCACCATGGGGCCACCAGGGCCAAAAGCAAGACCCTGGCCAGACAGGTGCGGAAATACGCCATGGTCATCTCCAGTTACGCCCTGCTGCACCGGGATTTCGAGCTGCTCAAAGAGATTCCCTGGTCCGGGGTGATCCTGGACGAGGCCCAAAACATCAAAAACCCGGAGACAAAGCAGGCCAAGGCGGCTCGAAACTTGCCGGCGGGTTACCGCCTGTGTCTCACCGGCACGCCGGTGGAAAACAACGTGGGCGACCTGTGGTCCATCATGGAATTTCTCAACTCCGGCTTCCTGGGCTCCCAGACGGAATTCAAACGCCGGTTCTTCATCCCCATTCAGGCCAACCGGGACCCCGAGGCGACCCAAGCCTTGCAGCGCCTCACCCAGCCGTTTATCCTGCGTCGGCTCAAGACCGACCCCCAAATAATCGACGACCTGCCGGAAAAGAATGAAATGAAGGTCTTTTGCAATCTCACCAAGGAGCAGGCTTCGTTGTATGCCGCAGTGGTGGAAGAGGCCGGCCGGACCTTGGACGAGGCCGACGGCATCCAGCGCAAGGGGGTGATCCTGGGTGTCCTCTCCAAGCTTAAGCAGGTTTGCAATCATCCGGCCCAGTTCCTGGCCGACAATTCCCCCGTCCCGGGCCGCTCGGGGAAGCTGGCCCGTTTGACGGAGATGGTGGAGGAAATCCTCCAGGTCAAAGACCGAGCCCTGATATTTACTCAATTTGCCGAAATGGGCAAGATTCTTCAGCGTCACCTCCAAGAAACCTTTGGCCGGGAAGTCCTCTTCCTGCACGGCGGAACCCCCAAAAAACAGCGGGATGAGATGGTGGAGCGTTTCCAGGTCGACGGCAGCCGTCTGCCCCTGTTCATCCTGTCCCTGAAGGCCGGGGGCACGGGCCTGAACCTCACCGGGGCCAACCATGTCTTCCATTTTGACCGCTGGTGGAATCCCGCGGTGGAAAACCAGGCCACCGACCGGGCCTACCGCATCGGCCAGACCAAAGACGTTCAGGTGCACAAATTTCTCTGCGTGGGCACCCTGGAGGAAAAGATCGACGAAATGATCGAGCGCAAAAAAGAAGTGGCCGAGCAGGTGGTGGGCGCCGGGGAGGGCTGGCTGACGGAGCTGACCACCGCGGAATTAAAGGACCTGATGGCCCTGCGCCGGGAAGCCCTGGGAGACTGAGATGGGTTGGTGGCGGTATTTTACTCCAAAGCCGGCGCGGGTAGTGAAAGGGGGCATCAAGGCCCAATCCCGGCGCGGTGCCTTCGCCACCAGTTGGTGGGGGCAGCGCTGGATCAAGGTTCTGGAAAGCTTTGATATCGGCGAACGCTTGAACCGGGGGCGCACCTATGCCCGCAAGGGCCAGGTCATGGACATCGAGATTGAGAAAGGTGCGGTAAGGGCCATGGTGCAGGGTTCTCGTTCCCATCCCTACGAGGTGAAGGTGCGGTTCCGACCCCTGTCCCGGGGTCAATGGTATCAGGTGGCTAAGGCCTTGACGGGCCGGTTTATTACCCTGGCCAAACTGCTGGCCGGCGAGATGCCGGAAGATATTGAAGAGGGTTTCGAGAGCGTCAAATTGTCCCTCTTCCCCCACCGGTTGCGAGACCTGGAGACCGATTGCTCCTGTCCCGATTGGTCCAACCCGTGCAAGCACACGGCCGCGGTCTTTTACCTCCTGGCGGAGGAATTCGACCGGGACCCCTTTCTGCTCTTTAAACTGCGGGGGCTCACCCGGGAAGAACTCTTCGAACTGCTGGGCTACGCTCCCGCCGTTCCCCCGGTTCTTCCGGGGCCGGACCGGAACGGGGTTTCGGAACCAGTCCCTGAAGAGCCACCCTTGGAGCCCTCAGCTTTTTGGGGCGGGGAGGAATTGTCCGGCGACCTGTTAGGCGAGGTTCGCATCCCTGAGGTTACCGCCGCCTTGCCCAAGAGATTGGGCAACTTCCCCTTTTGGCGGGGCCAGGCGCCCTTTCTGGAAACTCTGGAGCATTTTTATCTTAAGGCGGCCCCGTTAGGAATGGATATCTATTTGGGACTCACCAAACCGCAGGCTGAGGAGGACAACACCCCAGCCAAATCGCAGAAACCTGTTAGGTCATCCCCAAAAGTCTCCAAAACCCTCAAGGGGAAATCCAGAATAGAAAGGCGCACCCGAGGAAAAGCCCCTCGTAAGAAAACGAAATGAACCTCGGAAATTGGTTTCTAAAATAAAGGTGCTCACGGCGGAGGGGCTGGGCGTAAATTAGCGGCGCCGGAGTCTCGCTCCCCGGGTATTTATTTTTCGCCATGAGCTGCAAAAGGTTTCGTTACCGGTCTTTTTTTTATGTCAGAACAGTTCTGTCCGGCTAAAAAACAGAAATAGTCCGAAAACGCCCTTAAATCTGTTACAATGGGTTTGCCCTAACTCATCAAACAGAAAGGGGAATTCGGACTATGGCCCATTGTAACACGATCTTTGGTCAGATGCTAAAACGCTCTTTATGCAACTCACCGGTCGGGTGAGCCTGCGGGACGGCATTGCCGGGCTCAAGGCCAGGGTGCGCAGCCTCTATCATCTGGGAGTGCAGGCCGTGGCCCGCTCTACCTTCGCAGACGCCAATAATCGGCGGCCGGCCTCTTTTTTTGAAGCCTTGTTCGGCCGCTTCTACCAGCGTTGCCAGCCGGTGTCGCCCCGGCATAAATTCAAGTTTAACAACAAACTCTACAGCCTGGACGCCACCGTGGTGCAGCTTTGCCTCTCCCTGTTCCCCTGGGCCTCCTTTCGCCGCACCAAGGGTGCGGTCAAAATCAACACCCTGCTGGACCATGACGGCTACCTGCCGGCCTTGGTCACCATCACCGAAGGCCGTCGCCATGAAGCCAAGGCGGCGTCTCTGCCCCGCCTGCCCCGGGGGTCCATCGTCGTGGTGGACCGGGCCTACACCGATTATGCCTGGTTCCGCACCCTCAAGAATAATGGCCTGTTCTTTGTCATCCGCCAGAAAAGCAACGCGGTTTATCAGGTTAAGGAGCATCGGCCCGTGCCCCGGCGCTCCGGGGTCACTGCCGATCAAATCATCTCCCTCACCGGCCCCAAAGCAGCCTCATATCCTTATCTCTTGCGGCGCGTCTGTTATACCGACCCTAAGACCGGCAAAAAATACGTCTATTTAACCAACAACTTCCGGCTGTCCCCCCAGACCATCGCCGACATCTACAAAGAACGCTGGCAGATAGAAATCTTTTTCCGTTGGATCAAGCAGAACTTGAAGATCAAAGCCTTCATCGGCAATTCCGCCAACGCGGTCATGACCCAAATCTACGTAGCTCTGATTGCTTATCTCCTGCTCTGTTATTTTAAATTCCTTTCCGGCATCAACATCGGTTTACAAGAATTATTCCGATTACTTCAGCTTAACCTGTTCAGGAAATGCTCGTTACAGGAGATCGTCTCCCCAGAGGAGCAATTTGATGATTTAGTCAATAATTTTAACCAATTGTCCCTTAATATCGCTTAGCCGGACAGAAATGATGGCGGAGATTAGGTTTTGAACCCAATTTCCATGACTTTGGAAGAAGCTTTTTGCCATCCGGCCCTGTCTCGGCATCCTGGATCGCCTCATCATCCAGGAACCAGGAAATATCAGCCCACTGTTGAAGTGCTTTTTCCAGGGTGATCTTGTCTGGCCGGGTCGCCCCCAGGAGAACCAAGAGTTCCCGCGTCAAAGCCTTTTGGCCTATGGGCTGGGAATGGAGAAAGGTGGCTAACACCGCCTGTTCCATTTCCCGGAACCTCAGCCCATCCCCGGCTTGAATCTCTCTGGCCTTGGCAAGCTCGCCCTCCAGGATACCGGTCCACTCCTGCCGCCTGCCTTCGTACTCTTCGGTGGTGGCAATAGAAGAGAGTTCCCTGGTAGCCGCGGCGATACCAGTTTTGTCAGGAGACTCCAAAAATACATTGGCGGCCACCAAAGGAGACTCATCCCACTTGGCCGCATCCCGGAGCGCCAGGGCAAAGGTCCGCAGAATCCCCCGGGTCCGCTGGAAGCTTTCCATAGCGGTCCACTTGGAATAAAAAACGTCGGTCATATCGGGGTGAAATGGATAGCTCCCAAAGAAGCGCGCCTCTGCGGCTTGCTTGTCTCTCTTGGTTAGAGGGTCCAGGTCGTAAATTCCTTTTAGGGCTGCCACCACATGCGGCTTAAAGGCTTCTTTATCCCGGATAGATTCCATGGTGAAGAAGCGACGCCGGAGTACTTCGGCCACATCCTCTTTTCCCACCGGTTCCACCGGCTCCTCTTGGGCGACGTCCGAGAGACCACAAGCTAGAGCATATAGAATGCAATTGCCGGCGAGGACTTCAGCCAAGCCAAAACTATGCCGGTGCAACATATAGTAAGTGGTCACGTCGTCCAGACCGCTCACCGCCACCGTGCCGCCATTGCCGGACAACACCCTGCCAACCACGAAATCCGCTACCAACCGCCTGACATGGCTCAGAAACTCCGAGACCGACAGATTCTCCCCCGCCGGGGCATTCGCTTTTTTCACCACGGGATGCTTGCTGTAAGCTTCCATGGCCGGGCCGGTGGCGGCCCAGATGAAATCCGGACCCCTGATGCCGGCGTCCCAGAAATCCCGCAGGCGCAAGACGATCTTTTCCTCCATCTCTTTCAAGACCATTCCGTCCCAGCCGGGGCGAGCCGCCGGGCGTTTCTGGCATACCAGCCACACCGAAGATGACAAAGCCGCGGAGGCCAAGGCCCGGGTGCGGTTCCCCATCTCCGTCTGAATGGGCCAACTGGCAGTCACCACGAAGCCGGCCCGGATGAGCGCTGAGACCAGGGTCTCCCAGGCATTTGCCTGCTTGTTGGCAAAAACGATCACCAGGCGTCCGTCCGGCTTCAAGGCCTGGCGGCAGGCTCCGAAGGCCCGGAACATGCCTTCTTCATAAGCCGTCCGGGACCTGGCTTTGTCTCCCTCGAAGCGACTGGCGTCGTCGATAAGTTCGCCGTCCTGTGCCTCGTGATCCCACTTGGGAGCCAGGGGGGCTTGAAAGACTTTGTCTATTTCGGGAGATAGGCCATGGAGTGTACGTCGCAGCCAAACATAGAAAAAGTCCATCAGATCTGAGTAGGGAATTGCATCGTAGTAAGGCGGGTCGGTGATGATCACGTCATAAAGTTCACCCGCCGTCACTACGGCGGATGCTTGGCGAGCTTGAGCTGGAGCGTCCTCAGCGGCCAAAGCCACGGCATGGGCAATGTACCTGGCCACCCAGTCGATGGCTCCGGGATACCCCCCGGAGCTATTTTCGAGGGGGAGAGCCTCAGAAAAGTCCCAGGTTATGGGTAAAACAAATCTTGCAAAAGTACCTCTAGTGGTCTCACGTGTTATAGACCAGGAGCAGATTTGGCTGTTTCTGTTAACGATAAAATTTACGGTAAGAGCAAGATATGCCCCCAGCGCCTCGACTGCCTCTAAAGGGCATCCCGCCTGTCGCATGTCGGCCCTTGCGGCGCGAGTGTGCTTCACAAAGGTCCCCAGGGCCACGAGCTGGCGGGAAGTGAAGAGTTTATGCCACTTATCGAACCCATAGAGCGGCACCCGAATCCCAAGAGCCTCTTTGTTTGGCAAGGGCTCTTCCGGCAGCCCGAAGGGAATCTCGCCAAAGATCAGCGCCAGTTCCTGCTGCACCTCCCCGGCCAGATTGACTTCTTCTTCGGTGGGAAGGCGATACTCCTTGCCCTGGGCCGCATCTCCGTTTTCTATTTCTGAGGCTGATTCTGCTGGCGATTCATTTAACTTTCTCTTCCTGGAGTCCACCACTACCGCGGTCATCAGCGCGCCCAGGCGCCCGGCCCGCCCCTCAAACCTCAAGTCCTCCATGGTCATGATGGTGCCGCAGCAAGGGCAGGTGACCCCGGACCGGGACATGGTGCCAGCGCCGATCTTCTTGTCGTGTTCCCGGCGGGCCGCGGCGCTCCCCTCGCCCATGGGCACCTCGGTCTGGATATCGAAGACCATGCCGGTTTTGTCGGCGTTGGGGGCCATGGCCAACAAGACTCTTTTTTTATCTTTTTTGCACAGCCACCGGGTCTTGAGTAGCGGGACCGTGGCCCGGCAGTTCTTGCAGGTCACCGTTCGGGCCCAGAGATAAGCCACCGGGGGCTTGCCGTTCACCATGGGGTAGAAGCGGTCCAGGTCCTCCCGAGCCTTTTGTAGCACCCAACGACCCCAGGCCCGTACCTGCCAAGCCATGTCGGCTTCCAGATCGACTTCAGCGGTATCCATCCCGATCAGTCGAGGTTCCGGGTTTTTGCCCAGGCCTACCTTTTCCAGCTGGGCCTTTAGCCCCGCTCCCTTGAATCCCTGGGCCTTAAAATATGACTCCATGAACTGTCCGTCTTTTAGGACAAAGGGTGGCAGCGGCCACTTCTTTCCGGCAAATTTTTGGGGATATTCCAGGGTGCACTTGAGGATAAACCAGGCTACCGGGTTGATGTCCATGGCCGTGGCTTCGCAGCCCAGACGCATGGCCTCCAGGGGTATGGCCCCCCCGCCCGCAAAGGGGTCCAGGACCTTGGGGGCCTGCCCGCCAAAAGCATCTCTGATCTTTTGTCTGAACCACTCCAGATCCTGCCCGGACTCCCGCCCCCAATGGAGAATACCGCCCTTAGTGACCTCTTTACCTTTCTCAATTCCGATATCGCCAGCCAACCGCTTCAGGATTTCCCGGCGCTCTTCCTTGCTCCCCGGGTCCGGCAACAGAGTGGCGATCAAAGCCGCCCGGCATGCCGCCAGGGGACGCCGGGCCGGCCAGATGTGAAGGGTAGAAAGGTGACCATGGCGGACGCTCTTCTCGTGGACCGAATCGAGAGACGTCTGCTTAAGAGGAAAAGTCACCTCAATGAGCCGGGTGGAGTTGTTCATAGGTTATTCCAGGATGCTGTCTCTATGGGGCCTCTTCCCCCACCGCGGCGGCGAAAATGCCTTGCTCCTCGATGACAACCCCGCCCTTGGCCTTGACGAGTAGTTTTCCAAAGGGGTCCCGGACTCTCAGAAGTCGCGGGCACGGCGTGGCGCAGTCGTAGACTACGTAAAGCCAGTAGCCTTCCCTAAGGTTGCAGGCCCTGGCCCATTCGTTCTCCGAGACTTCGATATCGCCGATGCGGGCCCGCCCTTTGACTTCAATGGCCCGCTCTTCCCCTTCCGTGTGCCGGGAGAGGAGATCGAACCCTGGACGTTCGCTGAGGCCTGCGGCACGAGCCCGCTCCGGGGTGGAGACGTCTTTGACAGAGGCGCCGCAGGATTCTTCGTAGGCCCAGGCCACCCGCACTGCCGCGGCTTCGATGGCCTTGTCATATCTCTTTTGATCTTCAGGATCGGAGGCGGGCCCCACCAGGGCATGGGCCAGGAAGGTCACTTTCCCAGGGCTGATGAGCTCGGGCTCCTGGCGAAGGGTGGCCAAGGCTTTTTCTCTTTGGGCCCAGAGGGCTTGCTGCCGTTCTTTGATCCGGGAAAGCTCCCCCTTTGCCCAGGGGTCCCCTGATTTGGCTTTCTCCGTTAACCGGACCCGCATGGCAGCCAACTCGGCGTTTCGATAATCATAGCCACGTCGGAGAAAGTCTTCTCGCTCCCCAAGGCTGTCCAAAAGCGCCTGTCTCCTGGCATTGGCCCAGGGCTGAGCCAAATTTTCTATAATATAAGTCTGGGCCAACCTTCGCAACTCGTCCGCAGCTTTGGCGAATCTGGTCAGGGAGAAAGGGAATCCATCTCCACTTTTCAGCAAGAGCAGGTGTTCCACGGGGCACTCTTGCATAAACCCGGTTTCATCCTGCCTGATCCCCACCAGCCCATATTCCAGAACTTCTGTTTGGGAAAGGAGGGGAAGATAGGGATCAGGAAGCCTTTCAATCTCAACCGTGGCCAGGTGAAACAGATAAGGCTCGGAGGCGAGTGGATCCCGAAAGACGCATCCTTGGAGGGCCTGGCGGCCGTAACGTTGGCGCAGCAAATCACAGAGGAGTTCGAATACCGGCTCTCCTGGGTGGAGAAAGATAGCTGCATCCTGGGCTTGGGGCCGGTAAACTGTGAAGCGCTGCCGCTGTTCCGTGGGGTAAGATTCCAATACTGGCCACAGAGGCTCCATGGCCCCGGGTTTGAGAGGAACCAGGGAGAAGATGCCGGTCAGGTCGCCTTCAAGGCCCAGGTCCAAAAGATCGGCGGCTTTCTCCAGGAACCGAAGGACATAGCCGGGCAGCAACCGCCGGAAGGTCTCTTGATGAAGGTTTTCCTTGAGGCGGGGCAGTTGAGACCGCACATGGCCGCCATCGCCATATAGAGCCCGTTCCCGATCTTCCAAGGCTTGCACCTGTTCCTTGGTGAGCAAGCCCTCAATGTGGAACAGCCTGCCGATGACGTCAAAGACCTTATCCGAGCCCAACTCCTTCCGAATGAGTTCCAACTTATCCAGCAGGATCTTGAGCACCCGCCCTTCCCGGGTTTTGGATGCAACCAGGTTAATGATGACAACAGGATCATGGCGCTGCCCATAGCGGTGAATGCGGCCCATGCGCTGTTCCAGTCGGGCAGGGTTCCAGGGGATGTCATAGTTGACCATCAGCCAGCAGAACTGTAAGTTTATGCCTTCACCTGCCGCGTCTGTGGCCACCAGGAGTCTGGCTCCACCCTGGCCAACAGGTTTGCGAAAGAACTCCACCTGCTCGTCCCGTTCTCGATAGTCCATGCCTCCGTGAATCTGGGCTACCAGGCCGGTAAAACCGAGGCTTTCGAAGCGGCGAACCAGAAAATCGAGGGTATCGCGGTGCTCCGTGAAGATGATGATTTTTTCGTCGGAGTAGCGTGGGTCGCGCACCACCTCCCGGAGTTTCTCAAATTTAGATTCGTCCCCTGAGTTGTAGACGACTCGCGCCAAGTTAAGGAGTTCCTGAACCTGGCCATATTCAGCCTCCAGATCGGCCAGGGATTGGGCCACGACGCCTTCCAGGGCCCGGTCTTCAGCAACTTCGTTTTCCTCCTGACCATCCGCCGCGCCTTCTTCATCTGCGGTCATCTCATCTAAGACGTCACGGATCACGAGTTGCTGTTGGCAGGAAACCAGGCGTTCCAGGTTGAGACGTCCCGACTGAATATCCTCAATAAGTCCGGCGAGTTTTTCTGCCCGACGCTCCAGGGATTTTAATAGCGCATAGGTGGAACTGGCCAGGCGCCGTTGAAAAATGCTCATGGCCAGCCGGGCGGCAGAGCGGTTCAGAATTAGAGCCCTGTTATAATGGGCTTGCAGGTAGTTGGTGGTTTCGTCATAAAGCCGCTGCTCACCAGCCTCTCCCTGGCTCAGCTCATAACTCAGGGTGTCCGAGACTCTGGTGGGATAGAGCGGGCGGCCGTTATAATGAACCATCTCCTCTTTTGTGCGACGGATAAAATGGGTCTGCCGACGTTTGTTGGGAAAGGCCTTAAATGCGTCCAGGGTGGAAAAGATTCCGGGCTCCAGTAGTTTCCAGAGGCTGAAGTACGGGAAATCCTTCCCCATATGCGGAGTGGCGGTCAGCAACAAAAGGTGCTGGCAAGTCCAGTTTAGGCGCCAGCGTGACTCATCTCCACGCAGCCCCACCAGGGCCTCGGCCAATCGGTATCGGTCGGTTTTGCGGACGGTAAGGTCCGGATCTTGTGAGGCGGAAAGTTTGTGCGCTTCGTCAACAATTACCAGATCATAAGGGGCTGTTTCTGGGTCCTGCAAACGAGAGAACATTCGTTCGCCGGCCAGAGTATCGAGGCTGACAATTAGCAGGTGGCTGTCGGGCCCGGTAAACGGGTTGGCAATCCTGGCATCGCTTCCCTGGGCTATGCGGAAGGGAAGGTTAAAAAGTATCTGCAACTCACGCTTCCAGTTACCAACCAAACCGGCGGGTGGAATGATTAAGACCCTCTTGAGCAGCCTGCGGGCCAGCATCTCTCTGATGTAAAGGCCCGCCATGATCGTTTTTCCAGCTCCAGCATCGTCAGCCAATAGAAAACGCAACCGGGTTTGCTTGAGCATGTGCTCATAAACCGCAATGCGCTGGTGGGGCAGAGGGTCGATGAGGGAAACTTCGGTACCAAAGGTGGGGTTATAAATATAGGCGTACGTCAGCCTTTCAGCCTCAGCAATTACGCTGATGACCTCTGGGTCCGATAAAAAGTCGATGGTTGGCGGGGAATTTCGTGTAGCTCGTGTAGCTTCATAACCTGCAGTATGTTCTGCGGCGATTTGGGTCCCGGTCGGTTCTTCCTCCAGGCCGGCGATGCCAAGCCTTTCGGCCCGTAGTATCTGCTGCCATGCCAGGGGGATGGACGGGATTGGCCATTTTCCCAACGGTTAATCGAAGCGAAGAAGACCTCCATAAGCTCTGCCATGCGGGTCTGGGTCAAGCCGTGCTTGACTCTGAGACGCCTGATCCTATCTGGGAACTCCTCCGGTATCGGGTCTTTCAATGTACTTCACTCCAGTTTTTCTACCTCGCTTTCCATAGCATGGAGCAATAGTACATGCAATAAATATCACAAGTGCTATATCAACACGTTTTTATCATCTCCCGGGGGATGGCAGCCTGAGTATCTAGGAATTTGGACGTTTGTGCCCAGAAGTCAACCGCCGGACGCTTCAGAGGGATCTGAACGCCATGACCGATAAGGGAGTATTGTTTGCGGAAGGTGCCACCAATCAGTTGATTTACCGGCTCCATGGATAAGCCAACTTGCGACAATCTTGCGAAACAACTTACGACAAGCTCACGACATGGCTTGCGCCATCTGAACTTCAGTGGGGAGAGGTGAGCGACTTGCACATGAAGTAGCTTCACCCCACACCAAGCCTACCCATTTTTTCGCTTAACTCGCTTTTTTCGCAGTTTCCAAAAAGTTTTCTCTTCCGGAAAAAATGCCTGCCCAGAACCTCATATTGAGCCTATGGGTTGGAAATGGGGTTGGAAAACTGTTTTCCGTCAAAATAAAAAAGCTCCCGAATGCTCGGAAGCCCTTGTGTTTACTGGCGGGCGATGGGCGACTCGAACGCCCGACCTTTGGTTCCGGAGACCAACGCTCTATCCACCTGAGCTAATCGCCCACGCCTAGAAATATTATCAAATCCGGGTCTTATGTCAAGGTGGTTTGGGGCCTAAAGGGGTGTCGGGAAAACAGATAGGTATGCAGGTGGGGGAGAGGGTGGGGTGGAGAGCAAGGCCCTGAAGTCCCCGCCCCCTTCAACTTAAACTCAACCCCACAATTTGAGCTCCTGGAACGGCCCCTGATTCACCGGCGGCTTAGCGCCCCGGGCCACCCACATCTTTTGCTCAACAGGGGCAAACACCGCGCTGACCACGGTGCCGGCATTGGCGATGTGGGGGTCTGCCAGGATTTCCTGGATTTTTCGGGGTCCCAGGCTGGCGCCTGCGGCCAGGTCCTGGAGCCGGGCCAGCCGGGCCCGGCTGTAAGCTTCGGTAAAATGATAAGTGGAGAGGGTGGAGAAGGGCGGGCGGGGCGGAAACCGGCCTTTCCAGGGAGCCATGGGCTCGCTTTGATAATGGTTGGTGGCCAGGAGCAGACCCCTTTCCGGATGGCGGATCGCTCCCCGGCGGGCGGAAAGCTCCAGGCAGGCGGCCTCCCTGGAGGAGCAGAGCATCAGATTATTGCCGATGGTCCCCGGAGTCTGGAGGATCAGGGTGGCCGCGCTGCGGACGTCGGCTCCCCTCTCCAGGCCCTGGCGGAAGCGCAGGGCCGCGGGAATGCCCCGGAAAGTGCGGCCCAGGCTCATGGAGGTTAGTTGGGCCAGGGCCACGCCAACGCGATTCATGCCGGTGCAAACACCCACGTACCCCGGCCAGGCCAGGGAGGCCAGGGGCAGGCCCTGGTCCGGCTCCAGCAGAAACAGGGTCTGGCACCTAACCATTATGTCGGTGAACAGGGGGTAGTCCAGGTTGCGGCCCAGGAGATAAGAGCCGTCCCCGGTATAATTGCCGCCCGCGGCCAGGGCGGAGCAGCGGGGGCTGTTATTGGCCAGGTCGTCCAGGACGTTGAGCAGCAGGATGGTCCCCAGGCCCACTCCCGCGCCCGCGGCCACCCCGGTTATCTCCTCCTGGAAGCGGGGAGGGATATTGGGCCAGAAACGCTTACCCAGAAAGAGCAGCAGGGCATACAGCGGCAGCGCTCCCCCAAATAGACTGATCCGGGCCAGATAAGTCAGCAGGGCCCGGCGCAGGGCCCGGATCTCCCCAGCCAGGGCCCGGCCGTGCCGCAGGCCCAATTCCCGGGGGGCGCCGGATAATTCCAGGATGCGCAGGGGTGTAAGCGCAACCACGGGAGGATTTTCAAGAGAAGACAGTGCTCCGACCCTCAATTTTCCCTGCTCATTTAGCCAGGGCGGCCAGTTTCTTCAGGTCCATCTGCCCGGCCACAGCCTTCAAAGGCTCGGTATTGTCGATACCTTCGCCTTCCAGCTTGACCCAGAAGCGGTCGGCCACGCTGATATTCAGCTCCCCGTGTTTGTCTTTGTTCTTATAAGTCTCCAGGGCCTTGAACCCATTGATGGTGGTGCTGCGCATAGTCTCTTCGCTGGTTTCCATCTCCATCTGCGGCAGCATTCCCAGCCAGGGCATACTCTGGCCCATGAAGTCCAGGACGATGACCTCCAGGGTCTTGTCACCGGCGTGATAGGAGGCCTTGGCCTCGCTCATGCTGATAGTTTGATGCTTCACCGTGGTGCCGCTGGGCTTCCCCGACATTTCCCAACCCGACAGCTTGAGTTCCACAAAAGGGAGCAATTGCTTGAAATGCACCGGTTCTCCAGGGAAGGCCGCAGTCGGCGCCAGGGTCAAAAACGCCAGGCCGGCCATTACCAGCCCTAACAAATTGCTTTTGAGCATCCGCTTCATCATCTTCCTCCCGGAAAGTTAATTGAGAATCAATTGGGTGCTGCGGGCAAAGCGGTCTTCAACTTTCTCTGGACCACTTCAACCACAGGGCGGTGGCCATGCCCCAGACAAAGCCGAAAAGCAAGATCAGAACCGGGGTCGTATAGCCCAGGCGCAACCCCAGGAGGCCCCGCTGCATCTGCGGCATCATGACCAACAGGGAAATGAGCGTCTGCGGCAAGCTGTAAATTATCCCCAGAGAGATGTAGGAAAGGCGCCTCAGGGGTAGGAGAAATAGAAAGGCCCAGAGGCCGCCCCAAACCATATGCTGGTAAACCCAAAAGGGGGTCAAAGCGGGAGCGAATTGGGAGCCCAGCAAGGCATTAATGCCCAAAGTTCCAAAGAGCCAGGCGGCCAGGCCTTTCAGCAGCCCGCCCAGGGAGCCGGCCGCGAAGACGAGGCTGATATTTTTAAAAGTTATACGCATTTAGTTCACCCATTTTGAGGATAATCCGGCAGTAGCGAAGACCAGGAGCCGGATTGGGCAACAATAAATTTTAGATAATCCCCCATCGGAAGGCAAAGGGTTTCTGGGGGGGGTGGACTATGAGGCCTTTCCTTTAGGCACTTTCTTCTATCTTTCCGCGGTGAGTTGCAGCCAGAAGCCCCCGGCCAGCCCCCAGACCGCGTTATAGAAGAGGACGAACGCGGGGGTCAGGTGGCCCAGTTGCAGGCCCAGCATACCTTTCTGAGCCTGGAAAGGAAAGACTATGAACAACTGCACCAGGGTCGGCCCCAGGCTGTAGAGCAGGCCCCTGGCGGGGAATGACAGGTTTCTCCGGGGCAGGAGAAAAAGAAAAGCCCAGAGGCCGCCCCAGACCAGGCGGTTATAGAGCCAGGGGGTACTGAAAGGGGGGGCGATTTGGACATTCAGGGCTTTGGTGACGCCCCAGACTCCGAACAGCCAGACGACGAGCATATTCGCCAGGCCGCCGACACAGCCGGCGGTGAAGGTCAGAGAGATATTCTTGGCGGAAAATTTCATGGATTAATCACTTCCCGTCCGTCCCCGGAGCTGTCGGGGCCTGGATTTGGACTCTTCCGGGAAGATGTCCAGCGCCATCTTTTCTGTACCCCGGAGGATGGTCAGGGTGGATTTGACCCCGATCCGGGCATCGGTGAGGAGCTTGTGTAGGTCATCAATTTCGGCGATGGGCTGGGACGCAAACGCGACGATAACGTCTCCCCGGCGCAGTCCGGCCTTTTGCGCCGGGCTTTGGGCTCTATGTCCCGGTGGGGGTGGAGGGGCCAGGTGGCGCCGGGGGAAAGGGTGTCGTCGTTGAAGACCCTTAAAGTGCCGAAATGCTCGAATTCCGGGTCATAATACTGGTCAAAGGAAAAGTGCCAGCGCCCCTCAAAGGTGCCGTTTTCAATGACTCCCCGAGCCTGATAGATGCTTTCCGGCGGGCGAATGATGATCATATTGCCTCGTATCGATGGGGGGAGGGGGTAAGAGCCCATGACCCTTATCCCCCTCCTCCAATTCATCCTAACCCAGAATCGCCTTCAGGTCTTCGTCCGGGGTGCTGATAGGCATGATGTTGAAGTTCTTCACCAGCACGTCCAGAACATTGGGGGTGATGAAGGCCGGCAGGCTCGGCCCCAGGCGCATGTTCTTGATCCCCAGGAAGAGCAGGCTCAGGAGAATAGCCACTGCTTTTTGCTCGTACCAGGAGAGGATCATGGACAGGGGCAGGTCGTTTACGCCCACGTTGAAGGCGTTGGCCAGGGCCACGGCGATCTGCACCGCGGAATAGGCGTCGTTGCACTGGCCGATGTCCAGCAACCGGGGAATGCCGCCGATGTCCCCAAGTTGCTTGTCAAAGAAGCGGAACTTGCCGCAGGCCAGGGTGAGGACTACGCAATCCTTGGGCACCTTCTCCACGAACTCGGTGTAGTAGTTGCGGGTGGGTTTGGCGCCGTCGCAGCCGCCCACCAGGAAGAAGTGGCGGATGTTTTTGTTTTTTACCGCCTCGATGACCGTGCCGGCCACGGACATCACCGTGTTCCGGGCAAAACCGGAGTTGACGAAACGGCCGTTCACGTCTTCCGGGAATCCCGGCAGGGCCAGGGCCTTGTCAATCACTGGCTGGAAGTTACGGTCGGCGATATGTTTGATACCCGGCCAACCCACCAGGCCGCAGGTGAAGAGATTATCGGCATAAATCTCCGCGGGCCGCTGGAGGCAGTTGGTGGTCATGACAATGGCCCCGGGGAACTGGGGGAACTCCTTGGTCTGGTTCTGCCAGGCCGTGCCGTAATGGCCGTAAAAATGGGGGTATTTCTTCAGGCCGGGATAGCCGTGGCAAGGAAGCATCTCCCCGTGGGTATAGACGTAGATGCCTTTGCCTTCGCTCAACTTGAGGACTTCTTCCAGGTCCAGGAGGTCGTGGCCGGAGACCACGATGGCCTTGCCCTTTTTATGCCCTAAGGGGACCTGGGTGGGCACGGGGTGGCCGTAGGTGCCGGTATTGCCGGCATCCAGCAGCTCCATGGCCCGCAGGTTGATTTCGCCGCATTTCAGGCACAACCCCAGCAGGTCATTGAGGCCCAGGTCCTTGCTGGCGGTGGCGGCAAAACCTTCATGAACGAAGGCATAGACCTTTTCGTCTTCCTGCCCCAGGATCTGGGCGTGATCCGCGTAAGCGCACACCCCTTTGATGCCGAAAAGCAGGGTGTGCTTTAAAGACAGAATATCCTGGTCAGCGGCGGGATAGGACTTTAACCCCACGGACTCGGCCTCCTGCAGCATTACCTCTTTATTGGCCCCCGGCTGGAAGGTGGCCGGGCCTGCCGGAAAATCCGCCTGGCCGCCCGCGGCCTTAACCTTGGCTTTCAGGCCTTCCCGGAGTTCCACGGCGCGATTGATTAACTTGATAAAGCGCTCCGGATCGAAGTCCACGTTGGTAAGGGTGGAAAACGCGGCCTTGACGGTAAAGACATTGACCTCCCGGTCGTTGACGCCTACCTTGCGCCCTGCCACGGCCACCTGGGATAATCCCTGGAGACTGAAAATCAAGAGATCTTGTAAAGCGGCCACTTCGGGGTTCTTGCCGCAAACTCCCTGAACGGTGCAAGCCACGCCCTTTGCCGCTTGCTCACATTGATAACAGAACATGTTGTCTTCCTCCGCTTAGTGTAATGAATTCTTGGTGGTGGCCAGGCTCACCAGTTTTTGCCGTTGCTTGAGGGTAATCTAAACCGCGGTGGGGCGGAGTCCCTTGACTTAAGACAAAAACGAATAAATTTTTCTTGCACCCACCTTCCCCAATTTTGGGATAATGTCTGATTAACTTAGACAATTCGATAAGTTAAATGTTTTCCAACCCGTTTTTTCAGTTGCAATAAAAATAAGCATTATTTTTTACCTGACCAGACCCAGGGAAATTTGGGTTTGGGATAGCAAAAATTTTTAATTTTCTTCAACCTCCCCTTAAGTTTTTTTCCGTGGCTTCCGAAAATCATGGTAAGCGGAGGGGCCATGTTGAGATTCGCTTGGTGGGAAAATTTCATCGTTTTGGCATTGCTGACTCTATTCCTGGCGGGGCCGGCATGGGGGAAGATCTCCCCGGATGAGGCGGTGCCTTTTACGGATTATGGGAGTTTTCTGGGGGAATACCGGGCTGCAGGCGCGTTTAAGTTCTATGACAATACCGAAGCGCTGTTGCGTCTGGCCCAATTTGAGCTGTCCCTGATGCGCTATCGATTTCTCAAGGGGCAGATCCAGAGGAAAGGAGACTACCGGGGCCTGTTGGCCATGGTCGATCTCCGTCTCCGGTTTTTAAAGAAGCAACTGCACCTCCACGAAATGGATATTGCCGCCATCCCGCCTCGAAAGGCAAGGATACCCCGGCCCAAGAAGCCGGAAGCCAAACCGTCTCCGGAAAAGGAAAAGCCCGGGGCAGCCAAACCCAAAACCCCAAGGGACGCTGATCAAGACGATGATCTGGCCAAAGATACGGCCAAGAAAGAACCCCCCGTATCTGCGGTATCCGGTCCTCCCAGCCCTCCGGGGATAGCCGTGACCGCTCCTCCGGCCACCCCGGGAAAACCCCCGGAGGTGGCGGTGACGGATACTACTAAGCCCAAGGAAGAAAAGGCCGAAGAAGAGGCCAAACCCCCTCCGCCCCCGCCCGGTTTCTGGGAGAAGCTAAAGATCCGCCTGCATTTAAAGAAAAAGGCGGCTGATTCCGGTTAGAAAAGAAGCGAATTTGTAGGAAGGTGCCGGGAGATAAAACTGGGGAAAAAGGCGAAAAGGGAAAAAGGGGAAAAGGGTCATCGCGGTTAATTCCCCTTTTCCCCTTCTTCATTCAGCCCTCCATCAACCTCCCTAATCCCACAAGACCAATATCCCCCGGACTTTTCTATTCCAGCAAGTCTTTCAAGGCCAGAAGCTCGTCCCGGATGGTCCGCAGCAAAGCCAGGCCTTCGGGTTCCGGGGGTTTTAAGGGCAGCGGCGCCTGGTAACGGGGCCCGGGGCCCCGATCGTGGGCCTGGAGCTGGCGGCGCATGGCCGTCAGGCTCAACTTTTCTTCGTCCCGGAGGCGCTTGATTTCGAAGATGAGTTGGATGTCCGCGGCGCGGTAAAGACGGTGCCGGGAACTTTTGCGAAAAGGCCGGAGAATCTTCCCCTGGGTTTCCCAATAGCGCAGCACATGGGGCCGCACTCCGGTGATCCGGCTTACCTCGCCGATGGTGTAGAACCTTTTGGGGGATAATTCTTCCGCCGCATCCACCTTAACGCAGTTCCGCTCCCAATTCCTCTGCCAACGCCTTCACCAGGGCCTCATGATGCCGGTTGACCGCCTCATCGGTGAGGGTCTTCTCCGGATCCCGGTAAGAGAGGCGGAAAGCCAGGCTGCGCTTGTCCCCGGGGATGGGCGGCCCCGCGTAGACATCGAAGAGCCGGGCCTCCACCAGCCAGGGGGCGCCGTGGTAATAGAGTTCCTGGGCCACTCGGGCCGCGGGTACTTCCGCGGGGACGACGAGGGCGATGTCCCGATAGACCGCGGGGTAGCGGGGCAGGGGGGTAAAGAGGGGAAAGGGCTCGGCCGCCGCGGCCAGGGTCTGGAAGTTGAGCTCAAAGGCCCACAAGGGGCCTTCCAGGTCGAGTTTTTCGCTGATCTGGGGCGCGATTTCCCCCAAGACCCCCAGTTCCTGGTCCCGGGAATAGATCCGGGCCCCCTGCCGCAGATACGCGGGCAGCCCGTCGCCCCGGAAACTCACTTCCGGGATGAGCAGTCCTTGCAGCAGGGTTTCCACCACCCCCTTGAGGTCGAAGAAATCCACCGGGACCTTGGCGGCCAGCCAGGAATTTTCCTCCCGGGCGCCGGAGATCACGCCGGTGAGCCACTGTTCCTCCCGGGGCAGTTCCGCACCGGCCATGGGTGCGAAGACTTTGGAGAGCTCAAAAAGGCGCACGTCCTGGATCTGTTTCAGGTGATTGCGGCGCAAGGTGTCCAGCAACCCCGGCAACAAGGAGGTGCGCATCAGGGCCTGCTCTTCGCTTAAGGGGTTGGCCAGGCGCAAGGCTTCCTCCTCTCCCAACAAGCCCTGTACCCTTTCCGACTGGAAAGAGTAGTTAATGGCCTCAAAGAAACCCTGGCCCAGGAGGAGATGCCGGGCCTCGCTGCGCAACCGAGCCTCCGGCCCGGGGCGGCGGGTAGCCAGCGCGCCTTTCGGCAGGGTCACTGGTACCTGGTCATAACCCGCCAGGCGGGCGACCTCTTCGATGAGGTCGATTTCCCGCTCCAGATCACCCCGGAAGGGAGGCACCTGCACCTCCAGGGTGTCCGCATCCCGCTTGACGGCCGGTAGATGCAGACGATGCAAAAGCCGGTGCATCTCTTCCTGGGGGAGATTTGTCCCCAGAACCGCGTTGGCCCGGGAAGCCCGCAGCGACACCCGGGGTCGCTGGATGGGGTGGGGATAGACGTCCAGGCGTCCGGCCAGAACCCGGCCGCCCCCCACCTGGGCCATGAGCTGCGCGGCCCGCTCCAGGGCGTGGATGATCCCTTCCGGGTCCACGCCCCTTTCGAAGCGGTAGGAGGCCTCGGTACCCAGGCCCAGACGTTTGGCGGTGCGGCGGATAGTCCCGGGATCGAAATAAGCGCTCTCAATTAATACCTGCCGGGTGGCCCCGGTTACTTCCGATTCCAGGCCGCCCATGACCCCGGCCAGAGCCACGGGTTTGTCGCCGTCGCAAATGAGGAGGGTTTCGGGAGTCAAGGGCCGTTCCTGGTCGTCCAGGGTGACGAAATAGCGTTCCCCATTTTTGGGCCGACGCACCACGATCTCCCCGCGGTTAAGCTTTTGGAAATCAAAGGCATGTAAAGGCTGGCCGAATTCCAGGAGCACGTAGTTGGTGACGTCCACCAAGTTATTGATGGCCCTCAGGCCCGCGAGTTGCAGACGCCGCCTGAGCCAGAAAGGGGAAGGACCCACCGTCAGGTCCAACACCAGGCGGGCGGCGTAGCGGGGGCACCCCACCGGGTCCAGGATGGTCACCCGGGCCAGGGGATGGGCCGGTTCCGCCACTTCGGCGACGATCACCTCCGGGTGGCGCAGGGGTTGATTCAAGAGCGCCGCCACCTCCCGGGCCAAACCCAGGACGCTCAGACAATCCGGGCGGTTGGGGGTGACGGCCACTTCCAGGACCACATCCGCCAGTCCCAGGGCCGCGGCCAGGTCCCGGCCCAGGGGCAGGTCCTGGGGAATTTCCATCAGGCCGATATGGTCCGAGGACAGACCCAATTCATCTTCCGCCAGGAGCATGCCTTCGGAAGCCACTCCCCGGAGCTTGGCGGCCTTGATTTTCCGGCCCCCGGAGACCACTGCGCCCAGAGGGGCAAAGGGGTAAAGCTTGCCGGCGCTTAAATTGGGAGCGCCGCACACCACCCGGTAAGTGGCGCGGCCGTCCTCCACCTCTGCCACTTGCAGGCGGTCCGCCTGGGGGTGCGGTTCCACCCGGGTCACCCGACCCACCACCACCCCGGAGAAATCCGGGGCCATCTCTTCCAGGGCCTCCACTTCCAGGCCCGCCAGAGTAAGCCGGTCCGCCAGTTCGGCAGGCGACACGGTGAGGTCCACAAAATCTTTCAGCCAGTTGATTGAGAGGCGCATAATGTACTAATTTAACTCTCTTTGCGTTAGAACTCAAGAACCTACCGGCGGGTTGATGAAAAACCCGGGGAAAGCAAAGGAGGAAAAGCGGTCCTGAAGGGAGGCCAAGCAAAAGACTGGGAGTGAAAAGGGGAAAAGGGAAAAAGGGGGAAACGGGTTCGGGGTTATTTTCCCTTTTCACCTCTTCCCCTTTTTCCCTAATTTTAATGCCCTTGCTCTCTTCCCCCAACTCAATCCTATCGAGACATTTGTTGAGTCCACCAATAAAGAAGGGACCTTGAACGGTCCCCTCTGTTAACCGGAAATTACTGCAGTCTGGAAACTCAGTCTATTCTCAGGTAGTTTTGGCCTTGCGGCGGAATCCCCGCTCCCCTAAACCCTTCTCCTTGGCCAGCTTACGGCGCTGCTCTGAATATTCTTTGCAGACCAGGGGGAACTTCTTGGGATCCAGACCGTATTGCCGGTAATATTCGGCAGGCACCAATTTGTGGGCCTTACGCAGATGGGCCTTTAAGGTCCGCATCTTTTTACCGCACTCCAGACAAACAACATATTTTTCTTTGACAATCTCATCCAGGGGGATTGAAGGTTTTTTAACAACTGCCGCTTCTTTGCCCTTCCCCATGGGAACAGCCTCAGCCATGGTAATTTCGCCTTCCAAGGAGGACAATAGATTGTATATATCTTTAATCTCCTCCACCAACTCCTTGGGGGTGAGTTCGCTCATTGAGGCATGGGAAATTACAATTTGAGCCGTCAATTTTAAAACTTCGGTAGCCATAAGAATCCTTCCTCTCCTTATATTTTATAAAATACTGTGATGATATAGAGCAGGCAGTACCCTAATGACTAATTTATAGTTAACTATTATTTATCTTGTCAAGACATTTTTATATTTTTTTACACTTCCCATCATTTTATTCCCCATTATAGGAACGAATGCTACAAATAACCTCTAAACTCATGATTTGGTTCCCTTCGCCATATTCTGTAAAAGCGCCGGGTCATTGATAGTAATCTTTCCCTTCTCCATCTCTATCGCCCCCAAACTCTTGAACCTGGCCAAAGTGCGGGATAAGGTTTCACTGATAGTACCCAGATAAGCAGCAAGGTGAGTTTTGGTGGTAGGCAACGCAAAGGTCAACCCCGCAGCTACGCGGCCATGAGTTTCCTGGCATCTTTCCAGGAGGTAGCGGGCCAGTCGGGCTGATACTTCCTTGAGGGACACATCTTCCAGTTGTCTGGTCAGGTGATAGAGCAACCGGCTCAAAGTGGCGAGCATATTGCGGGCCAGGGCCGGAGAGGCCGCCAGGTATTGCAAAAAGACCTTTTTAGGAAAAAAAAGGGTTTGGCAATCCTCCAGCGTCATGGCGGTAGCCGGATAGGGGCTGTCGGCAAAGACCACCGCCTCCCCGAAAGTCTCCCCCGGCTGCACCAGGCGGATGATATACTCTTTGCCGTCCGGGGAGGTTTTTACCAGTTTGACCAGCCCGGTTACCAACATGTAAAAGCCCTGGGGCTCTTTTCCTTCCCAAAAAATGGAGGCCTGGCGGGGAAAATCGCGACTTACGGCCAGATCCGCCAATGCCTCCAGATCGGTTTCCGACACCCCGGAAAAGAGATGGGCCTCCCGCAGGATCTTCATTTTATGGATAATATCCTCCTTCGGTCCTGATGGTCAGGACTTGAGTTTTGACTAATTTTGCAGTAACCGCACCATTTGACAAGAGAAATATGATGATGGAACGCGGCGGAGTTAAGGAAGGAGCCTGCCCTGCCTTTGCAGTTGACGGGACCGGAGCCCGTTTGGTAGATTGCAATGGCCGTAACCAGAATGTAGAAAGAGCTTTTCCCCTGCAAATTTATTAAGCTTGACCTGTATCGGCAAATTATTGTTTCTTAACCGAAGACCGAAGACCGAAAACGGTATTAGAAAACGCCGCCGGACCGGGGTGTTATCTTCATCGCCGAAAGGAGCAAGACATGAGGTGGCTGAGGTGGGCTATGGTCGTATTGTTGGCGTTTAGCTGGCTGGCCGCCGGCTGCGCCCCCAAGGAAGAAAACGTGATCCGTTTGGGAGTCAATGCTGAACTCACCGGCAGCAAACCCACAGTGGGCGACTCCTGCAAAAAAGCCGCGGAACTCCTGGCCGCCCAGGTGAATCAGGCCGGGGGCCTCAAGGTGGGGGACAAACAATACCCCCTCAAACTCTTCATCGAAGATAACGAAGATAAAGCCGAATCCGCCGCGGCCGTGGCCCAGAAGCTCATCAGCCAAAACAACGTCCTGGCCATTATCGGCCCCAACGCTTCGGGCAACGCCATTCCCGCGGCCCGTATCTGTGAAGACGCGGGGGTGATCATGGTGACCCCTTGGTCCACCAATCCCAAAACCACGGAAGGTAAGAAATTCGTTTTCCGGGCCTGCTTTATCGACGATTTCCAGGGCCAGGTGATGGCCAAGTTCGCCCGGGATAACCTTAAGGCCGAGACCGCGGCCGTTCTCTATGACGTGGCCTCGGAATACAACAAGGGTATTGCCGAATTCTTCAAGAAATTCTTCGAGGCCGCGGGAGGCAAGGTGGTGGCCTTCGAATCCTACACCAAGGACGACAAGGACTTCTCCTCCCAGCTCACCACCACTAAGGCCGCCAATCCCGGGGTGCTCTTCCTCCCCAACTACTATAACGAGGTGCCCCTCCAGGCCCAGCAGGCCCGGCGCCTGGGTCTTACCTGCCCCTTTATCGGCTCCGATTCCTGGGGCAGCGAGGAGCTTCTGCGCCTGGGGGCCAAGGACCTGGAAGGCTCTTTTTTCAGCACCCATTACGCCCCGGATATCGCTACTCCCAAGGCCCAGAAATTCATCAAGGACTATGAAACAAAATACGGCAAAAAACCCGATGACGTGGCGGCTCTGACCTACGACGCCGGCCAACTGCTATGCGCGGCCATCATCTGGGCCGGGGAGTTGGACCGGAAAAAAGTGCGGGACGCCCTGGCCACCATTCAGAAATTCGAAGGGGTCACCGGCCAGATGAATTTTAAAAACCTCTGCGACCCCGTCAAGAGCGCGGTCATCCTCCAGATCAAAGAGGGCAAATTCACCTACCACGCTACGGTGCAGCCTTAGAAAGTGTTGTGGGGGAGGGTGGGTTATTTCAGTAATCAGTAACCAGTGGTCAGTGATCAGTATTTTTCTCTGGCCACTGGCCACTGATCACTGATCACTATCTCCCCCGGCTATCCTCGTAAAACGTAAAGATACCGCCTATGTTTCAAATATTGGCCCAAAACGTCTTGAACGCCCTGCAGTTGGGGAGCGTCTATGCCCTCATTGCCCTGGGCTATACCATGGTCTACGGCATCCTCACCCTGATCAATTTTGCCCACGGGGACATCTTCATGGTGGGGGCTTATTTGAGTCTGGCGGCTGCGGTTTTCCTAATGGGGCTGCCCCTGGGCCTGCCGGCGGTGGTGGTGTTTGTGGGGGCCCTGTGCTTCAGCATGGCGCTCACCGCGCTTTTGGGGGTGACCATTGAGCGCCTGGCTTACCGGCCCCTGCGCCAGGCCCCCAGGGTCTCCGCGGTGATCACCGCCCTGGGGGTGGGCTTGTTCCTGGAAAACTTTACCTTGGGCATCCTGGGCCCAGAGCCCCGTCAC
>JACQYN010000098.1 GCA_016208235.1 Deltaproteobacteria bacterium
GCTGAAGAAAAGCCTCCAGGCGACCACGGGCCTCGAGCAATTCTTCCTTGTTCATGCAACCCATGGTTGCACAGGTGGAACTTATTGTCAATACTTAACGAAGTAGTACTAAATCCCCCTTTAAAAAAGGGGGACTTAAAACCGCTATCCGGAGGCTTCCCAAATATTTGTCACAAAAATTTTCCAGCATGACACTAAGCAGCCCCGGCCTTGGCCAGCTGCGCGCCCTCCGGCGGGCCCAACTGGGAGACCAGGTCGTGCATCTGCTTCACTTCGTTCAAAAAGGCCCGGGTGCACACCGTGCAGATGGCGGTCAGCCGCAGCCGCCGGATGTCCAGACCCCGGGTCTTCATCAGGGCGTAGACCCGGTCGATGCGGTGGGCCAGGGCTTCATAGGCTCCAGGGTAAGGGGTTTCCACCCCGCAGGACATGATGATGATCCCGGCAATGCCCTTGTCGAAGCAGTCCAGATAGAATTTCTCGGGGAAGAGCACCGTGGCCTTGACCCGCAGGATATAGGTGTTGGCCGGATAGCTCATATGCCCCTGTCCCACCGCGTCGGCCCCCGGATAGCCGCAGGCATCTTCGGCCAGAATCAGGATCTTCCCTGCGCTTTTCAAGGCCCCCATGAGGCTTCCCGTTTACTTTTTCCGGAGCACGAAAATGCGGTCGTAACCATCCGCAGGCAAGGAGCCCAGGGCTTCGTGGCCCACTTTCTTGGCCCAAAGAGGGATATCCTCCTTGGTGCCCGGATCGCTGGAGAGCACTTCCAGAACTTCCCCCACCTTCACCTGGGCGATAGCCTTCTTGGCTTCCATCAGCGGCCCCGGGCAGGCGCTGCCCCGGCAATCCACCACCGCCGCGGCCTTCAGAGTAGTGAGATCAGTGGTCATTGTTTCACTCCTTTTGTTTGCTGATCCCGGCCCGGCAGCCGGGAGAATCCATTTTCGGTATTATTTAAGGCCCCTATTAGTCAATGAACTTGGAGAACATATCGATGGCTTTATCCAGCCTGATAAATACTCCCCCGGCATTCTGCTCCTCGCTGCCTTCCCCGTAACATTTGACCAGATAAACCTTCAAAATCCGGTTGCACACCGCTTTTAAGGCGGAATGCGCGGCTCTCGCCTGGGTGAGGATCTGCTCGCAATCCTTGTCCGCGTCAATCATGCCTTGCAGGCCCCGGATCTGTCCCTCGATCTTTTTTAACCGGGAGTGAATATCCCGCTGCATCTGTTTTTTTAATTCGTCCGACGGATACATGATTACCTGTGATTATCTAAAAATGATCGCACCTTAAGGCTTATTACCCCAACGCCAGGTCGGTTCGAAGCAGCACGCTTCCCGCCATGCTTGCCATCCGAGATAGCCGCTGGGCTTTTTATATACCCTACCATGGTATGGTATCTTTGACAATAAGAAAAAATTGCGATTTTTAACCTGGTCAGAAAATTTTATTGCGGGTGATTTCTAAACTTCATTTTAGGGTCGATTCTGGTATATTTCTCTAAACCTCTTAGACTAGGTGAAAGTGGAGCAACCCCTGATTGCCCCCTTACCCCGGCAACGATTCCATTGCCCTAAAAGGATGCCCTTAAATGACCCGTATTTTTGCCGCCTTTCTCTGGCTGGCCCTGTGTTTCTGCGGCCCTGCGGCGTTCGCTGACGATCCGGTGAGCGTCCCGGTGCTGTGTTACCACCGTTTCGGCCCCGCGGTGGCCGACGGCATGACCGTGAAGACCGAGGTGTTTGCGGCCCAGCTCCAATGGCTGAAGGACAACGAATATACGGTTATTCCCTTAAGGACGCTGGTGAACTACCTCCAGGGCGAAGGTCCGGCTCCGCCCCCCAAATCGGTGGTGATTACCGCGGATGACGCGCACAAGACCGTTTACTCCGATATGCTGCCCCTGGTAAAGAAGTACAACATTCCCGTAACCCTGTTCATTTACCCATCTTGCGTTTCCAACGCCTCTTATGCCATGACCTGGGAGCAGCTCAAGGAAGTGCAAAAAACCGGTCTCTTCGACCTCCAGGGCCACACCTTCTGGCATCCCAATTTCAAGAAGGATAAGAAGAAGCTCAAGCCCGCGGAATATCAGAAGCTGGTGGAGACGCAACTTAACAAGTCCAAGGCCGTTCTGGAAAAAAAGTTGGGCGGCAAAGTGGACCTGTTGGCCTGGCCCTTCGGCATCTATGACGACTTCCTGGAAAAAGAGGCCGCCAAAACGGGCTACGTGACGGCCTTCAGCATCGACCGCCGCCATGCCTCCAAGTCCGAAAAGATCATGGCCCAGCCCCGCTACCTGATGGTCAACGGCGACGGCACCAAAAACTTTGCCGCCATTATCCAAGGCCGGGCCCAGGAAAAGGGACACAAGACTTATTGAGTTAGTGGTCAGTAGCCAGTGGTCAGTGGTCAGTGGTCAGTGATCAGTTTTTAGTTTTTAGTTTTTTTCTGGATTCTGGCTGCTGAAAACCTATCATTCTCCGATTCTATATCTTTGCAGAATTGGTGGAGATGGCATGAACCGGTTAATTACTTGCTTACTTGTCTTAGTGGTGGTGGTGGCAAGCGCGGCCGCGGCCCAGGCCATTGAGGGCAAAATTATTGACGCCCAAACCAAGGCCCCCATCCACGCGGCCGTCGCCACCCTGGGCGATCAGGCGGTGCGCACCGATAAGGAAGGAGCGTTCCGCCTGGAGGGGACCGGGGAGATCCTGAAGTTAAGGGCGGCGGGTTATAAGCGGCGGGAGATGGCCACCTCGGAATTAGGAAACCCCCAAACGGAGATCGCCCTTGAACCCTTCAAGGTCAAGGGGCTCTATCTCACCGTTTACGGCGTCTTCAGTAAAAAGCTGCGGGGGGCCGTTCTGGAGGCCGTGAAGGAAAACAACCTGAACGCCCTGGTCATCGACATCAAGGGTGACAAGGGGTTCATCCCCTTTAAGGTGGACCTCCCCCTGGCCGAGGAGATCGGGGCCAATAAGCCGATCCTGATCAAGGACATGAAGGAGCTTATGGGCCGCCTGAAGGAGCAGGGCCTCTACCTCATCGCCCGCATCGTGGTCTTTAAGGACGATCCCCTGGCCGCGGCCAAACCCCATCTGGCCGTCAAAGACAAGAGCGGCGCGGTGTTCCGGGACCGGGAGAAACTGCGGTGGGTCGATCCCTTCCGCCAGGAGGTCTGGGATTACAACATCGCCATCGCCAAGATCGGCGCAGAGCTGGGTTTCGATGAGGTGCAGTTCGATTACGTCCGTTTTCCCGACAACCGGGGCGCCGGGTTTTCCAAGCCCGCCAACGAAGAAAGCCGCACCGAAGCCATCACCGCTTCCTGAAAGCGGCCTACAAGGCCCTGGAACCCTACAACGTGATGGTGGCCGCGGACATCTTCGGCTACGCCTGCTGGAACACCAACGACACCGATATCGGCCAGAAGATCCAACCCGTGGTCGAGGCCGTGGACGTAATCTCCCCCATGGTCTATCCTTCCGGTTACCACCTGGGGATTCCCAACTATCGCAATCCGGTGCAGCACCCCTATAAAATCGTTTACCTCTCCCTGAAACGGGCTCAGGAGCGCACTCAGGTCTCTCCCCTGCGCTTCCGGCCCTGGCTCCAGGCCTTCCGGGATTATGCGTTCGGCAGAAAATTCTTCAACGAAGAGGAGATGCGCATCCAGATCAAGGCCTCCGACGATTTCGGCGCCAGCGGTTGGATGTTCTGGAACCCCCGCAATATTTATCCCAAGAGCGGCTACAAGCAGTGAGCTGTGAGCAGAAAATAGTGAGCAGTAAGCAGTTATTCATTGGCCTTCGGCCCACCCGTAAATCATGAAAAGTATCGGTAGCACAGGCTTTCCAGCCTGTGCGGGTTAAAACTTTTCAGGCCAATAAAAAATAAACCTTACGGCCACCCTTTTTTTACTGCTCACTGCTTACTGCTTACTGCTCACTCCAGATCCCCCTCCCCTACCCGCCTGAAGAAACAAGTTCCTTTCGCCTTGCTTCCCCAGCCATCAAAAATGCACCCACCTCGCCGTAAATAATGATCTCCCGTGTTATAATTAAATAGTATTAAGAAAAAGAGGCCGGGGCTTAATCCCGCAGTTTGAAGGACATTTTGAAGGACTTTTATGGTTAGAAAATTATTTAATAAGCTGTTGATATTTCTCGATAAACTGGTGACAAATCTCCGGGGGCGTCCCCTAAAGCAGCGGCTCCTCATCGCCCTCCCGTTGCTCCTGGTCCTCTTGCTGGCCACCTGGTTCTGGCTGGAGAACCACTCAAACACCGCTTCCTTCCGCACGACGCCGATTACCCGGGGCGATCTCCTGGCCACCATCAGCGCCACCGGCACGGTGGAGCCGGAGGAAGTGGTGGACATCGGCGCCCAGGTGGCGGGAAGGATCGTGGCCTTCGGCAAGGATAAAAACGGCAACACGGTGGATTACGGCTCCCACGTGGAGGCGGGAACGGTGCTGGCCAAGATTGACGATGCTCTTTACGCCGCGGACGTCTCCCAGGCCAAAGCTGCCCTGGCCCAGGCCAGGGCCAACGTGAAGCGGGCCGAAGCCGACTTGGGCCAGTTGAAGGCCAAGCTCTTCCAGGCGGAGCGGGACTGGGGGCGGGCCAAGCAGTTAGGCCCTTCCGACGCCTTGTCCCAAAGTGACTATGATGCCGCGCTCTCCGCGTTTGAGGTGGC